>NZ_JAZETO010000005.1:0-401213 GCF_036864485.1 Alteromonas sp. S015 | reverse complement strand
CAACTACAGACATTCAGGATAGGCTATTAATTGTCTAGGTTGTTAGTGCCTATTCATACAGTTATTTCTTTAAAATTTGTGAAATACTTTTGTCACATTCACCCCATAGAATAATTACAAGTCATCTGGTCTAGACCAGAATGTTAAGCACACTTTCTTGGGGATAACATGTACAAACTAACACCGATAGCAGCCGGCATTTTAGCTATGTCTAGCTTTTCCGCTTTAGCTGATGGTTCAATTACAGGTTTAGTAACTGATGCTTCTGGCACCTTGTCTGGTGCTAAAATTTCAGTTGTTGGCACTAAATCAAAAACATCATCAAATTATCAAGGACAATTTAATTTATCACGTTTACCCGCAGGTAAGCACGTATTACGTATTGAGTACCTTGGCTACCCATCATCTGATTTTGATATTACCGTTGTTGATGACAAGGTTGTCGATTTAGGTAGTTTAAATTTAAACCTCAATGATAATACCATGGAAGAATTGGTTGCGGTTGGCTATATGCGTCGTGGTGCTATGATGGCGACCAATATGCAAAAAGAATCAGACAATATAAAAAGCGTTTTATCAGCTGATGGCATTGGTAAATTACCGGATCGTAACGCTGCTGAAGCAGTGCAACGTATGCCAGGTGTTTCGATTGAGCGAGATCAAGGTGAAGGTCGGTTTGTGGCGGTACGAGGTTTACCATCGCAATGGAACTCAACGTCTATGAATGGTGACCGCCTACCAACCGCGGAAGAAGAAACGACAAGTCGTGCAGTGGCATTTGATTTTTTTCCTACTGATATGATTGAGCTCGTTGAAGTATCTAAAGCGATCACTCCTGATATGGAAGGAGATGCTATTGGCGGTAATATCAATTTTACTACGCGTCGTGCCCCTGATGAGCGCATATTATCGGTAAATTTGGGCATTGGTGACTCAGAGCTCGCAGAAGGTGGTAGTCATTCATTTAATATTTTATATGGTGATCGTTTACTTAACAATAAACTTGGCTTTTTAATTAATGCCACAGGATGGGAACGCGACTGGGCAACAGATAATTACGAACCTCGTCGTGAAGTTGATGCAGACGGTTTTGCTGGTGTGCATCGCTTAGAGCTTAGAGATTATACCGGTACACGAAAAACATATGGATTAAATGTAGCGGGTGAATACTTGCTTGATCATGGTTTGGTATATGCCAAAGCAATGTACGGTACGTTATCGGATGAAGAAACTCATTATAAACATCGTGTACGTTACAACAAAACTCGCGTTGAATTACAGCATATTTATGATGAGCTGATCACTGAAATGACAGGGTTTGAATTAGGTGGTGAGTACGATATTGACTTTAATACACGTTTCGAATGGAAGTTGAGCACTTATCAAAATCAGTTTGAATATGGTGATATACCTAACGGCAAAGATAATGCCTATTATGTAGTCAAGTTTAAACAAGGAGTGCAGTTTGACACTGATGTAGGTGAACGCGATGGTGTCGATGTAGGTAGCGGTTTAATTTATAACACAATTGATGGTGGTACAGATCCTGCCTTAGAAATTGGTATGCATTTGCCAAATGATTGGGTGATGGATCCGAATCAAGCGGTATTAGCCGATGTGGAACTTTATGGCATTGATATTAAAGAAAAAGATAAAATAGTTGCCCAGTTTGATTTAATCCATAACTATTCTGAGCAGCTCGAACTAAAAACCGGTGTTAAGTATCGAGATAAAGAGCGTAATGCTAGCTTCTACGATAAGTTTTATGGTTGGAATGAAGATCTATATGGTCCAACACCAACACTTGCTCAGGTTGCTGCTGATCTTGGAGTTAGCCTAGTTGACCAGCCGGGACGTAGTGACTATCTCGACAATTTCTCTATCAATTATCAACAACACTTTTCACAAGTGATACCTGTTAATGATTTAAAGCGTTGGTGGGATGAAAATAATCATAAACTAACCTTCTTAGATGGTGATTCTGAAGTCGTCGAAAATGGTGGAGGTTTAAGCCGTAATTTTGACCTAGAAGAAAGCCATTTATCATCGTACGGCATGGCAACATACAAGCCTTCTTCTATGTGGACTATTCTAGGTGGGCTTCGAGCGACACAAACAAAAACGGATGTTTACGGTTACGTAGCTGTTGAAAATGATCAGGGCACTAGCGTTGAGCCGGAAAATGGTAGTAAAGATTATTGGTCAATATTACCATCTTTGCACGTGACTTATCATCAAGATGATATGACCAATGTTCGACTTGCTCTAACGCGTACTTTTGCTCGCCCAGATTTTGGTCAATTATCACCAGGTGCAACCTATTTGGAAATGGAAAACCAATTGCGCTCAGGTAATCCAGAGCTTGATCCAACCTATTCAAACAACTTCGATTTAATGTATGAACATTACTTTGATGACGCAGGCGTTATTTCGGTTGGTTATTTCTACAAACAGATCATTGACCCAGTATTTTCGCAAAGCTATCAAGGCAGTTATCGTGGTAACTCTGTAACGGTGAAAAGCCCATTAAATGGTGATGATGCTTGGTTACATGGCATTGAGTTTGCTGCCAACTCAAGCCTTGGATTTATCAATCAATCGCTTGATAACTTCGGCATGAGTTTTAATTTCACCTTAATGGATTCAGAGATGGAAATCCCAGGTCGTGATGACAAAGTGAAAATATCTCGTCAGGCAGATGAGCTTTATAACTTTGCACTTTATTATGATGATGGCAACTTTGCTGCACGTATTGCGGTTAATCACAAAGGTGAATACATCGAAGATCACGGAAGCAACGAGATGTTAGACACCTACTACGGTGACTATACTAGTGTTGATGCCACCGCATCTTATTACCTTAACGACAATGCCATGATTTACATGGAACTGAACAACCTTACTGATGAGCCACTACAATATTTCACTGGCTCAGAAAGTCGTCCAAACCAAATTGAATACTACGGGATCCGTGGCCAAATTGGCTTTAAGTACGACTTCTTTTAATCAAGTTGTCAACTGGGAAGGTTAACCTTCCCAGCTCTCCTCTCTTCAGGTAAGTGATCAATGTCGGTAATCAGCAACTTTCTTCAGCGTAGCAACACTTTCGTGTTTGTGATTTATGCCTCGTCAGCGGCATTTATGACTTACTTCTGCATGTATGCATTTCGTAAACCTTTTTCTGTGGGGAAATTTGAACAAGTCGACGCCTTTATGGGCGTGCTAGATTTCAAAATTGCTTTAGTATTAGCACAAGTTTTTGGCTATTTATTGTCAAAATTCATCGGCATCAAAGTCGTTTCCGAGTTAACGGCAAATCGCAGGGCTTTAGCTTTGCTGGCTTTGGTTATGGCGGCGCAACTGGCTTTAGTATTATTCGCCTTAGTACCTGAATCTCTAAAGCCGCTGATGATGTTCTTAAATGGCATTCCATTGGGCATGATTTGGGGCATAGTTTTTAGCTTTCTTGAAGGCAGAAAAACCTCCGAAATTTTGGGTGCTTTTTTAAGTGTCACTTTTATTGTTGCATCAGGTTTAGTGCGCACCGTTGGCCAATGGTTAATTTTAGACTTAAACGTTACAGAGTATTGGATGCCAGCGACAACAGGGGCTATTTTCGTTTTACCGCTGTTTTTATCAGTGTACTTTTTAGCACAAACTCCTGCTCCTTCCCACAGTGACAAACTAGCACGCCAAGCACGTGCACCGATGAATGGCCAGCAGCGTCTAGCTTTCTTTTTCCGTTATGCACCAGGCATTCTATTACTTATCTCCAGTTTTTTGTTGTTCACCGGCTTAAGAGATTTTCGCGATAATTTTTCCGCTGAAATATGGCAAGCCCTTGGTCACGGAGAAGAGCCCGCGATCTTTGCTTATGCCGGTATTCGTATTGCGGGAGTGGTGTTGTTCGTCTTAGCTGCCATGGTGATGATCAAAAATAATACCACGGCATTTTTAAGCAATCATGGCTTTATATTGCTTGGCTGTGTTTTGTTAGGGGGGACTACTTATGCCTTTGAACAACAATGGATTGACGGCAAAAGCTGGATGGTATGGTTAGGTGCCGGTTTATATATTGCCTATATTCCCTACAACTGTTTTTTGTTTGACCGGATGATCTCCGCTGTTGGCTCAACGGCTAACGCGGGCTTTTTAATTTACCTCGCCGATTCAGCTGGCTATTTGGGCAGTGTCAGCATTTTGCTTTATCGCACCTTTGCATCTCCTGAGATCAGCTGGCTCGAATTTTTTATCCACCTTTGTTACTTGGTGGCAACACTTGGAGGAGCTTTGGTGATTGGCTCTATGTTGTATTTTAGCGTTCGGTTGCTTCGCCGCAGCCATGCATCTCATGCTGGATATCACCATAGTCATGAGAGACTCACTAAAGCCCCCCTACTTTTTTATAAGGAAAACACATGAATCACATCGAAGCGGTAATTTTAGATTGGGCAGGCACAGTGGTTGACTATGGCTCAGTCGCACCAACTACTATTTTTGTTGAAGCATTTAAACAAGCATATGACTTTGATATTTCCCTTGCTGAAGCTCGAGCCCCCATGGGCATGGGGAAGTGGGATCATATAAAAACTTTAGGCCAATTACCGTCCGTAGATCAACGTTGGCAAGCTCAGTTTGGCCAATCGATGACAGATGAAACTGTTGATGAAATTTATCAAACCTTTATGCCATTGCAAAAAGCCAAAGTAGCACAACATGCAACACCAATTGCAGGGGCATTAGACACAATTGCGTGGTTAAGAGTACAAGATATCAAAATTGGCTCTTGCTCTGGTTACCCTAGAGAAGTCATGGAAATCTTAGTGCCCGCAGCCGCAGAACAAGGCTATAACCCAGATTGCTGGGTCGCAAGCGACGACACTATTGGTTCAAGACCAGGCCCATGGATGGCGCTTGAAAACGTGCAAAAACTTGGCATCAAAGATGTCGCTAATTGTATTAAATTTGATGATTCTGCACCTGGTATCACAGAAGGGTTACGTGCAGGTATGTGGACTGTAGGTTTAGCTGTTACTGGCAATGTTATCGGTTTAACAGAGTCAGAGTGGCGCGACTTATCATCAGAAGAGCAAAACGCATTAAAAACTAAAGCTTATACTGAGCTTTATCAAGCGGGAGCTCATTTTGTTGTCGACTCATTGGCAGACGCAATTCCGGTGATCCAACACATCATGGCCAATAGAGCGAGGCAGCTACGCCCATGAGTAATACTCAGCCTTTTTGGTTTAAACAAGCATTAACCTTAACGGGCGATCAACCTGGTAGACCATTAACCAGCAACATCAGCACTGATGTGTGTATTGTTGGTGGTGGTTTTACCGGCTTATGGACAGCGATTAAAATTAAACAACAATCACCTAATACCGATGTCACCATTGTCGAAAAAGGACGATGTGGAGAAGGCGCTTCAGGGCGTAATGGTGGTTGTATGTTAACCTTTGCCACTAAACTCAATACCTTGATCAGCTTATTTGGCGTTACTGAGGCAATTCGACTAGTTCAGGCTTCTGAGCAAGCGGTATTTGATATTAAGAAATTTTGTCAGGCACATCACATCGATGCTGATATACGAGTCGATGGCGCTATTTACACGGCTAATAATGCTGCTCAAGCCAAAAAATTATATCAACCACTTAGTTTGCTCGATCAATATGGTATTAATCGTTGGCAAAAATTAAAAGCGCATGAAGCTATTAAGGTCTCCGGCAGCCCGTTAACCCAAGTAGCTATATCAACCGATGCTGCTGGTAGTTTGCATCCAGGAAAGTTAGTACTTGGGCTAAAAAAAGCCGCGCTTTCGCTTGGCGTGAATATTTATGAACATTCACCGATGACAGCACTACAGCAAACGACAACTCCAGAGGTTAATACTAAGCAGGGCAGTATAAAAGCCAAAAAAGTGGTGATAGCAGTTAATGGTTGGATGGGGCAAATGTTTCCTCGCTTTAATCGGCATTATGTGTTGGTGTCATCTGACATGGTCATCACCAAGCCTCAAGCACAAGCGTTAACTGATGTAGGTTTATCACATGGCAAAGCCGTGGCAGATTCGCGTATTTTTGTTCATTACTATAGAACAAGTGCGGACGGTAGGCTCATGTTAGGTAAAGGTGGAAATTTGTTTGCTTATGCCAACAAGATGTTGCCAGCCTTTGATCAAAAAAGTGGTTTTGAGGCTATGTTAGGCAAAAGTTTTAACAAAATTTTCCCTTCATTAGCGTTCAACATTGAAGCCAGTTGGACAGGCGCTTCTGATCGCTCTGTTACTGGGCTTCCGTTTTTTGGACGACTTAACGAAAACCCGAAAGTCTTTTATGGGTTAGGTTATTCTGGCAATGGCGTAGTACAAAGTTATCTGGGTGGTGAAATACTGTCTTCTTTAGCGCTAGGCCATAATAACACATGGTCAAATTGTGGTTTAGCAAAAGGTCCATTAGGTTCGTTTCCACCTGAGCCAATTCGTTACCTTGGTGCACAAATCGTTAAAAACTGTGTGCAACGTAAAGAACAATTTGAAGATGCCAACAAAACTCCTTGGTGGTTTGACCAATACATGGCGAAATTTGCCGCAGCGGCAGGAAAAGCAGATAAATGATCAACGATGTGATGACAGGTATTGAACAACTTTTTCAGCACTTTGGCGATAAAACTTACGGAGAATCTTGCAATCAACGCACTCACGCCATCAGTAGTGCTTGGCATGCTAAACAACAGCAAGCGCCGAAACCCTTAGTTTGTGCGGCTTTTCTTCATGATATTGGTCACTTTATTGCTGACCAACGTCAAATGGCAGGTTTAGATCAATGGGGTCACATTAATCACGATGTGATTGCTAGTGATTGGCTGCAACAACAAGGCTTTCCTGCTAGCGTTTATCTACCAATTCGTTATCATGTACAAGCAAAACGTTATGTAGCGCGCACCATGGAGCCTAGCACGTTATCAAAGGCGAGTTTTCAAACCTTGCAACAGCAAGGCGGCCCAATGACTGATGACGAAGCGTTAGCTTTTGAACGGCTGAATTGTTTTGCTGAGGCAATGGAGCTCAGACGCTACGATGATTTAGGAAAACCATGCCATACTATCGATGTATCAATTACGCCATGGTTAGCTCTGACAAAACAGATGTTTATAGGAAACTAGGGGCTTATGCTGCTCTACCAAGAAATTAGGCAATACTTATTTGCATTGATTGCTGAACATCCTGAACTTAAAAAACTACCTTCTGAACGAGAGTTACTAGAAAAATTTCAATCAACTCGTATTACCGTTAGAGAAGCGTTAACTCGCTTGGAAGCAGAAGGGGTAATTTATCGGCAAAATCGTAAGGGCTGGTTTATCTGCCCTCCCAGATTAAAGTGGGATCCAGTCAAAAAAGTTAATTTTTATCAGTTAGCACAAGAGCAATATTTTATACCGTTAACCAAGCTAGTTTCGTTTGAAACTTTGGCGACGAATAAGGAACTAGAGCAAGCATTTTCGCTGAAAACCTCAGGTGAGCTTCACAAAATATATCGCGTCCGATCGTTAGATGAACGTCCTATAATGGTAGAAGAGATTTACTGTTTAGCTTCTCAATTTGATGGTTTAAAAGACAAGGCCTTAGACGGTTCAATTACGACTATTTTTGAACACGATTACAGGGTCAATATCACCCATGAAAGTAGCCGTTTGATAGTTACTGTAATACCTGATGACAAAGCCGAATTGCTCAATGTAAATAGTGGCGCTCTGTGCCTAAAAATTATTCGTAAACGCTTTAACCAACACGACGAACTGGTCGACTACAACATTGAATACTGGGTGCATAGTGCGATAGAAATAGAAGTAGATAGTAAATAAGGTTATATAACTATCTTTAAATTAACTTAAGGCCGCCAAGCGGCCTTTTTTATTTACCAATATTTTACTCGAGCAACTGCCGAGACAAGGCGTTTAATATCTTCTGGATACACTTCGCCAATATTGCCAATCCTGAAGCAGTCGGCATCTGAAACCTTTCCCGGATAAATCACAAAACCAAATTGCTTCAATTCCTGATAAAAACGTTTAAAATTATATTCAGGTGCGCTTGGTGAATAAAAAGAAGTGATGATAGGCGAGTGCATTTCAATCGGCAATAAAGGTTGAAAACCCAGCTCTTTCATGCCATTGCATAATAATTGCTGGTTTTGTTGATAACGAGCTTGCCTAGCAGCTACACCACCTTCTTGTTCAAGTTCTACGAGTGCTTGACCAAATGCTCTCACCACATGTGTCGGTGAGGTAAAACGCCACTTGCCATTAGAATGTTCCATGGTATGCCATTGATCGTATAGATCTAGGCTTAATGATTTTGCATTGCCTTTACAACGTTCTATAGCTGATAGTTTGCCGATAACAAATCCAAAACCTGGCACACCTTGAATGCATTTGTTGGCGGAGCTAATCAAAAATTCTATATTTAGCTGTGCAACATTCATAGTTATGCCACCAAAACTCGACATAGCATCTAAAATAAAACGGACCTTATGTTCACTACAAAGTGCAGCTATCGCTTCGACAGGATTTAGCATCCCAGTGGTTGTTTCACAATGCACCATAGCTAAGTGACTAAAATCACCCGATGTTAAGGTGTTTGCAATCAATGCTATATCTGGTGCCTGTGTTTCTTTAAAGGTTAATACTTGATGGTTAAGTCCAAGTACTTGGCAAATCTCAGCCATACGTTTGCCATAAGCGCCATTGTTAATCACTAATAACTTATCATTGGGTAAAATAGCGCTGCCTAGTACAGACTCAACCGATGACGTGCCACTACCTTGCATCAATACACTAGAATAGTCGTTTGAATTAGTTGCCAAACTGACTAAGGTTTGGCGAATTTTTTGTACAACATCAATGTTGTAATCATCATCCCAAGTACACCAATCTTTGAGCATAGCTTGCTTAACGGTGTCTGACGTCGTTAACGGGCCGGGGGTCAATAACAAATAATGAGCCATAAGGTATTCTCTAACTACATTTCAACCTGGTCTAGACCAAATTGTATGGTTAAATAATTTCCATGGCAATCTTAGATCACTAATATTCACTGAATTGTCATATTATAAAATTCAATAGTGAACCTAATCAGACCTTATTCACTAAAAATGACGCTTTATCCTCCTACCCTCGGTCCTTTAAATATCCTTATAAAGATCTCAATGTAAGGGCGTCCGCTCTACGTACTTTGCAGTCCCATAGCTAGTTATGGTAAACAGAAAAAGACAGTATTTGCACAATCGTTGCTTGTATATTATATATACAATTGTAATATGAGTTGAAAGAACTGAGTAGTAGCTCTGTGCTTAGAAGGGACGACTTAATGAAGGGAATCAATCTCAGTACTATTTTTCTTATTTTGCTTCTTTCAGGGTGCTCCTCAGCCCCTAACCAAGCACCTATACGCAAAGCCCACCTTTCTGAATTTCAAAATCATTGGGTCGGCGATACAGAGCTAAACCATGCTGACAAAAAGTATGCTTTAGAAACATGGGTTTATTCTGTTGTAGCAGATAGAGCTTACCTTGAAGACGAAACTCTTTGCCTTCCTCTCAATGAGCAATGGAAAGAAATAACCATTGATGAAAACGAGTTTAAGAATATGCAAAGTAATGGTTTCTATGGTCAAGCTTGGCATCGAACTGTTTCGAATGGTAAAAAAGAATTGATTATCGCATATAGAGGAACAGATGGTTCTGGAGATTTCATGTATGCCAACTTCCGATTTTTTAGTACCAAAAACGATGACTCTCAGTTTACTTCATCCCTGTTGTTCAGAGATTTAGTTATTGAAAAGGCGAATGCTAATCCCAGCTTGGCATATGACTATGTCACATTCGTCGGCCACTCCTTAGGTGGGGGGCTTGCCCAGTTTGCACAAGACTTTACGGAAAACAGTAAAGCATATTCTTTCAATGGATCGCCAAACAGAGGGCGATTGTTTTCGCTGGGAAAACCCCATGAAGAACCTCGCAATGCAACCAGAGTATATGAAAAAGGTGAAGTCTTACGACCACTGAGGTGGCTACTTTTTGATTTCGACCCTTCTAACAACGAAAATCCCGGTGAACCCGGCATGAATACTCGGTGGATAGACTTTTATAAAGATTCACTTATAGCAAACCACAACATGAAAGACTTTTCCACTGCGCTAACAAGACTTGCTGCTTTTGCAGGAGACAAAGAAGCCGAGAGGGTGATTGATTATATGAGAGAGAGGCGCTTGGACAATGTCGAAAAACATCCATCTCATTGTTCGATTGGTGGTGTCATCACGAGTAACTGATGCTAACAGTTCATTGGGCGAATCAAGCGGACCAGCATATTTCGGACTTAGGAATTAGCGACTTGAATATCTCCAGGCATTTATCAATCTTTCAGGACGAAAGCCAGGCTTTAAGATTTTACTAAACGCCTTCTTTAAGTACACAGGAGACTGTCTCAGTTTAGGGTAAGTGGATAATGAACAATTGACCTAATGTTACACGTCAGGTTTAACCTAATATAAGCGTGTCCCTCTTAAAACAGAAAGGGACACACCTTATATTTAAGTGCTTAGCGTTATTTAAATCGGTTCGTCAGGGAAGTACTTTGTTTCTGGTCTTCAACCTTAGCTTCAACGGGCTTTTCGAGTTTGGACACCGCGTAGGCAACGCCAAAACCTAGGCAACTTCCAACCAACACATCTGAGAGATGATGCGCGTCACGTTTTGTCCTTGACCTTCCAATAACAGCGGTGGCAGCCAAACCTGCCGCTGATGCTAACAGCAGAGGCCCAGAAGTACGAGGAATTGAGCCCGCGACTGCCGCTACTGCGCAAGCATGTCCCGAAGGCATGGAGTTAAACTTGTCTTTTAAGGCAGGTCCTTTGAATTCAGGGCCGCTTTCAGCTCGCGGACGCTTCCGGCCGATTAAGCGCTTAAGACCAGCATTCAGTAGCCCCGCCACCGAAACTGAAAGCGTTGACTTCAATAGAAAGCGCTGTATCTTTGGTGAATCAGTCATCTTAGATATCGCGTATGCTGACCCCATAATTGTGGCAACAGATGGGGGCGTCGTTGCATTGCTTAATGCGCTAGATGTAACTAGGTTGCCTTTATTTTGCGTTGGTTTCGCACTGTGCCCATTCATTTTTCGCAGTGCTCGATACGCAAATAATCCTTTGATTCCTGTGGAAGCTAACATAAAAAATCCCTTGTTCGATAAAGTAGTAAAACCTTGAAAAAGGTTGCTGTCGTGTACAGCAATAAATGCATGCTCACAAAGCAAGTTGTTAAACCACAAAAAAGAGCCGCACGAGCGGCTCTGATCTTACTTAACAATTACTCTTCCGAATTATCGCCTAGGTCATTTTCTGGCGTACGCTGATAACGTTGAAATTCAGCCCGTGTGATCAATTCGTCGTCATTTACGTCGATTTTATCGAAGTCACGGGTTACGCCACTTCTTGACGCTTCGGCTTTGGTCAGTTCGCCGTCATTATTAGCATCCATCATTTCAAATTTACTGCGCGCAATTACCGCTTCATCTGCAATAACCGTGTTATCGTTAACAACGGTATCATCCGCGACTTTTTCAACATTTGTCTTTTTTAGGTTTCCTTTGGCATTCAACTTAGTTTCAGCTCTTAGCTCGTGAGTTAGCCTTTTGTCATTCGTTGCGGCAACCACTTCATCTACATCGGTATCAACTTCAACTTTTGTTTCCATGGTACCTTGTTTGCCCATGCTTTCTTTCATCGATTTTGCAGTAGCAAGCACTTCATCATCGAAATGTTGGGGGAACTTCATAACATGAGTGTTAAATTCTTCAGCTGAAAGCTGCATGTCTGAGTTGGCATCAATTTTTGAAAAATGTGCATAAATCTCATCGTCGTCAGCTTCTTCGCGTGAAATATAGCCGTTATCATCGTTATCCAAATCGGCAAATGTAGTGTCGATTTTTTCTATATCGCTGCCGGCAAATGCGCCAGTAGAAAGAGCGGCACTGATTAATGTAGCAATTGTTAACTTTTTCATATCTAACTCCTTGGTTTTTCGGCCTCCATACTGCTTTAAAACGGAGGAGAGAATTCACAAAGGGTTATTCATAGCACGTGCCAAATGTATAAAATTTACTTTAATCAATGGTTTATATGATGTGAGGGAAGAGGGGCGTCAAGCTAGGATTGTGAGAACTATAGAATTTTCTGAAAAAGTTACCGGTTTTTGTTAACGAAAATAGTACAAAAAGAGGGGCCGCATTAATACAATCGATAAATGAATTGCTGTTATTCAAGCAGGCAATTATTTGCGGTAACACACCGCGATTGTGAACATGTTAAGTCTTACATAGTGGGCGATTATCTATGCGGATCGGTATAACCCGGCTATAGTTTTTTCAAAAGAACACAGGTTTTCTTATGGTAAGCGCTCAAATTTTTTAAGTGTTTCCAAACTTTCTTCCCACGCCGCTTTGCTTGCACTAAAAATATGTGCAGTAGGCTTAATCAGGAGTTTTGTATCTAAGCACCCCGCAGGTACAGCAAGCATATTTTGAGATTGAGCGCTGGGTAGAGCTGAACCACATATTTTACAAAAGCTTTTGCTATGACGCGTGTTTTTTAGGGTAAAGGATGTGACTTCGTTAACACCCGATAGCCAAGTTAATATAGCCGAACTTGAAAACAGGTTGGCAGCGAAGGCCGAACCTGTATCCTTTTGACAATGTTTGCAGTGGCACAGATAAAAACTGTCTAGATCACCCTTAATTTCAAACCTTACGGTGCCGCATAAGCAGGACCCTTTATGCCTTTTCATCAAAACTCCTTTTTTGTAAAGTAACACCATTTAAAGCACTAAGATTACTGCTGTTTAGCAAGCCAGGCGTAAAAATGCGCCACGCCCGCTTCTAAAAAGGGGTCGATGGGCCCGTATTCTTCTTCGCCCGATAAATACAGTGCCCTTCGACCTTTTTCTAACAACAGGCAGGCTTCTTCGTCTTCTACAGCGGTTTCCATATAGGCCGCTTTTTCTGCGGCAAAGTAATCTGGCATGTCTTTATACAGTGCTTTGGGATAGTAAAACTCTACGTGATTTATACACGCGCCGGCCCCCTTGGGGTAAATCGTACTGACAACGATAATATCTGGGTACCACTCAATCATAATATTAGGGTACAAAAAACACCATATTGCGCCATAGCGCGGAAGTGTTTGCCCGAAACGTGCTATTAATGCGTCTTGGAACTCTCTGTAACATGGCGTCGTCCGCTTAGTAAGTTGATCGCCCAGCCCTACTTTTTGCACTGAAAAATCATCGCCAAACGACCATTCTAAATCATCGGGCTTAACAAACTGGCGAAGCCCGGGGTGCATGGAGTACACATGATAGTTCTCTAGATAAATCTCGATAAATGTCTTCCAGTTAAATTGATATTCCGTCGTTTCAGAACCGGCGTAAAAGTAATCGGCAAAGTCGAGGTAGTCTTGGATCTCGAGGTCTAATAAATCCATGTTGGGAGCGCGCCCTCGAAATAGAAGACCGTTCCACTTAGAAAGTGACTCCTTTTTCAACCGACCGTTAGGGGCATCTTTAAAATGGGGCGTACCTTTAAGCTGGCCTGTGTTGTCATAGCCCCAACAGTGGAGCTTACAAACAATGCTGCGTGCCCGACCTTGTCCTTCAAGAAGTTGAGCTTGTCGATGTAAACAAACATTAGATATAAGTTCATAGTTCTCACCCTGATTAAACAACGCATAACGGTCGTTAAAGTGCGGCAGCACTTGATAACTATACGTTTCTGGCACCATTAGAGAATGGCCTGCATAAGCAAGCCCACGAGAGAAAGCCTGCTCGACTTCCTGTCGGCATTCATCTGCATCAAAGTAACTTTTTATAGAAGGGTGGGTAACGATTTTCATAGTTCAAAATGGGCGTTAAAAACGCATTGCGTTAAGTCGAAATTGTATAGGCGCTATGTATCACTGAATTGGTTAAAAAAATAGCAATATTTTCGTTCAAAGCACTATTTTTTTTAAAATATCGGAGTAGAATCCGCGCACCTTAATTTCGAAGTGATTTTCATGGACATTGGCTTCCATCACCTTGAAGAAAAGCGCCTATTAACGCTTTCCTTTTATATTGCAGGCGCATTCGTCGTTGTTGCGCTTGGTTTTGCCATTTTAACGGGCTCAGGCGCTATTTTGTTTGACGCCGCTTACTCGTTAATCGCTTTTGTTATGTCAATGCTAACACTTAAAGTAGCTAACTTGGTTCAACGCCCTGATGATGACCGGTTTCACTTTGGTTATACGGCAATCGAGCCTACGCTAAACATGTTTAAGTCGCTCATTATCATTGCCACGTGTGTGTTTGCCGTCGCGAGTTCTGTTCAGAGTTTATTGGCAGGTGGGCACGCAGCTGAGTATGGTATTGGTATGGTCTACGGTGTTGTGGCAACGGTTGGCTGTTTTAGTATCTCTCTTTACATGCGTGTAAAAGGTAAGCATTTGCTGTCCGACTTAGTAAAAGTGGATTCCCACACGTGGCTGATAGACGGTGTGCTAAGTGCATCCATTTTGTTCGCTTTTATTTTGGCCTACGCGTTAGAGTTGACGGAATATAGAACACTGTCGCCGTACGTTGATCCTGTTTTATTGATTATTCTTGGTTCGGCAATGTTGCCGGTACCTTTTAAGATTCTGCGTGAAAGCCTTAATGAGGTAATTAACAAAGCGCCACCTGAAGCAATCTCGGCGGTAATTGAGAAAAAATTCAAGAAAACGTTGTCTGACGTGCCATACGAGCACGTAGAAGTGCGAATTAGTAAGCGTGGGAGGGATGTTTATCTTTTAGTCCACATTATTGTTGATGACGCATTCTCTATTGCTACCATTAGTGAATTAGATGAAATTAGACTGAAATGTGAAGCTGAGATGCGCGAGTGGGATCCCGCAATCATCATGGATATTTTGTTCATAAAAGATCCCGAACTAGCGGAGTAAAGATATGGGGTGAATGTGAAATCTTGCATTCACTCATTACTCGACTGGTAAAATCCCTAAAATTTTCCGATAATCAAATCTTTAAGCTATTTGAAGATGTGATGGAAACGCGACTTCCGCTATATAAAAAGCTGCTGGTAATGTACCGAATAGAACCGGGTTGCCTTGGGCCGCAGGGTGCTGACTATGTCGAAGAATTTTGTGTATTTGCCAAAAAGAAGCTAAAAGACAACAATAGTCACTGTTTGCGATGGACGATTAAGCCCCGTTACGACAAGACGCTACCAGAGCTTGAATTTCAGATAAAGAATGTCGCACTTTCACGTGATAACGCGGCTAAATATATGGACAGTTTTGGTATTGATATCGACGCTTTTGAAGAACAACTAGAGGAGTCGCTCGCTGATTTGGTTGATGCGTTTTTTGAGCGCTGATTTATTCAACTAAAGTGGCTTTGCATGCATTGCTGTATACAAGGCTGATAATCTCGAAAAGACACTTCAAAGATGAGCCCAGAAACACTCGCCCTCCAAAAAAAGAAACGCACAAAAAAGCCCCACCATTTCTGGCAAGGCTCGCCTGCTAATTCAGATAAAGTAATTTATTGGCTTACTTCTTAGATTAGTTTAAAGATTTCAGTTTTTGGTAACCTTCAGCTTCTAGCTCATCATTTACGCACTCTAATACAAATACGTCTTCAGATTTGCCTTTTGTGCCTTCTTCTTCAGCAACTTCTTTACAGAACTGGGTTAATTCCTCTACTAGTTCTGCAGGTGCTTTTTCTGATGCAGCTGCAATTACAGAGAACGCCATTGCGCTTAAACCGATTAAGCCTAAACCTATAAAGCGTAAACCTTTCATAATTACCTCGTTAAATAGTTGAGTGTGAACATTTACGGACTGGATATTGCGCCTAAGTGTTAATATAAAAAAGCTAATTTTTTTACTCTAGAAGACAAATTCTTTTCATCAAAACGTTAACATTTGTTTTGACCATTAAGACGGTATGGAGCAAACAGCGACGGACAGTGCGGTCTTCCAATGTATTGGCATGTCGACAGTGGATAGAGTGGTATCGGCCGACGTTAAAATGCAAACCTTTAATGGGCATTCAATAGGCTTTTTGGCATAATGCGCGGCCTAAAGATGAAAAGTAATGACAGCGCTTAAACCATGCCTACTATAAATAACGTATTCTCGTCAGATGGCCTCCTTGCCGGTGCTATCAAGGGGTTTGTACCTCGCGAAGCTCAAACTGAGATGGCAAAGTCGGTGAAGCGCGCTATCGATACCACAGGTAGCTTAATTGTAGAGGCAGGTACAGGAACGGGAAAAACCTTCGCCTATCTTGCGCCAGCATTGTTGAGCGACGGAAAAGCCATTGTTTCTACAGGAACTAAAAACCTCCAAGAGCAGCTATTTCACCGCGACTTACCGCTGGTGAAAAAGGCCTTGGGCAGCAAGCGAAAAACTGCATTGTTAAAAGGCCGTTCAAACTATCTTTGTCTCCACCGGGTAGCGCAGCACAGCGGTAATTCTACTTTGGTTGAAAAAGAGGTGCTAGGCCAGCTTTCAGAAGTTAAACGTTGGTCTAGTACCACCAAAACAGGTGACATGGGCGAGCTTAAAACCCTTCCCGAAGATGCCCGTGTTTTGCCCCTTGTCACTTCTACAGTGGATAATTGCTTAGGGCGCGATTGCCCAGATTACGAAGATTGCTATTTAGTAAAAGCGCGCAGAAAGGCGCTTGATGCTGATATTATCGTAGTTAATCACCATCTTTTCTTTGCTGATATGGCACTGAAAGACACAGGGTTTGGCGAACTTATCCCTGAAGCTGACGCGATTATTTTTGATGAAGCCCATCAAATTCCCGACATTGCGAGTGATTACTTTGGTGAGTCACTTTCGACAAGACAAATTCACGACATTGCGAAAGATATTACGCTGTTGTTTAGAACGGTTTTGAAAGATGCGGGGCAGTTAGATAAAGCGGCTGACAAATGCAGAATGATTGCCTCTGATTTACGGTTATTGTTCCCGGACACTGCTGAACGCGGCAACTGGGCCGAGGCACTAGACCGTGACGACGTACGCATGCAGGTAGGCAAGCTGGCCGAAGCGCTTGGCGTATTGCACGAGGTGTGCAAGTTACACATTGGCCGCGATAAAGATTTAGATAACATGTACGAACGGGTTGTGGCTGCAAGAGAGCAATTAGATGCATTGAGCGACAATAAGCAAGAAAATGTGAGCTTGTGGTATGAAACTACCCAGCGTCACCTCATTATGCATTTAACGCCATTATCGATTGCGGCTAAATTTAGGCGTTTCGTATCATCGCCCCCGCGCGGGTGGATCTTTACATCGGCAACCTTAATGGTAAACGGTGGTTTTGAGCACTTTCAGCGCCGCATGGGCTTAGAAGATGCAGAAACCTTGGGGCTAGATAGCCCGTTTAATTACCCTGAGCAAGCTATGTTGTGCGTGCCCCGCTATTTACCTGAACCCAATAGCTATGCAATGCGCGAAACCTTGTTAGAAACAGCAAAACGGCTAATTAAAGCAAGTCGCGGTAGGTGCTTCTTGCTGTTTACCAGTCACGCTATGCTTAGAGAAATTGCGCAGAAGCTAGAAGATGAGATAGATAATCCGCTACTGGTGCAAGGGACTACCACCAAGCAAGCATTGCTGGATGCGTACCTTGCAGATGAAAAAGCTGTATTAATGGGCACGGGCGCTTTTTGGGAAGGGGTAGACGTACGCGGCAACGACTTGGTTTGCGTTATGATTGATAAGCTGCCCTTTGCGTCACCTGATGACCCGCTGCTTCAAGCGCGTATGGAAGATGTAAAAAAACGTGGAGCAAACCCGTTTAGTGTTATTCAAATTCCCCAAGCCGTTATTACGTTAAAGCAGGGCGCAGGTCGACTCATTCGAGATCCCACAGATAAAGGTGTGCTGGTAATATGCGACAATCGGTTGGTGACAAAGCCTTATGCCAAAACCTTCGTTGGTAGCTTACCGGATATGAAAAGAACAAGAAGCTTGGACGAAGTAGAAAAATTTTTAGCCGGCATTGATGAAGCCTAAGTTAAAGCACTGAAAAGCGGTTAGCGTGTATACAGTCACCAACGCCATTTCAGCTTAGATGAAATAAGAGATAAACATGAACATTTTAGCTATAGACACGGCAACCGAAGCTTGTTCGGTAGCGCTTCAATACAAAGACACTGTGATTACGCGTTTCGAAATATGCCCTCAGCAGCACAGCCAGCGTCTTCTTCCCATGGTAGATGAGGTGTTAAAAGAAGCAAAGGTTTCACTGGGCGATCTGGATTTATTGGCTTTCGGTCGAGGCCCAGGTAGCTTTACCGGTGTGCGCATAGCTACAGGTATGATTCAAGGTTTAGCGTTAGGGACGGGCCTAAAAGTAGCCGGCGTGAGCACGCTTGAAGCTATTGCGTGTGAAGTGGCGTCTCAAACGCAGCACAACGATGCATTGATCGCCGTTGCATCGGATGCGCGTATGGGTGAAGTGTATTTCGCGGTTTACTCACAGTCTACCAATGGGGTTGTGCTTAGTATTGAAGAGCAAGTTTGTCCGCCTGAGGTGGCTATTGAACAGCTAAACGCGTTTAGGGAAGGAAATAGCGCCGCTGTGATTGCAGCTGGCACCGGCTGGTCTGCTTATGAGGAGCTTGAACAGTGGAAGTCTGAGGAGTGTGGCGAGGTAACGTCTGACGTTACGCTTCCAAACGCTCAATACATGCTTAAGCTTGCGTTTGATGCATTTGGTAAAGGCGAAATATCTGAAGCGGTAGCCGTAGAACCTGTTTATTTGCGCGATAAAGTCACGTGGAAAAAGTTACCTGGTAGAGAGTAGCGGCCCGCCATTTTTTATGAGGCTACCATTACTTAGCGATAAAAAGGCTGATACTGAAATGAGGAGCGAGTCGAATTACTGAGGCTCACTTCACACTCTAAATGGTATGATTCTTGCCTTGCTAACTCCATATGATTATCAATAATAATTTCGCTGTACCGTCTTCCGAACCTTCACAAGGCCGGGTCGCGAAAACCAATAAAGGCCCTGAACAGCAACAAAACAAAGGGCAAAGTGAATCGTCTGTTAGGGCGATTGTTGTTGCGCCTGATAAACAAGGAACGGATAACGCCCAAGCGTATCAGCAATTTATCCGTGAAGATGGCAACACCTATTCCCAAAATGCGATAGCCTCTTATACGAGTTTTGAAAAACAACAGCAACGCGAATCTATCCAATCGATGTTCGGTGTGGATATTTACGCGTAAGTTTGAGCAGAGCGCAATAACTTACCAAGTCAAAAAATCTTACGAATTATTAAATTTCAAACGTTGTTTTGAACAAATGTCTATTATCCACGCTCTAAAAAATGTTTGATTAAGTTTATATATCTTATTTACACGTTGCATGAGTTGAACGACAGTGGTTGTCGTTTCGTAATAATGCTAATGTTTAGCTATTAAGATACGGTTTTTCTTTTTTAAATTAAAAAAGATACGCAAAAGTATATAAGAGTTTTAAGATGTAATGCCGCATGTGGACGCCGTTTAAATTGCATATTATTCAATTGGAATCCGTATAAGCGCAGCATTTTTTCTTGGGATCAGAGGAGCGCTTTAATGTCTCGTTATTTAGTTTTACTTACGGTCATGTTGTTTACAGGCTGTACAATCGTTCCAGAAAGTATAGAGGTACCTGAGGGAACGCAGCTCATTACCTATTCTAAGGCGGTGACGTCAGGGGCGAATGCGCAGGGCCAAAAAGCCCGTTGGGGAGGGATGATTGTAGGTGTTGAAAACAAGCCTAACAAAACGTTTATTGAACTCGCACATTTCCCTTTGAATCACTACGGTAAACCTTCTACGAATGGCGAAACATCAGGACGTTTCAAAGTACAAATTGACGGCTTTGTCGATCCTATTGTTTTTGAAGAAGGGCGCTCAGCCACGTTTTTGGGCACGATAACAGCACCCACTGCGGGTATGGTAGGAGAGCAACCTTATATTTATCCAACGATCATTGCTGACGATTATCACATGTGGAGAAAACAAGAGGTTTACGATGTAAACACGTATTTCTTTAACTACCACACGGGTTGGTACTCTCCATTCTATCGCTTTAATGGGCCTTGGATGTACCCGCACTTTAATAGAACCCGAGTAATTCGTTATCAAAATGCACCGAGTAAAGCTACATTGCCCTCTCGAAATCCGGGTACTGGTAGCGCAAGGGGCAAGTCGACGCTGCAACCACAGCGGCTAGAAAAACAGAAATAAGATTAATAGATAAAGCGGCATGCTATTGCCGCTTTATTTTATTGGTGGAACAAAGGTGCAAGGGAGGCGGCAAATATTTGCCAGCATGGAAAGTTATGATTGATACTGAATTCAATATTGGCGCACTACAGTTAGCTGCGTTGGATAATCAAGGTGGTGGCAAAGTTGTAATCGGTTTACATGGGTATTTAGATAATGCAGAAAGCTTACGATTGTTAGCGCCTTATCTTCAGTCGTATCGTTTTGTTGCTATTGATCTCGCAGGACACGGCCGATCTTCCCACCGTGCACAAGGTGCACATTACAATCAAGCTGATTATCTGCAAGACTTGTATGCTTTGATAGAATCTCAAGGATGGGATGACGTTATTTTATTAGGGCATTCCCTAGGCGGAATATTAGCGAGCTTATTTGCTGCGCTATTTCCAGAGAAAGTCTCTGCAGTAATAAGTATCGATGCATGTGGACCGCTAACCGAGAGCGAGGAAACTACCGCGACACAACTGCGAGAATCTATTGTTAGTCGTTATGCCAAATCACGTAATAAGTTACGGCTCGTTGAGCTCGAAGATGCGGTGAGAGCGAGATGCAAAATTTCTGATATTCCCGAAGAACACGCGCGTTCAATTTTATCCAGAAATTTAACTCAAGATGCAGGCGGGCACTGCTTTTGGTCTAGCGACCCTAAACTTCGCACAAAATCATCGTTAAGATTGACGGAAAAGCAGGCAGAATCACTAATGCGTGCTATTGTATGCCCTGTACTTTTTATCGGTGCATCCAACAGCTTTAAAAAACTGGCAAGCGTTTTTCCCAAAAGGGAAGCATGGTTCTTAAATGCACAATACGAACAATTAGTAGGCGGCCATCATATTCACATGGAAAATACTGACGATGTAGGGGTATTAATTCGTCATTTTGTTGAGCAATTGTAAATTGCGCCGTTTATTTTCTTTTACACATCCTATACTATTCGCAAGTTATCAGACCAGTTATATAAGTGCAGCTCCCCAAGCGCTTATAAAATAGTATAAGAATAAAGTAGAGGAGGTTTTGGTGGAAAAAACCTGGCTTAAGCATTACGACCCTCGCGTTTCCGCAGAAATTGATGCCGATCGTTATGCATCTGTAGTAGACATTTTCGAGCAGTCGGTAAAGAAGTTCAAGAATAAAGAAGCCTTCATTAATATGGGGCATTCAATCACGTTTGAAGAGTTGGATACCTTATCAGCTCAATTTGCTGCTTATTTACAAGCAAGCGGACTAAAACGCGGTGATGCTGTGGCAATTATGATGCCCAACCTTCTGCAGTATCCTGTTGCCATGTTTGGTATTCTGCGCGCAGGGATGGTTGTGGTTAACGTAAACCCTCTCTATACCGCTCGTGAGTTAAAGCACCAACTCAATGATGCCAATGCCAAAGCCATCGTTATTGTTGAGAACTTCGCCTGTACGTTAGAAGAAGTCATCGCAGAAACAAATCTACAAGAAGTCTTTTTGACAGCTTTAGGCGATATGCTTCCGGCACCTAAGCGCTGGATTGTGAACGCAGTAGTGAAGTACGTTAAAAAGATGGTGCCTTCGTTTAACCTACCTGAAACCACATCGTTTGTGTCGGCGGTGAAAAAAGGGCAGTCGCTGAAATATAATCGTCCAGATATCGATAGTGGCGATTTAGCGTTTCTTCAATATACAGGCGGCACAACGGGAGTTTCTAAAGGTGCCATGCTTACGCACCGCAACATGGTGGCGAACTTAGAGCAAGTGTCAGGTATCTTAGAAACCGTGATTGAAGAAGGCGAAGATTTTGTGGTTACCGCGCTTCCGCTTTACCATATCTTTGCGCTGCTGGCTAACTGCTTAATGTTCGTTAAATATGGTTGCCGTAACTTACTTATCACAAACCCGCGGGATATGCCGGCTTTTGTAAATGAATTAAGCAAATACCCGTTTACCATTTTGCCTGGCGTAAATACTTTATTTAACGGCTTATTAAACACACCTGGATTCAGCGAGCTTGATTTTAGCAAGTTTAAGTTTGGTCTAGGTGGCGGCATGGCCGTTCAGCGCCCTGTTGCAGAGAAGTGGGAAAAGGTTACCAATACCGTGCTTCTTGAAGGCTATGGCCTTACCGAGTGCTCTCCAGTAGTTGCGGTAAATCCACCACAGATTGAAGCGTATAAAGGCGCCATTGGTATGCCTGTGCCTTCTACCGATATCAAGCTTCTTGACGATGATGGTAACCCGGTAGAAAAAGGCGAGCCTGGTGAAATGTGGGTAAAAGGCCCTCAGGTAATGAAAGGGTATTTAAACCGCCCAGAAGCAACAGAGGAAATTCTGAAAGAGGGTTGGCTAGCTACGGGCGACATTGCAACGGTAGATGATGAAGGTTACTTCTATATTGTTGACCGTAAAAAGGATATGATCCTGGTGTCAGGCTTTAATGTGTTTCCTAACGAAATAGAAGAAGTGGCTGCAATGCATGAAAACATTGTAGAGGCGGCTGCGGTTGGGGTTCCTCACGAAGTCAGCGGTGAAGTTGTAAAATTGTTCGTAGTACGAAACAGCGACTCACTCACTGAAAAAGACGTTATCGCGCATTGCCGTAATCACTTAACGGGTTACAAAGTGCCTAAGCAAGTTGTTTTCAAAGACGACTTGCCAAAAACCAATGTAGGTAAAATACTGCGTCGGGAGCTTCGAGACTAATTTCATTGAAATAGTTTTGTGAAAGCCGGCGTAAGCCGGCTTTTTTATTACTGTGCAAAAATATGCAATATCAATTAATTACAACATTTGAACAACTCGAAAAAGTGTGCACTGCCGCACAGCGTCAAGAGGCGGTAGCCTTAGACACCGAATTTGTAAGAACAAAAACCCTTACTCCTCATTTGGGCCTTATACAGCTTTATGATGGCCATCAGCTGGTACTCATCGATCCGCTCGCTATAGGCAATATGCAGCCGTTTGTCGATCTGATGGAAAATACTGAAGTAGTGAAAGTACTGCACTCTTGTTCTGAAGATATCGAGGCTTTCCTTACTGCCTTTGATACGGTACCAACGCCTGTGTTCGACACCCAGCTTGCGGGAAGCATTTTAGACATGGGGCCGTCGCTTGGCTATGCAAAGCTTGTAGAGTTGCTATGTGATATCAGTTTGGATAAAGGGGAATCGCGAACCGATTGGCTAGCCAGACCACTTCGCGAAGCTCAGCTTAGCTACGCAGCGAATGATGTGCTGTATTTATTGCCTTGCTACCAACAGCTAGCCAATAAAGTACAAGCCGCGGGCAAAGTACATTGGATTTACCAGGAAATTGCGTTGCTAGTTGATAAAAAGCGCGCTCAAATGCCTGAAGACTTTGCTTATCTGAGTTTTAAAAACAACTGGCGATTAAACAGCGAACAACTCACTGTGTTACAAGCGTTAGCGGCATGGCGTTTAAATACCGCGCGTAAAAAAGATTTGGCTTTAAATTTCGTTTTTAAAGAAGGGCATTTGTTTGAAGCAGCGCAGCGGCTTATTGACGATAAATCTGGTCTTTCCCGTATTAACGGCGTGAATCATCAGTCGGTACGTCGTTATGGCGATACCATTATCACGCTGATTGAAGAGGCAAGAGCAGAGTACGCGCAAACGCCAGAAAAGCTTAGGCTTCCGGTTGTGTTGCGCTTAATCGATATCGCCAAATACAAGAAAACACTAGCTGAACTTAAAATTATAAGTGAGCAAATCGCGAGAGATAATGGAGTGAATAGTGACGTTATTGCCTCCAAAAAACAGCTTAATCAACTGTTAAAATGGTACTGGTTTTCGGTTGATGAGACCCGCGTACAGGGTTTAATGCCTGATGTACTGTCGACGTGGAGAGAACCATTGTTTCGCTCTCAAGTAACCCGTCTACTTGGCGACGCTCCGGTTTAAATAGTGCTTTAAAAGCAATATGGGTGAGCAGTATTGGCGAGAGACTTATGCTCTCTGGACAATTAAAACAGCATAGTGAACCCAAAAGAACTAAACAAACGAATTAAGAAAGAGTAAAAATTCTATGTTATGCGCAGTTTATAAAACGCGAAAAAAAGACGGTATGTATTTATACGTGCCAAAGAAAGACTATTTCGAAGATGTGCCGGAACCGCTTATGGCTAAGTTTGGTCGGCCAGAATTAGTGACGATCATTGCTTTGGAAAAACGAGAGAAACTTGGCATGGTTGATAAGCAAAAACTTATTAACGAACTCAATGAAAAAGGCTTTTATCTTCAAATGCCGCCAAAAGAAGATAACTTGCTAGAGCAACACCGTGAATCTCTTGGGCTTTCAAAAACGCCCGATAAGAAGTTTTAAATTTCCATGTTATTTAAGATTCTAAATCGCTTGGCTAACCAAATTACCGTTAAAACTAAGCGTAGTAGCCGTAGCTTGTTTCCTCAAACGCGCAATATTGCCCTAGTTTTATCGAGTATAACCTTAAGCTTTTCACTCGCTGTTCATGCCGAAAATCAATCAAGTAATGACAATGGGCTGAGCGAAGAGGGGTTCAAAAGCTACATTGCTCAATTGAAAAAAGAAGCGGCTGAAAAGGGCATAGATAAGACTAAGTTAGACTTGGCGTTTGCCGACATCACTTTCAGGCCCACAGTCGTCAAGTCTGACAAAAGCCAGCCAGAGAAAAAAATAACGTTAGATGATTATTTAGCAACGCGAGTACCCGACTGGAAAGTAAAGCAGGCGGTTGAGCAGTACAATGAACACAAAGTACTGCTTGACGAAATTGCTCAAAAATACGGGGTTCAGGCACGCTTTATTGTTGCGCTATGGGGTAACGAGTCTAACTTTGGTAAAATACAGGGCAACTTCAGCGTGTTGTCTGCACTGGCATCTTTGGCGTATGAAGGACGACGAGAAAAGCTGTTCAAAGATAATTTTTTTGCGGCACTTCAGATACTCGATGAAGGGTATATCGGTGTAGAGGCGCTTAAAGGCTCTTGGGCCGGTGCGATGGGACAAACACAGTTTATGCCCATATCCTTTCTAAATTACGCAGTGGACTACGACGGCGACGGCAGAAAGGATATTTGGGGAACCAAGGCTGATGTATTTGCATCAATCGCGAACTACTTATCCTCTGAAGGATGGGATAATGAGGGAACGTGGGGACGTCAAGTAACGCTAACCAAACCGGTACCTATTTCAGGTTTAGCTAAATCTAACATGAAACCGTTGGCTTTTTGGCAAGAGAACGGCGTTAAACGCTACAACGGAAGTGAACTTCCCAATGCAAATATCAGTGCATCGCTCATTATGCCCGATGGTGAGCAAGGCCGAATTTACTTGGTGTATAACAATTTTCACACACTGATGAAGTGGAACCGCTCGACTTACTTTGGCGTTTCGGTTGGTTATTTATCAGAGCGGATAAAGCGAGGTTACTAATGACTTATCGTCACATCGATTTTCAAGGTAATGAAATAGCGTTACCTACAGGTAAAGTGGTTTGTATAGGTCGAAACTACCTCGATCACATTCAAGAAATGAATTCTACTGTGTCTGAAGCACCGCTATTGTTTATGAAACCGAAGGCAGCTTTGTGTCATATGAATGAGTCTATTGCCATTCCTACCGACAAAGGCGAGTGTCATAACGAACTCGAAGTGTCAGTGCTGCTTAAGTCTCCGCTTAAAAATGCTAGTAATGAAGAGGTCAAAAACGCTATTTGGGGGATTGGGCTTGGCCTCGATTTGACCCTTCGCGAGGTGCAAGCCGAGCTTAAGAAGCAGGGGCAGCCTTGGGAAAGAGCCAAGTCTTTTGACAATAGTGCACCGCTGTCAGGCTTTGTGCCGTTAGACAACGTTAATAACCTAGACGACCTGCATTTTACGTTAACGATAAACGGAGTGGTTAGACAGCAAGGACACACCGAACTCATGCTGCACAAAATCATCCCATTAATCGCCCATATGTCGACTATATTTACGTTAGACCGTGGCGACGTGATTCTTACGGGCACGCCTAAAGGGGTAGGTAAATTGAGCCCGGCAGATAAGGTAGAAGCATCGTTAGATAGCTTGCTCGCTTTAAACACAAAGGTAGTAGCTGGATGACGGTAGCATTTTGGGAAACTAAGTCGTTAGAAGACATGTCCCAACAGGAATGGGAATCGCTTTGTGATGGGTGTGGAAAATGTTGTTTGCAAAAGTTTATTGACGATGACGCGGTAGAAGAATACGAAGTTACCGACCATATCGACGATAATGAAAAGATCCACTATACCAATATTGTGTGCAGGTATTTGAACACTAAAAAGTGTGAGTGTACGCAATATGAAAGACGCACAGAACTTGTACCCGATTGCGTGAAGCTTACCAAAGAAAACCTGAAAGATATTTTCTTTATGCCAAATAGTTGCACCTATCGTCGTCTTTATGAGGGGAGGGGATTACCTTCGTGGCATCCATTGTTAAACAAGGGTAAAAAACACGTGATGCACGCGAAAGGTATGTCGGTACGCAACAAAACCGTGTTCGAAACTGACGTAGATCTTAATCACTTTGAAGACTACATTGCCATCTGGCCGCTGGAGGATATTGATTAAAAGCATGCTACGACAGCATGCTTTTAATCTGTAGTTCTCTTTTTAAACGTTAAAGCGATCGATATTTTTGGCTATGTGCCTTGTTGCATCGCTTACTTTATCGCTAGCGTTTCCAGATTCCTCAATAGTGCCCATAACTTGTTGGCTTAGCGTATTGAGAGAAGAAATATTGTCGTTAAGATTATCGACAACTTGACTTTGCTCTTCGGTGGCAGCAGCGATTTGGTAGATGCGATCGTTCGCACTTATTACTGAATTAGATACAGTATCTAGTCGTTCTTTAAGTGTTGCAGAAATCTCGACAACCTCTTCCATTTGCGATGAACCTGCTTCGATTGCGGTTACTGCTTCTTCTACCCCCTTGTTAAGATTAGAAAGCATTTCGTTAATATCTGTTGTTGCTTGTTGAGAGCGGTTGGCCAGTGATCTCACTTCATCCGCCACGACTGCAAACCCACGCCCTTGCTCACCCGCTCTAGCCGCTTCAATTGCAGCATTTAATGCAAGCAAGTTAGTCTGTTCTGAGATACCGCTAATGACGCCAAGCAGAGAAGAAATTTCTTTTGTTTCTTTTTCCAGTTTCTGTATGACATTGCTTGCTTGGCGTATAACGTCGTTTGTTTTCGCGATACTGTCTGTGGACAGCGTGACGGCACTTTTACTATTTTCAGCATCATTGTTTGCTGTTTGAGTGTCAGTAGACGCAACTTGTGTGTTGTCTGCGACTTCTCGTAGAGCATGGCTTAGCTGGTTTACTGCCGTTGCAATTTGATCAAGGTTGCTTTTCTGCTGTGTTGAGATTTGCGTTACAGCGCTAGAAGAAGCGTTCATCTCTCTTTCTGCTTGTGCAAGCGATGTAACGTCACTTTTAATAAACGATATTAGACGCTGTAAATTGTCCATCAAGCCATTAAACGAGTGGGCAACGTCTGTTATTTCATCACGCCCATTTGTTTTAATTCTCTGTGTAAGGTCACCTTCGCCTTGGCTTATCGAGTCCAGCATATATTTTAACGTATCGATGCGCTTTGTAATGAGTCTTGGCCCCATGACGATGGTCAATACACACGCAATGACTGCAAGTGCTAATGCAACGAGAAGGTAAAGCGTTTGACTATCACTGGTGCTTAGACTGGTCTGTGCGGTTTTGTCTGAGAGCTGTTTGACTGATTCGCCAACGCGATCGAAATTTTCTCTTAACGCTTCGAAAACAGGCATGCCGTTATTGTGGTATTCACTGGCTCCGTTACGCACATCTCCAGAGCGAACTAATTCAAATATTTTCGTATTTAAATTTGTCCACCGTTCAAAGTCTTGTTTATAAGATGACGCTTCCGCGCTTACTTCTGGATATTCTTTTGTAAGCGTGAGCACTTTTTCCATGCGGTCTTTGGCTTGCTGGACATTCTCTTCATAATCTTTAGTTAAGGCTGGAATTAGGTTCTGTTGGTTAAGCTGCGCTGCGAGCATGATGTCCAATATCGCCGAATGAGCTTGATAAAGATCCCTATCAGCATTCAACGCGGCGCTTATCGATTGGCTAAACACTGAAGATAATGTGTTTGTATTGCTGGATAGGAATCTAGCATTTGTAATACTTAAAAAGCTAACAATTAAGAGGAGAAATGCAACAAAACCGGTAGGTACTGCGAGCTTTTTGCGTATTGTTAAATTGTCAAAGTTTAGCATGTAAACCACTGTAGATGATGAAAAAGAACTGCCAACTAAAGCGAGCAATCCTAAAGTTTATTCATGCTTTACATGCTAGATGGTTATGATAGCTAAATCGATTAGACTTTATGTTAGGTGTAATATCCCACAGTGCTCATCGGGCTACATCCACTTTTTATACAAAAGGACAAGAGTGTAATCCAAGAGACTACTTTATACTCCGCTTACTTTTTACTATTTCGATTAAGTAAGGTTTCAGATGAAGAAACTTAGCACTATTGTCGTATTTTTATCTTCTGCAATGGCAGTCGCTCCATTGAGCATCGACGCAAAGGAATTCGAATTTGATTACAGTGGGTCGTATAGAGTGCGTTACGAAACTTTGAATAACCCAATCTTTCCAACAACCGAAGAAGTACGTTCAAAAACCAACGAACGTATTTCAACGCGAATCAGACTTAAAGGTGAAGCAAAGTACGGCAATTGGGAAGGCGCTGTTGAGATAGAAGATTCACGAGCTTATCTAGA
Source organism: Alteromonas sp. S015 (assembly GCF_036864485.1). NCBI lineage: Bacteria > Pseudomonadati > Pseudomonadota > Gammaproteobacteria > Alteromonadales > Alteromonadaceae > Alteromonas > Alteromonas sp. S015. The sequence continues at coordinate 372,069 of NZ_JAZETO010000005.1, read as the reverse complement.
TGATAACGATCCAACGCTTAAGTCTTCACAGGTCAACACGCTTGAGCCTGTGCAATTCTACCTTTCATATAAAGGGATAAGTGAACACATTGATAGTGTAACCGTAGGTCGAGTTACCCTCGACCACGGAAGCCGCCGTTTAATGGCACGTACGCGATTTCGTAATGCAACAAGTAGTTTTGAAGGCGCGGTAATCGACTCTCGCTGGAACGACTGGAGTGTCAGAAGTTTTTATTTGTTGCCAGTATCGCGTTTTCCTGTAGATACAGCGTCAATAGATGATAATAAACGCGCGTTCGACAAGAGTTTCAGTAATAGAAAGTTCTTTGGTATTTATGCAGAGTCGTCAGATAAAGCGTGGAAAATTCACAGCTATTGGCTTAAAGAATCAGATTCTGCCGATCTTAATACTAAAAACAGAGATTTGTTTACCTTCTCTGTAGATCATACTAGAGAATTTTCAGAGGGATGGAAATATAACATTGAGGCAATAGGGCAAACGGGTCATGCGCGTCAATCTACTTCTTCAGCAGATATAACCGATAGAGACGTTAAAGCGTGGATGATACATAGCCATTTAGGAAAACAAATAAGCGATAGTACATTTTTGAGAGCCGAAATTGACGCAGCAAGCGGTGATAGTGATGCCAACGATGATACCATACACGCCTTTGATTCATTGTATGGACTTCGACGCTTCGACTACGGCCCTACTGATGTATATCAAACGTTTCCTCGCAGTAATATATTAGCTCCCGGATTAAGAAGTGTGACTAAGCTCGATGGTTTGCATAACATCATGATTGGTTATAAAGCGCTGTGGCTTCAAAAAGTAGCAAGTGGCGATGAAGATTTTTTAGGACATCAACTCGAATTCCGTTGGCGATATCAAGCGTTTAAACCGCTACGATTAGAGTTGGGTGGGGCTTATCTAGCGAAAGGCGATGCATTAGACAGTGGCGCATATTCAGACGATGCTATGTATGCGTATACGGCGTTGATGTACACATTCTAAATATTCAAATAGCCGCTTAAAATTACAATATTCTAGGCGGCCTAGCTTTCATTAATGAGGGCGTAAAGAAGCGCGTCTCTGCCAAATACACGTTTTCTGCACAACCCTTCTTTTATTCCACCAATGCGCTCAGCAACGCGAATACTTGCCTTGTTGTTTGGCTCTACAAAACATTCTAGTCGGTGCAGATTCATTTGCGAAAATGCAAGCTTTTTCAGTGCTTCACATAGCGCTGTTGCTAAACCCCTTCCGCAAGCATCGGACCTTAACCAATAGCCAAGGTTAGCGGTGAGGTGTGTATGGTGAATATGATTAATGATACCCATACCTAAACATTTATCCTCGTGAATTAGCAAATAGGTAAGTCCGTACCCTGAATCACGGGCCTTTTCCATATCGCCAATGCATTGTTTGGACAGCGCAGGCGTTACAGGACAAACCGCAGAGCCAAACCAAGGTTTTACGTGGTGAATGGAATGCTGACCCGCTTCACAAAGCGCATAGCAGTGTTTCTCTGCAATGCGCTGAATGGAAATAGGGCCTTGTTCCGTATGTATAGGAGGAAGACGAGAGGGCAAAATAGATAAATCGATCAAAAGGGTTTCTTATCCAATAATCGACAGGCAAATACAACCGCAAACACAGCAAAGTAAGTAGCAAAGATAATCTGCATCCACTCTGCCATACCCATAGACAAAAACTGCCAAGAGTCTTCTAAACAATCACCTTCAGCGGCAAAAACAGCAGGTAGCCACTCGTGAAGTTGTAGCCACGAAGGGAAGTTCGGCACTATTTCACAGCTGGCAAAAAATGGGTTCGCTGCGTTTAGAATACCTACGTGTTCTTTAGCAATTAAGAAGCCCCATCCTGCAGAAACTGCCCAACCCGCGAAGCCCAGCATGCGCGTTAAACCATTATTCTTCATTACAACAATAAGTGCTGACAGCACGATGCCGTACATCGCTGTTCGTTGATAAATACACATAATGCAGGGTTTTAAACCCATGCCGTACTGAAAGTAAAGGGCGGCAATTTCTAGTGTTAATGATGTGGCAAAAAGCACAAGCCATGAAGACTTGTGCTCTGCCCACTGGCTAATGCTGTGAATGATACCGCGCATAGATTAATGGCCTACCGCTTGAGCACCCGCTTCTGCAGCGGTGTGGTGTTCGATAAGGTGCATGTCATATAGCACCTGCGTGGCGTCGGCAAGTCCGATATACGTTGCCAACAGACCTACGATGGTCAGCACGATGGTATAAGGTAAAGCCATTATGACCATGCGGCCGTATGACAAACGAAGTAAAGGTGCAATGGCTGATGTTAGCAAGAACAAGAAAGCCGCTTGACCGTTTGGCGTAGCAACGCTTGGTAAGTTGGTTCCCGTGTTAATGGCTACCGCAAGCATGTCGTACTGGTCGCGAGTAATTTGTCCTGCTTGCAGAGCAGCCGTTACCTCAGTGATATACACCGAGCCTACAAATACGTTGTCACTCACCATCGAAAGCACACCGTTGGCAAGATAGAACATGACCATTTGTGTTTCACCTTCGAACGACAATACCCAATGGATTACTGGCTGGAAAAGGCCTTGGTCAATTATAACCGCCACTACACCAAAGAAAACGCAAAGTAGAGCGGCAAAAGGCAGTGCCTCTTCAAACGCTTTGCCTAATGCGTGTTCTTCAATTACACCGCTCATTGAGGTTGCAAGGACAATAACAGATAAGCCAATGAGACCAACCGATGCCATGTGCGTAGCCAGGCCGACAATTAACCATACCCCGATAAGTGCCTGCACGACCAATTTCGCGGTTTCACGTTTGCTGCGGCCTTTGTCCATGTGCTCGTTATAGTCGACCAAAATTTGTCTAACCGCTGAAGGTAATTTGGCTCCGTAAGAAAACATTCCAGTTTTTTCTAACACTACGGTTGTTAACAGGCCAAATACAAACACTGGCAATGTGACGGGCGCCATGCGGATAAAGAACTCTACAAAGTCCCAACCAGCTTTGTCAGCAATAATTAAGTTCTGTGGTTCGCCTACCATGGTCATTACGCCGCCAAGTGCAGTCCCGACAGCTGAATGCATCATGAGGTTGCGAAGAAATGCTCTGAAATCTTCTAAGTCATGGCTTCCTAGTTCGTCGTCGCTGGTGTGATCGTGATCAGAGTGAAACTCCTTGCCCGACGCCACTTTGTGATAGATAGAGTAGAAACCCAAGCCTACACTGATGATGACTGCAACCACTGTTAAGGCATCGAGAAATGCTGATAAAAACGCAGACGCAAAAATAAACGAAAGCGATAAAATCAATTTGTTACGAACTTTAATCACCAGCTTGGTGAATAAGTACATTAGCAGGTCTTTCATAAAATAAATGCCTGCTACCATAAATACTAGCAGTAACAATACTTCTAAGTTCACTTCAATTTCATGCATCATGTGACCAGGAGACGTCATTCCTATGAACATTGCTTCAATGAGAAGAAGGCCGCCCGGTTGAAGAGGATAACACTTCAGCGCCATCGCTAAGGTAAATATGAATTGGATTACAAGTGTCCAGCCAGCAATGTATGGATCCACCATGAAGATGAAGGGATTAACAATGAGAAAGGCAATAATAGTTTTTTTGTACCAGTCGGGCGCATGTCCCAGGAAGTTCTTATAGATCGCCGCGATCATTGAGGTTTGCATGAGTTCCTGTTCCTTTTACAACAAAGCACGCATTTTGCGCATCTTTATACTGTGGAGTTCCGGTTATTGCATACATAAACAGCTGTAGCTGTACGATTCAATTCGATTAACCGCCGTTTTGTTGCTGTCATTATAGTCGGAAATTAAGCGTACATGATATTAACGCCTTGAGAAAGCAATTCACAGACCCCACCATGTGAAAGTCACTGAATATTTATCACTTTTTGAGGGGTAAATATCATTGGACTTAAAAATGTAGATTATTTTGAACGCAAAACGTACAAGTGTTGCTTTGCAGCGTTTGAAACAACCCTAAAGTTTTTAAAAAATTGTTAAAAGCTTTAGTGGACGAAACATAATTCATTGTGATAATAAAACACCATCTGGTACAATCAGTTGTAAAATAACAAGAACGTGCAGGCGATTAGTTATGATTTATAAGGCACAGAGTCCAGCTGGATTCGCCGAAGAGTATATTGTCGAATCTATCTGGAGTGGAAGGTTCCCACCTGGCACCATTTTGCCTGCAGAAAGAGAGCTTTCTGAGTTAATTGGTGTAACGCGAACCACGTTGCGAGAAGTGCTACAGCGTTTGGCACGTGATGGCTGGTTGACCATTCAGCACGGCAAGCCAACCAAGGTAAATAATTTTTGGGAAACATGCGGTCTTAATATCCTCGAAACGCTAGCTCGTTTGGATCAAGAAGGCATTCCTGAACTTGTTGATAATTTGCTTGCAGCGCGTACCAACTTAAGTGCTGTTTTCATTCGTGGTGCCATTCGTAACAACCCTCAAGCTTCTGCAGATATCATCGCTCGATACAAAAATGTAGAGCAAGAAGGTTTGGCATTCGCGCAATTCGATTATCAGATGACCCACGACTTAGCGCTTGCTTCGAATAACAACGTATTTGTTCTTATGATGAACGGCTTCCGAGGCCTTTATTCGCGTATTGGCGGCTATTTCTTCTCTCACCAGCAGGCGCGGGATATTGCTATGAAGTATTACGCAGATCTTCTCGAAGTGGCCCAGAAAGGTGAATACGATAGGGTACCTGTTGTTGTAAGAAAGTATGGTATAGAAAGTGGCGAAGTGTGGCAGGCCATTCGTGATGACATGCCCAAGGATTTAGTTGACTAAGCACTTATCGTCAAAGGCCGTTAGTTTCAAGCTATCAGCTTAGATATTGAACTGCGAAAGCGCCGCAATGTTACTACATATGCGGCGTTTTTTGTGTGCCTCTCTTGATGCTTATTTGCCAACTCATCGCTGCGGACCACGGTTTCAAATATCTTGTAACATTTTATCTTGTTGTCAAACGCCCTTGCGCTTGCTAATGCTAGACCCTTGATGGTTTTTGTATATACTCAAGCTACTTATAGGTTCAGCTTTGTTTGATTGTCTATCGATTAGTTCAATTGGAAAAAACTCGATTTTCTTCAACTATGGGCTTTAAACAAAGCGCTAATAAAAGTAGACAACAGGAATAATAATGAAATATCCATGGATAGCGCTTGCTGCAGCTGGTTTGTTATCAGGCTGTGGTGTCGAAAATAAAACTGAACATTCTCAACAAGTGGCTGTTAGTGCAGCTCCATCGATTATGCTAAATACCCAAGTAAGTGCGCCCGTGGCGAAAAAAGTGCCTCATGAAATGACGGCGCACGGCGTCACCCGTAATGATAATTACTATTGGATGCGCGACGATTCACGCACCGATAAAGAGATACTGGCGCATTTAGAGCAGGAAAACAGCTATGTAGAAACAGTACTTGCGCCGCTTAAAGAAACTCGTGAGGCGCTTTATGAAGAGCTGGTTTCTCGAGTTGAAAAAGACGATTCTACCGTTCCAGTTTTCGACAATGGCTACTGGTACTACACCCGCTATTCAGGGGAAAACGAATATCCTGTTTATCTAAGAAAGCCTTCCCTTGATGCTGAACCGCAAGTGTTGCTCGATGCAAACCTTATGTCTGAAGGGCACGACTATTTCAGCATTGGTAGCTACTCGGTGAGCAGTAATAATACGCTGATGGCGTATTCTGAAGACACGCTTAGTCGTCGCATTTATTCAATATATGTGAAAAACCTGGAAAGCGACAAAAAGCTAAACGATGTGCTCGAGGGCACGTCAGGCAGCGCTGTATGGGCGAACGACAACAAACATTTATTTTATGTGAAAAAAGACCCGCAAACGCTTTTAGGCTATCAAGTGTATCGCCATAAACTGGGTACGTCTCAGGAAGATGATAAGTTAGTTTACGAAGAAAGCGATCCTACGTTTTATACCTATATCAGTAAAAGCAAAGATGACAGTGTCGTTTATATTCATCATTCCAACACTGACAAAACCGGCGTGACTTTGATTGATGCAAACAACCCAACGTCTCAACCAGACGTATTCCTACCTATTAAAGATGGGCAGGAATATAGCGTAGCAAAAGCAAGTGACGGTTATTACGTTTTAACTAATATTGATGCCAAAAACTTCAGAGTGATGAAAGCGCCGCTTGACGCCACTAATGACATTTCAAAATGGCAAGAAGTGGTACCACATCGTCCAGACGTGTTCCTTCAAAGCATAGAGGTGATGAAAAATCACTTAGTGGTGAAAGAGAAAGAAAACGGCATGCTGCGCATGGTTGTTCATAACCTGACGTCGAATGAAGAACAGGTTATCCCTACACAAGATCCAGTTTATGGTGCTTACTTCAATGACAACTCTGAAATGGACACCAATAAGCTTAGAATCTATTACAGCTCGTTGACCACGCCAGGCTCTATTATTGATATTAATTTAGATACCCTGGAAAGTGAAGTAATGAAGCAAACCCGAGTGTCTGACACATTCGACTCTTCAGTATACGCGTCAGAGCGAGTGATGATTGAGGCACGAGATGGTGCAATGGTCCCAGTTTCATTGGTTTATCGTAAAGATAAGTTTAAGAAAGATGGCACTAACCCACTGTATCAATATGCTTATGGTTCGTATGGAGCAACTATTGAGCCTACGTTCAGAAGTAGTTGGCTATCTTTGATAGACAGAGGTTTTGTGGTTGCGATTGCGCACCTTCGCGGCGGACAAATGCTAGGACGTGAGTGGTATGAAGACGGTAAAATGCATCAAAAAATGAATACCTTTACTGATTTCATTGACGTAACTAAAAGCCTGGTGGCGAAACAATACGCGGATAGAGACCGCGTGTTTGCCATGGGCGGAAGCGCAGGTGGTTTGCTTATGGGGGCAGTAGTGAATATGGCACCTGAGCTTTACAAAGGGGTGAGTGCTCACGTGCCGTTTGTTGATGTGGTAACTACCATGAGCGATGCGTCTATTCCTTTGACCACCGGGGAATATACCGAGTGGGGCAACCCAGCGAACAAAGAGGAGTTTAATTATATGCTCTCTTACTCGCCTTACGACCAGGTAGAAGCTAAAGATTATCCACATATGCTAGTGACGACTGGATTGCACGACTCGCAAGTTCAATACTTCGAGCCTATGAAGTGGGTGGCGAAACTAAGAGAGTATAAAACAGACGACAACTTACTGCTGTTTAAGACAGACATGGAGGCGGGGCACGGCGGCGCGTCAGGGCGCTTTAAGCGTTTTGAATCAACAGCTTTGGAATACGCTTTTGTTTTGCATCTAGCAGGTGTGCCACTCTAATTCGACGCTGATTTTTTGAATCTAGCTTTTGTTTTTAGGCCCGAATAAGTCACTACTTTTCGGGCTTTTTAATTTTTTTGTGTTTTTAGTATGCGGATTCTAATCGTTGAACGTACAGTGTATTCATGGTGTTGAAATACACTCTCATTTAGCATTCATAGGAGCTGAACATGACTACTACTGACACAATTAAAGGCAAAATTAACGAAGCTGAAGAAATGGCGCGTAAAATTTGGTTAGCAGGCCTTGGCGCTTATGGTAAGAGCGTTGAAGAAGCACAGGGGCGTTACGAGAAGTTAAGCGAAGAAGCGAGTAAAATGTTTGACGAGCTCGTAACCAAAGGTGAAACGCTTGAAGACGACGCTAAGAGCAAGTTTAAATCGACCACTAACGATGTAGAAAACCGTGTGGCTGATGTTCGTAAAAAGCTTGGTCTTGATTCTGAGCCTGCTGACCAGCGTATCGAAGAGCTTTCAGCAAAAATCGATGCGTTAACTGAAGCTGTTGCTAAACTGGCAGCAAGCAAGTAAAACAATAAGTATTTTGGGCATCGACCGTGGTGCCCGAAATGCAGCTTTCATTGGGTCCTTTTAATTAAAATGGGTTAATAGAAAGCTACCGTAGAGTGACAGCAGAAAGCAGGAGTACAACTCCAGCGTTGTTTAAACACGTCGTTTTTACTGTCATGCTTACTAAATCTCCATATTGGAGGCGTTATGAGCAACAAAAATATCCCTAATCCGGAAGCTATGCCTGTTGTCCAAAGAGAATCGACAACGTTAAATGGTACCACCGCTTCACCGCTAAAATCGTCCCCCTTGTTTGGATGGCTTTTTGCTGGTTCCGACCTATTATCTGCGAAACTGGATCAAGCTGCAGGCGTAGTAAGCCAGAAGATTGATAACACACACGAAACCATCAATGCTATGCAAGCTAAAGGCATGGAAGTGGAGAGTGAACTCAGACGTACGCTTAATCCATTCAACTTAGTTGATACTGCTCAGAAGCTGGTAGCATCAACGCCTTTATTTTCGGCATTATCAGGCGGTCAAAAACGTCAACAGAAAGAGCAGCAGCTTGAATTGTTGAGTGCAAAAGTGGACTTGCTTGTAGAGCAGGTAGCTCTTTTAGCGGCGAAAGAGGCGGCGAAAAAAGCCGAAGCGATAAGTACTGCCAGTAAGGCAGCTGCCCCTAAGGGAGCAGCCTCTAAAGGTGCCTCAGCGAAGTTAACTACGACTTCATCAACTACTACCAGCACCCGCAAACCGAGTACAGCAAAAACAACCGCTTCATCGTCTAGTTCGACTAAAAAGGCTGCAACCGGAACGGCTAATAAGCGCACTGCCGCAAAGTCAACGGCAGCTAAAAGTACAGCACGTAAAACAACGGCTAGTACCAAAACTACACCGGCCAAAAGCACGGCTAAAAGTACACCGGCTTCGTCTGAAACCACTAAGAACGACGAGTAGAAGCACTGAGTATTTTAGCGAGTGGTGCACTTCGGAGTTGAATTCACGGTTGGAGTTGGTTTAGCAGTAAATTATACATATGAAAGTATCGGCGGTGCTGCCGGAATTAACCGATATTCCGAAAACTCATGGGCTTCGATGAAGTCTTCTTACGATTACAATGTTAGAAGGTTGCGCAGAACCTTTGAGTTAAATCGCCTATAACTTTAGCTGGCCTCCTTTTCTAGTAGGAGGCCACAATTACTCGGAATGATAATGAACTACAAAGCATTTTTGGTCGCATGTGTATGTCTTCCTTGCGCAATCTACTCTGACGGTTTTGTTGAGCAATATAGAAGTTCTGTTCCTGAAAACATTCTTTTGAGCACGGCTTTGTACTCAATGCCTAATTTTATTTCGGTATTTTTTGTTTTTTTGCCATTTATGTTTACTAAATACGCTTTCAAGAAAATATTGCTAGGATTAATTCTTGGTACAATAGTCTATGAGTTTATGCAGGCTAAGTTAGACTGGGGAACAACAGACTATATGGATATTATGTTTACAATCTTGGCTGGTTTGATATCAGTGTTGGTATACAAATCGCTGATATATATGAAAGTATTGCAAAGTGAATAACATTAAAATTTAACCCATTGAGCACGAATTCAACTCTCTATTGCACTGTTTATACTCACAAATTCAGGGAGTAGCACTCTCTTGTTAAACTCAGGGTTGATAAAAGGCCCTCAAAAAAGACCCTAAGCACCGCTTAATTTATACTCATTACCTACTAGTTGTTTTTCGCCCACAAATTCTGATGTTTTTTGAAGCTAAAAAAATCATAGGGTTCCCAAAAACTTGGTACTAAATCGTCAAGTGCGTCTGAAGTAAAATTGCTCGACAGTTGACGCATAATTTCGCTTAGCCTTTCTTTCCCCACGCGCATGAGTTTCTTTCTGTTTGCTGGAAAATAAAGGTTTCTTCCTTTGGGAATAATTTCTTGTGTACCGCCAGTAATATATTTTTGATTTCTGGTTACGATTCTACATAAAGGCTCAGCAGGGTTAGCAGGGTTAAGCCCAATCACTATTGCACACTCGTATTGGTCTTTTTCTTGGCCTTTTTCATTTATTGGTATGTAAGTAATGCCGAATCCCTGCGGGAAGTATCCAACAAGCTCAACAAAGTCCTGCGCTAATTGTTTATCCAACCCGCCTTTTTTCGCTAGCTGTTCAATGACCAGGTAGCCTTTTGGTAGGCTCATACGCGAGTAGTCAGGTTTAGTTGAAAGTACAATCGAAACATAAATTTGAGGGATTTTTATAATTTCTCCCAAGCCCGTTTTCGACACAAACGCATCTTTAACCAGATGCAGCAAAAATTCACTGGCTTCATGATGGGTTTGAATAAAACGGTCTCTTTCATCTTTATTGTTTCCTATATACTTAGGCTGGCCTAACCCTTGAGATAAGTACCTTAAAGTGAAATGATAGTTGAGCTTCAGCAGGTCTTTTCGCTGTGATTCTTCTAACAGACGAAATTCATCTAAGTCGCCATTTTCCCCTTTTAAAATGGTGAGAGCAGCAGGGCTTAGCAGGCCAATATCTTGAAGTAATGCTGCGGTAATTAGCGGCCGCCCCAGCTCAGTTTTCCATTTATCTCGCCAATAACGGTTTCCTCGAAAGCGAGACGCAGCTTCGCGATACTTCGACAAATACTTGTGAGCAATGGTGTCTCGCTCTAAAAGCCTGTCGACCAAACGCAATGTTAGAACGGCTTTGTACAGCGGTTTTAAGCGTATGTGTACACGGGAAAAGTTGCCTTCCGACCCTTTTGTGAGCAGCATAAGTGTACCGAGTAATTTGGCGCTGAGCTGTTGCGTTTCTTGCCAGTTATCACCCTCACAAAGCTCGATAATTTTGGTGCTTACAGCGTCAAGGCGTTCTAGTCTTGCTAAGCGCTCTTCTTCAAGCTTCTCCGTGCTATTCGCTATTTGTTGAGTAAGTTGCTCTGCAAGTGTCTCTTTACTTTTATTCCCTTCAATTTTCTTCAACTTTGCTTTTAAATCTTCAATGTGCTGCTCGAAGGGCGGGGTAAGCGAAAAATAGTGACTAGCATCCTCGAACACCGAACCGTAACCCGTTTCTTGAGGATGAATCATATTAATAAGTTGTTTTACTTGTTGTGTGTAAATGCTATCGGGGTTCTTGCTTTGTGCGCTCACCGTTATCCTTTCAAATGATGCTGTGAATTGCCGTTGTTGTGCTGTTAACAATTCTAGACAGGCAAGCGACACAAACGCTATCTAACTTCATGTCTAAGCTCTACTGCCTCACGTTTTTTCAATTGTCCTAAATGATACCGTAAATTTTCGCTAATGTTGGTATTTCTTTTAATAACATCAAGTTGCGGCCACGATGCCCGCTCACCACTGACGATCAACTGATTAATGCTTGCGAGAGTTGGATTAGACAACACCAGTGACAAATTCCTTATTTGGCGCTTGGGTAAAATATTGATGTTACCAACGTACTGCTGATCAATGATAGACCGAACTTTATGAATAGCCAGCTTAGCACTTTTATTCTCAGTTAATCGTTCGATAATATCAATGGCGAAAATGCTATTGGTTTTCGCTAGTTGCCCAAGGTGACGCGCCGACATATCCCACAGCGAGTTAGGATCTATGCGATTTGAAGAAATAAATGGAACCGCCAATGGATTTGTTTGACTCACAATACTGTGATTCACACCGTACAATCTTGCTAAGCGCTCAAAGGGAAGGTCAGCCATCAGCGAGCCATCGGCAAATCGGCGGTTGGGAATGTAAGGCACAATGTCGCCGGACGGTGTTTTCGCTCTTAGCTGGACTGGACTAAAAATAACTGGAACAGCACAGGATGCACGCACCGCTTGCGTAATTATAGCATTGGGTGAAGTCTTGGCATTTAACAGCCGCGAATGCTGATGCAGATCGGCGGGAGAGACGGTAACTGTTATGTGTCGCCCTGTTTTTTTAAAAGCCTCTTCAAACGTTGTGAGGTCGAACAGTTCAATCAACGCATTTTCGAGTACTGAGCTATCGAATAGCCCTTTTTTTCCAACGCCAGCGAAGCTTCGCCAGTGTTTGAACGTCTCGTAAATAAAGTCGGCACTAAGCGCTTCCAGTAATTGGTCGTGTGTTCGCGTGCCTAACATGGCTGCGATGATCGACCCAGCACTAGAACCAGACACTACGGTGGGTAGCAGGTTTTTTTCATTTAACGATTTAACTACGCCAGCATGGAAAAAGCCTAAACCCGCGCCACCTGAAAGCATAAGGCAGCTTCTCCCAAACGCGTGTGCGGTTTCTTCAAAAAATGACAGCTTTTCGTAGAAGTCTACGTTTTGTTCATCGGCGTGGTAAATGTGCTCCAACGCCAAGATCACTTCATCAATGAATTGTTCGATAAGATATTTAGTGCCTATTTTACATTGGGTAAGTAATACAGGGTTGGCGATATTGCCTAAATTGCCGTGCAGCCCTTCGTGTAGAATAGACATAAGCGCGTGCAAATCACCTTTACCTCTGGCAAGCTGCAGACGCTGAACTCGTTTGCGAATAAGTTTGTAGTCGTAGTCATTGCTAGCATCTTCGGCCTTCCATTCATCAGCACCCGACAACGCGTCGTGTGCTAAGCACGCGGCTTCATATTCATCATAATTGCCTGCATGCTCGATTTCGTGTTCAAGCTTTTTTAACCGCAAGTCGAATACTGCCATGACGAGTACCTATTTTTAATTGATGAGGACTGTCGCTTCTACGCATTTAAAAGTACACAGGCCTGAAAGTACCAGCAAACGATAGTGTTCATTAAAAACGCCGATCTCATGAATTGCATGTCTTTAAAATACAGGCCACAAGCACGGAATATGAGCAGCGTTTCAAACACATGTTTGAGTCTACGATGTAAATTTAGAATCGACTACCTAATCGTTTGCCTTATGTAAAACTCGATGCATGTTAGATGCACTACTTAAATTTGAACCTTCTATTTTTTAGTCTTTCATTTGGTTGTTTTCAATCAACAATAAGCAGTAATTTCACTTTTTACATTGACCATTTCATAAGCACTGAGTAGCCTGAAAGGGAAAACAATAAATTGGATCACATGCTCGTAGTATGGAATGGAACTTTGAAACGCTAAGCCTGCTATCAATTCCTTTAATTAGCGCTGTTGTTGGGTGGCTGACTAACTATTTGGCGGTAAAAATGATGTTTTACCCCATAGAATTCGTTGGTATTAAGCCTTTCTTGGGGTGGCAAGGCCTTATTCCCGCAAAGCGCCGCCAAATGGCCGAGATTGAGGTTGAGCTGGTGCTAGGTAAACTGCTTAGTGTTGAAGAGTTAGCTCAGCGTTTAGATGCGGACGAGCTAACCAAAGCAATTGAGCGCCGTCTAAGTCAGGTTATACGCAAAGTCGTTAATGACGTAATGGCAGAATCTGCGCCTCAACTTTGGGCTGCTTTACCTGTACAAGGCAAAAACTTAGTTTACCAACGTATCGAAAACGACATTCCCAATGTGGTTCATAAAATGGTGGACGACTTTCAGCATAATGTTTCAGAAATTCTGGATATTAAAGAACTGGTGGTAGAGCAGCTGGTTAATGCACCTGAACTCGTTAATGAAATTTTCTTAACGGCAGGCAGTAAAGAGTTTCCGTTTATCGTGCGTTCTGGCTTTTATTTTGGCTTTTTGTTTGGTTTGCCTACCATGCTACTTTGGTATTTCTACCAAGCATGGTGGATTTTGCCGTTAGGTGGACTGCTTGTAGGTTATGCCACAAACTGGATTGCTATCAAGATCATATTTGAGCCTAAACGCCCAAGAAGACTGGGGCCTATTACTATTCAAGGTATGTTTTTAAAGCGTCAAAAGGAAGTGTCTGAAGTCTATTCAAACATTATTGAAGAAAAGCTGATAACGCCTAAGAACATCACTCATGTAATTTTACATGGCTCAGGTTCCGCCCAGCTTCTAGAGCTTATTGAACTTCATGTTAATGACGCTATTGAACGCTATGTTGCCATCGCACAGCCGTATTTCGCATTGGGTGTGGGGTCAGAAAATTACCACAAAATGAAGGCACTGGCAGTACGTCAGATCTTTGATAATTCTGATAAATATTTACTTTATGCCTTTGATTATGCCAATAACGCGATGCAGATAGGACACGATTTGAGTGAACGCATGCAGGCACTGAGTGTTGAAGAATTCGAAGGGGTGTTGCGCCCAGCTTATCAGCAGGATGAGTGGAAACTCATCGTAACGGGCGCTATTTTAGGTATGGTAGCTGGTGTTGCCCAACTTTATTTGGTGTTTATGTAACGTGTTTCATGAATAAAAGTTAACGTACTGGGTTGGCGAAGGAGTGGACTAAATTATGAAGACCGCGCAGAAAATACTGCTCACCGCGCTAACGTTATTTAACGAGCATGGTGAAAACACAGTAACCAGTGTTGATATCGCCGTCGAAATGGATATTAGTCCGGGAAACCTTTATTACCACTTTAAAGGTAAAGACAGCCTTGTTAGTGCGTTGATGAAAATGCATGAACAACAAATGCAGAAAATGCTAAATCGAGAGAAACTCGATACGCTTCACCCTGAAGAAATTATGTACTACTTGTATTTGCTTATCGATAGCATTCATGTATTTCGCTTCTTTTATCGCAGTCCAGCTGACTTGGCGGAAAAATACCCGAGTATAGTGCGGCCTAGACGGCACATACTATCTAGCTTAAATAAACAATTAGCTTTTCTTTTTGAGTCACTATCAAAGCGGAACATTTTCATTGGTTCTAAGGCAGATAGGGCACTCATGGTGGATTTAATATCCTTGATTATTACCCAGTCTTGTCAGTTTGATGAATTAAACAGTCATATGGATAGCACAATGCAGCGGTATCATGCCCTGTCACTCATGATGGTGAGTGTATTGCCAAGACTGGCACTGTCTGATGAACAAAAGCAACAGCTAGAACAGATGCTGCATTCTCATGACTTTGTGAGAAATGCCTCAACCCCGTCCCCCCTCGACTTCGCGTAAAGGAATAGTAATGGCTAAAACGCTCAGTTTCTTAGATAAGTCATTTTGGATAACAGAGTCAGACGAGAACCCAAAACATGTTGCTTGTTTGCAGCTACTCGCTATTCCAAAAGGGGCAAAAAGTACTGAATATGTGTTTCAGTTATTTCAAGAAATAAGAAGTTTTGCTCGGGCTACCTCTCCGTTCAACTGTGCGGTGAAGACGGTGCTAGGTTACCCTGTTGGGTTTACGCCGGTCAAAAAGCTAAACATGGACTATCATGTGCAAATTCATCGAGTGGCAGATATTACAAACCGAGAGGCGCTTGACGCGTTCGTTGCAAGGTTACATGCATCGCGGCTAGATCCTGACAAACCTTTGTGGCAATACCATTTTATTTTTGACGATAATAGCGAAACATTTGCCATTTATGCACGGGTTCACCACATGT
This sequence comes from Alteromonas sp. S015, assembly GCF_036864485.1. Lineage (NCBI taxonomy): Bacteria > Pseudomonadati > Pseudomonadota > Gammaproteobacteria > Alteromonadales > Alteromonadaceae > Alteromonas > Alteromonas sp. S015. Next base: position 356,711 of record NZ_JAZETO010000005.1, on the reverse strand, counting down.
ATGGCGACGGTGCAACCTTAGTGCGTTGGTTTCAGGCCGGTTATGTTTCTAACTCTCACGAAACAAAGTTTACGCCAGTGTGGGCAGTAAAGCGGCTTCGTCATAAGCGCAGAGACTCGGTGAGTTTTTACAAGCGCTTAGTCGGGGTGGGCTATGCATTAAAAACCGCGTTCGATTTGCTCATTATTTTCATTCGCATATTTATGAAAGTACTGCGAGTGAACCCACATTATATGCCTATCCCTTTTACTGGCACGAAAACAGTACTGACCGGACAAGTCAAAGCAGGTAGAGCTGTGGCTACCATGGACTTAGACTTCAAGCGGGTAAAAGCCCTTGCGAGACGAACGCGCTCTACCGCAAACGAGGTGTTGCTATGCGCCTTTGATATCGGTGTGCATAAGTTGTTACAAGATCATGGTCAGGTGTTTAAAAAAGCGTTATTCACCAATATGCCAATAAATTTGCGTAAACCCGGCGAGAAAACCACTGGTAATAAAATAGCTATCGTGCCGGTAGAGCTAGCTCATGGGGAGAACGACCCTTACCTTAGGTTGCGTCAGATTGTGGTGAATCATCGTATCGTTAAAAATGCGGCACAGCATGCGCGCCCTGCGGCGTTTAGCGGCTATACCATTGTTATTCAATCGCTTGCACTGGTCTTTGAGTGGTTAAGACTATCTGGCGTAGTCAAACCGATCGCAAACATCTTAATCTCAAATGTACCGGGACCAAAAGATACGCGGTATTTAAAAGATGCAGAGCTTTTGGCTTGTTACCCCATTTCCACAATGACGCCAGGGGGCGGAGTAAATATTACCCTTATGACCTACGCGGGCACCGCCAATGTAGGCTTAGTATGCTGCAATAAGAATATTGAATCACTACAGCCTTTAGCGCGTTATGTTGAAGAAGCGTTTGATATGCTAGAAGCGAGCGTGGACGACCCAAGGCTAAACATTGATGATATTGGTGAGCAGGTGGATACCGTCCCTGTTTCTATTGTTTCAGATCACTAGCGTACTTGTTTCAGACACTAGGTATTGTCATTCATTAAGGTAAAAGCGCAGTACGTCGTCTTCTACACGTACGTTTCGACCGGCCTTAGAAAACAAAACCTCGCGCCAATGGTCGTTACGCATTCTATGGCTTAAGTCTTCTTGCTTAATTTGCGTTTTAATAGCGTTGTTAATATGAGGAATGTGATAGTCCAAAACCGCTTGTTTCGAGCCAGATAAATAAACTTTTAGGTAGTCTGCTGCCATATCAGATGTACCAGCACTAAACAGTGATAGTGCTGATTTTAAAGAGCCGCCAAGAAAAGAATTAACACTTTTAGGAAAAAAGCGAGACATCAGAAATTGTGTGTCTTTAATCAGCGCGTAATCATCGTTGACTAGAGTAACGTTGTCAGTGGCGATATCGGTCAAATAGAGTGTGCTCATATTTTTGTCGTAATAAGGTGAAGCCGACACGGTAAATATGACATGGGCGCGATAAATAGTCGTCATGGCTACCACAATATTGAGTGCCGCAAGGCACTGTAGACCAATACGGTTGTTTTCACTATCGAGCGCTATATTTCCCTCGAGCACGGTAACTGTTCCGGCTCCCATGGGGATATCAAAAGTGAATGGGTAGGGAAAACTGTCTTCTATAAGCGCTTGTAGTTCTAACTTTGTGAAGTCATCGTGCGTGAGTTTACCCCATTTCACAAGCCAATGTGCTAGGTAGACTTTACATTTGTCTTTAAACGAAAGGTTATTGGTCAACGTCTATTCTTAGCCTAATTTTATTAGGCGATGGCTTGTAGTTAGCTAGTGTTGGATAAGGGTAATACCGATACATCACTTAAGTTATCAGGATTATTAGATTTTTTAAATCTTACAATTTAAGTCTTTTCTTAGCGAAGTGTTGTTTGGTAATCTGGTCGTACCACAACGTTTTATTAACATTTGAAGTGTCTGCCCTCAAGGAGTTGGCAAAATGAGCGAAGTACTCAGCAAATACGATTACATTATTGTAGGAGGCGGTTCTGCGGGGGCGGTGCTTGCCACTCGATTATCGGAAAATCCTGCATTAGATATTTTGCTATTAGAAGCTGGCTCAAAGGATACTAATCCACTTATTCATATCCCGTTTGGGTTGTCTCTGCTTAGTAGGTTTGAAGGGATCGGCTGGGGGTATCACACGGCCCCTCAAAAAGAGATGTATGACAGAGAGCTGTTCTGGCCCCGCGGCAAAACGTTGGGTGGCAGCAGCTCGGTTAACGCAATGTGCTATATACGCGGTCAAAAAGAAGATTATGACCGCTGGGCCAACGAAGAGGGCGCCGAGGGCTGGTCGTTTGATGATGTACTGCCTTATTTCAAACGCTCTGAGAATTTTGAAGAGGGTGCCGATGAGTATCACGCTACAGGCGGACCTTTAAACGTTAGCAAGCTTAGACATACCAGCGTGCTGTCAGACGCATTCGTAAACTCGGCTTCGTTTGCAGGCTATCAACAGCTTGACGACTTTAACCGAGATGACAGAGAAGGGTTAGGCTACTACCATGTCACTCAGGCCAACGGGCAGCGCTGTTCAACGGCGAAAGGATATTTAACGCAGGCAAAGCATCGCAACAATTTAACGGTGCTTACTAGAGTTGCAGCCGAAAAAGTATTATTGAAAGAAGGGCGTGCTATCGGTGTCCAGGTACGTGAAAAGGGGGCAGTGAACCGCTATTTTGCTAAAAGCGAAGTTATCCTGTGTGGCGGCGCAATTAATTCACCACAACTTCTGATGCTTTCGGGTATAGGACCCAGAGCAGAGCTAGAAGAAAAGGGGATATTTGTACAGCAAGACCTGCCAGGCGTGGGCCAAAACTTACAAGACCATCTTGATGCAATTGTACAGTATACTTGTAAAGTTAGAGAGGGTTATGCCGTGGCATTGGGAGCATTACCTTCCTATGTAAAAGCCACCGCAGACTACGTATTTAGGCGCAAGGGCATTTTTTCATCGAATATAGCTGAAGCCGGTGGTTTTGTTAGCTCAAGCTTAGCGACACAAGGCCCTGACATTCAATTCCATTTCCTGCCTGCAATCTTAAACGACCATGGCAGACAGTTGGCATTTGGTTACGGTTATGGCTTACACGTATGCTGTTTATACCCTAAAAGTCGCGGCACTATTTCGCTGCAAAGTAACCACCCAGCTGACCAGGCACTTATCGACCCGAACTATTTGTCTGCCGAGGAAGATCAGCAAGTCATGATTGAAGGCGTGCGCATTGCCCGTAAGCTGCTATCGGCACCAGACTTTGATAAGTTCCAAGGCAGTGAGCTATACCCCGGGGATGATGTACAAACAGATGAAGAAATTTTAGAATTTTTACGCGAGCGCGCTGAAACCATTTATCACCCAATTGGTACGTGCAAAATGGGCAGCGATGATGATGAAATGGCCGTGGTCGACACTCAATTGCGGGTTAGAGGTGTTGCAGGCCTTAGAGTAGTAGATGCCTCAGTGATGCCCAGCCTCATTGGAGGGAATACGAATGCGCCAACGGTTATGATTGCTGAGCGCGCTGCAGAGTTTATTAAAGCAACGCACGAAGGACAGCCTGTTTCTTTAGCTAATGTAGAATCGGCGTAATTAAACAAAAAAAGCGAGACTTTGTCTCGCTTTGGCTGTTCATCGGCTCTGAGCCATTCATTTGCTGTGGTTTATTTTCCCGTTTAGGCAGTTAAACGCACTAGGCCGCTAACCCCTTTTGGCGCCGTTAATGCACAAAGCCGTATTTGGGCATTTGTATTGATAAAGCGTATTATACTTGCTTTTGCATAAACAAATCCGCTGCACAATCACACATTTCGTCGATATGACTGCTGTCTGCGTAAATACCATCTATAAGCAATCGCGCAATCCCGTGTAACGTGCCCCAAGTAACCTGTGCGAGTCTCAGCGCGTCCTGATTATTCGGTAGCAAGCCTTTCTCTTGCCAATAGCGCGTCATGGTTACTTGAAACTGAAAACAAGGGAATGCAACGTCTTTCAGGTCATTGGTTGCCGCTTGATTTTGCCAAATAGTGCGACCAAACATCAATTCGTACATCTCGGGATTGTCGGCAGCGTAGCCAATGTATTCGTGCACAAATTCGCGAAAACGCGCCTTCGGCGTTTTGTCTTCTTGATCAAAAATGCGTTTTGCTGCGCTATGCCAGTCGCTAAAGCCCTTCGCTGCAATGGCACTTAGCAGAGCGCTTTTATCTTTAAAATGGTGGTAGGGTGCAGTACGCGACACCCCGGCATCTTCTGCCAGCTTTCTAAGCGATAAACTATCCACGCCGTGTTCAGACAAACGCGCTGTAGCCGCTTCTATCAGCGCACTGCGTAAATCGCCGTGATGGTAGCTTTGTACTGCATTAGCCATAAACCCGATGTTTCCATTTTCAAAATTGAGACGAATAGATAACGTTTTATCTTGACACTGTCAACATAGCCTTTTATCTTGACGCTGTCTAGTTTGCAAATTTGTTAACAGGAACAGCCCAAGGAGACAGCGCAAACCATGAAGTACTCTACATTAGAAGTAAAACAAGAAGGCCATATTGCCCACGTAGTACTAAACCGCCCCGACGCAATGAACAGCATGATCCCAGAGTTCTGGACAGAGCTACCAGCGGCTATTCGTGAAATAGACGCTCAAGCAAACGCACGGGTCATTGTTATTTCATCTACAGGTAAGCATTTCTCTGCCGGTATGGACTTATCGGTGTTCCTGAATATGAAAGAAGACTTTAAGGGCGACCCATCGCGCAGAGCTGAGCGCATGCGCCGTATGGTAATGTTGCTTCAAGATAGCTTTACCGCCATAGAGCAGGCACGTATGCCGGTTATTGGTGCAGTTCAGGGCGGGGCAATTGGTGGTGCAGTAGATTTACTTAGTGCATGCGACATGCGCTATTGCACCCAAGACGCTTTTTTCACTATTAAAGAAACACAGTTGGGTATGACAGCAGATGTCGGTACGCTTCAACGCCTACCAAAGCTTATTCCTATTGGTATTGTTAAAGAACTGGCTTACACCGGGCGTAACTTTGGTGCCGAAGAAGCGCAGCAACTTGGCTTTGTAAATCAGGTATTCGATGACCAAACTTCCATGCTAGACGCGGTAATGAAAATAGCGCAGCAGATTGCAATGAATTCGCCGCTCGCGGTTTCAGGCACCAAGACTATGATTAATTACGCGGCAGAACATACGGTGGCAGAAAGCTTGACCTATATGGCCACATGGCAGGCGGGCATGTTCCAAATGGAAGACGTGTTTAAAGCCATGGAAGCACAGAAAACCAAAACGCTGCCGGAATATCCGCCTTTGCATCCAGCGATTAAGAAAATGAATTCTTAAGTGTATGGTTGAAAGCGCGTCTTCCTTGTAGCTCATGGCTCTTTGATGGCTCAATGGTGATTAGCATACGTTAAGGTTGGTGCGCGACATCACTTCTATTACATAAATTAAGTAGCTAGTTAAATTATGTAAGCACTTAGCTAAAAAGCGTTTCTAAAACAGAAACGCATCTAATAAGAATATTTAAACAGGCTTTTTAACGGCTTTTATAAAGCCAAAACGACTTTCAGGAATGTATCATGAATCAGACCGTTACCGATCATCCCGTTTACCCACATTTGTTCCGCCCGTTAGATTTAGGCTTCACTACCCTTAAAAACCGCGTGCTCATGGGCTCTATGCACACGGGCTTGGAGGAATTACCCGACGGCCACAAACGCATGGCGGCATTCTATGGCGAACGTGCCAGAGGTGGCGTAGGTCTTATCGTTACCGGTGGTATTGGGCCAAATGAAGAAGGCGCTACTCACCCGTCAACGTTTCGTTTAGATACAGACGAAGCGGTTAAAAACCACAAAGAAGTGACTGACGCGGTGCACATTGCAGGCGGCAAAATCTGTATGCAAATTCTGCACACGGGGCGCTATGCGTATAGTCCTAAGCTTGTTGCACCTTCAGCGGTACAAGCGCCTATCAATCCGTTTAAGCCCAAGGCACTCGAAGCTGACGAGATTGAGAAGCAAATTAAAGATTTCATCACTGCCGCAACCCAAGCTCAGCGCGCGGGTTACGATGGTGTTGAAATCATGGGTTCTGAAGGCTATTTCCTCAATCAGTTTATTGCAAGACGGACAAACCATCGCGACGATGAGTGGGGTGGCGAATACGAAAATCGCATCCGCTTGCCTATTGAAGTGGTGCGCCGCGTGCGCGAGGCGGTAGGTAAGAACTTCATCATTATTTATCGCTTATCAATGCTAGATCTTGTGGAAGGTGGCTCTACTTATGATGAAGTCGTGCAGCTTGGCAAAGAAATTGAAAAAGCTGGTGCAACTATCATTAACACCGGTATTGGATGGCATGAAGCGCGCATCCCTACCATTGCCACTAAAGTACCGCGTGCGGCATTTACGTGGGTAACGGCGAAATTCCGTGAAGCGTTATCTATTCCTGTTATTACGTCAAACCGCATTAACACGCCTGAAGTTGCTGAAGAAGTGTTGTCTCGTGGCGATGCAGACATGGTGTCTATGGCACGTCCGTTCTTGGCCGACCCTGATTTTGTGCGCAAAGCCCAGCAAAATAAAGCCGATGAAATCAATACCTGTATTGGCTGTAACCAAGCCTGCCTTGACCATGTATTTAATGGCAAAATGACCAGTTGTTTGGTGAACCCTCGTGCGTGTCACGAGCTTGAAATTAACGTAAAGCCAGCAGAAACCAAAAAGCGTATCGCAGTGGTAGGTGCAGGCCCAGCGGGATTAGCAGCGGCAGTGACCTCTGCCGAGCGTGGTCACGACGTTGTGATTTACGATGCATCTAGTGAAATTGGTGGGCAATTTAATATTGCCAAACAGATTCCGGGCAAAGAAGAGTTCTACGAAACACTGCGTTATTTTAAGCGCCAGATAGAGCTTCATAAAAATATTACCCTCAAATTGAATACTTACGTTGATGCGGCTGCGCTAAACGATGAAGGTTTCGATGAAGTGATGGTTGCAACAGGTATAAAACCCCGTACGCCAGCGATTGAAGGTATTGAGCACGAAAAAGTGCTGACCTATATCGAAGTATTGAAGGAAAAGAAACCCGTTGGCAATAAAGTGGCTATTATCGGTGCTGGTGGTATTGGTTTTGATACCGCTGAGTACTTGTCTCATGGCAAAGAAACACCAAGCCAAGATATCCCTGCATTTATGAAAGAGTGGGGCATTGATATGACCTTTTCGGCTCGGGCAGGTATTGAGGGAGTTAAGCCGCAGCCAGAGCCGTCACCAAGAGAGATTTTCTTATTGCAACGCAAGACAACAAAAGTAGGAGCCGGATTGGGTAAAACAACGGGATGGGCGCACAGAGTAGGCTTGCTGGCCAAAGGAGTGACCATGATCCCAGGCGTAAGCTACGATAAAATCGATGACGAAGGGCTTCATATTACGGTTGATGGCAACAGCCAAGTATTGCCGGTCGATAACATTATCATTTGTGCAGGCCAAGAGCCGATGCGAGACATTGTTGAAGGCTTAAACATGCCTTATCACTTAATAGGTGGTGCCGATGAAGCGTTGGAGCTAGATGCTAAACGCGCCATTGACCAAGGCACACGGGTATGTGCTGCGGTTTAATGACCTAGCGCAAAAACGCAGTTAGAAATATAAGTGCCTCATTAAGAGGTGCTTCAGATTGATGATAAACCCCTCTTTTTTCAGAGGGGTTTATTTTTTCTAGCCGCCGAAAGCTGTAATTTTTATGAAAATACCGAAACCAAACCTGTTTCGGCCTGTTGAAGTTACCTAGACCTGCTATTATCGTTTTCTTTTTCAATGAGATAAATATGACGTTTAGCAACACTCAAGACTTAGTTCAAACCGTAATCAATTCACCAGAGACTATCGAGTTTAACGATGTTATCGCGCTCGTTGATAGCGGGTTTGTTTTCACGCCAACCGCGTTCACTAATGGTGATGTTTCAAACGAAGCGAATCAGAATAACGGCTCATGCAAGCTGCTCGCACTTGGCCAGCATTTAAAGCTAAATCAAACACAAACACTGACTTTGTTTGGGCGCTTTTATCGTGAAGACGTACTTAAGAACCCCGATGGTAACGACCACGCCAATATCCGCAACTTTATGAAAACAGGACATGAAGGCGTGACGTTTGAGACATTTCCTTTAGTATTAACTAACGCTAAATAACGGTTGAAATTAAGACCACTTGGTTACTAAATATAGAACCCCTACTATTCAAACTAGGTGAGCAGTCTACTGTCTCATTCTTGATTGAAAAAAGCGGGTTGAGCCTTCATCGCCGAGTTTTCGGGATAAGGACAAGCCTAAGTTAATTAAAGAGCTGTCGGGTTTATTCACAACAATTTCTTTTAAGAGGGAAAGCCCTGTTTGCGTTTCACCGATACTATCTAGTGCAAGTGCATAGATATACCAATTTTGTGGATTATCCGGTGCAAGTGCTGTGGCTTTTTTAAAGTAAGTAATCGCAGTTGGCTTATCTTGATTTCGAATATAAAACATGCCCAAGGAGTAATGTAACAAGTCGCTCTTGGGCATATTTTCTATCCCATCTAATAGGGTCTGCTTTTCTAAATGTGTTTTATGTTGAGCACGATAAAGCTCAGCAAGATTTATATAGTTGGCATTAAAGTATGGATCTACATTAATGCCTTGCTTGAGTAATACTTCTGCTTGATCAATATTACCAAGCTGGTATTCAATTAAACTTTGATTCAGGCTGCCTTCACCACGCCATTGATTTATCGTATTTGATAGCGTGAGTTCGTTTAACGCTTTCTGAAAGCTCTTGATCTTTAAGTCTGATCCAACGAAGTTGTTTGCCGCCGCTATGCGAATGGCTCGATATTTGTCATCAAGTAGATTTACATAAGATTTCATCCGTTCGGGAAGCGGAAGCGCACGACCCGCTTGAGCTGCCCCCAATCGAAGCAGCGGCTCCGTACTTTCAATGAAATGTTGTAAATCTTTGTCTGCCAGCGGCCGGTTTGTTGTAGGCAGCATAGTTAATGCCGTTGCGCGTTTTATCACTGGCAACGATGCTGAATGTGCGATACGTAATATAGCTTGATTGCTTAAATTAATGCCATGCATAAGTGACACGTAATCTTCTTCAATACTACTTAGCAAAGAATCTCTTCCGTACCATTGCGTTAGTTGCTTCGATACCCATGCATTATCTTTGTCATGGCAATTTAAACATGCGTTGGGGGCCCCCGTTTGAGCGGATATGTGCGGGGTTGGAATACTGAAACTGTGGTCTCGCCTTGCATCAACCCCCATGTAAGTGCGGCTGGGCATATGGCAGCTTACACACTGATTAGCCTCTTTATTTTCAGCATGCTTGGAATGTGTTTCTCCTTGATATGTGGCAGCAGAGTGGCATTGTAAGCATAAATCGTTACCTTCTACTTTGAGCTTCATAGAGTGTGGATTGTGACAGTCGAGGCAGTTAACGCCTGCCTCATACATCCTGCTCTGTAAAAAGGAACCATAGACAAACACCTCTTCTCGTATCTGTCCGTCAGCAAAATACAACGGCGATAACAGCAGAGAAGGGGAAAATTGGTCTAAGAAAGACTGCTGTGGTTTGATACCATCTGTGAGCGCACTGCGAAGTGAATGGCAGGCAAAGCAAGTATCCATAAACGAATTGTCCCGGGAAGCGGGAACAAACTCACCATCTTTTTCTTCATGCCAAAGCGCAATACTAGCCCCTTCTTTCAATAACCATTTTCCTAACGATTTTTGCTCAGTTCGGGATAACGTGTGAGGTTTAATGGCGGGCTTGCCAGCTGAATTTATGTGAGATTCACTAACACGCCCACTTAGGCGGTTATGTTTGGCGACGCTTTTTGCAAATTCGCTACTATACACATCAGTGTGTAACGACATATCGCCGTGGCAAGATTTACATGAGACGTTAATTTCATCAAACTGGCTGTTAAACGAAAGGGTGTCGGCATCAAAATTACGCGTTAAGCCGCTAGAATGACAGTCAGCACACATACCGTTCCAGTTTTGCATAGGTTGTTTCCAGTGCAACCTGTCGTTGGTCGCTATATCTTCTGATGGATAATTAGGGTACCAACGTTGACCGCCTTCTTTCTTGTTACGTGCATCCCACGAGAAGGGAAAAACCTGAAATTGCCCGTTCTGCGTTTTTATTAGATATTGCTGCAGCGGATAGTGCCCAAAAACGTAGGTGATGGGGTAGGTTGTTGTAATGCCGCCCTCTGTTAATTTTGCGAAGAATTCGCTACCGCTTTTGAAAAAGTGCGCAGTTTGTGTGAAGTGTTTAATAGTTGAGTTGTCAAAGTTACCAAGTACTGATGAGTTGGTAGCATGGTCCATCGCTTTAGCGTGATCAGATACTTTCCACTCTTCAACTTGCTCTTTGTGACAGTTTACGCAATTTGCTGCCTCTTGTGCTTGCGCAACAACAGAGATATTTGTTGCAAGCGTTAATAAAACGAAAAGAAAAAACAACCTTGGCACTGCTGTATCCATGAATACTAGTGATAACCGGTCACACTTTAACACATTATTGTTTTTCGCATAGCACGCTTAAATTGGCGAAAACGTTACTCGTTACGCTCAGTTAAAATTAATTCGCTAGACTGGGGCATTATTGCAAAGTCAAACTGTCCTAAAACGTTCATTCCCAATAACCCGTCGGCATCGGGTAGGGCGTCTTCGGGTAGCACGATGGCAGAAACATCGCTGAACTCGTAGCCCGCGAAGTAAAAGCGCGGTATTTGTACCAACGACGCTTCTATGGTTCCGGACGCCGTTCTAACATTAAAGTTACCAATAAACGTGAGGTTTCGCATACGGCCCAAGCGAGCAAATAATCGCGACGATATTGCTGTAATACTGGCACCCGTATCCAAAATCATGTTGGCTTTTTGGTTAAGCGCCTTTGCTTCAAGGCGGTATTGGTCGCCGATGCGTTCAAGGGCTACGCGTGTTTGATACCGAGCAGCGTCCAGACTCGTAGGTTCAACTTCGATGTTGCTTGGCGTGGTGTCCGCACTGGCCATATCGCGCATTTCATAGGCGTTATCGCGAATGATATTGGCGTCTCTATCATTTAACGGCAGAGCGGCGAGCACATCTTCCATTAGCGTAAGCTTTTGCTGGTAAGCGTACGCTTCAGCCAAGTTTAGGGTATAGTGCTTAGCATCGGGTATTCGCTGATACAATGGCTCATTTAACCTTGCGACCAACTCCCATTGTTCGTCTTGACTCAGCTGCGTCTGCGCCTGTTGATATAAAGTGGCAATTTTTGTATCTATAAACGTAATTGTTTCGTTTGAAAGAGGCAGTTCAGTCAAGTCGTAATAGTGCACTATCGCCGTTGAAAGAGGCTTCGTCATTTCAATCAGTTCACCTTCAAGTAACAGTAGCGATTCGTTAAGCGGGTCATTTTTTAAAAGGTTTGTAAGCTCTGTGGTGAGCAACGCATATTGCTCGTTATTGAGTAGGGTAGTCAGTGATTCTATTTGGTCTTGATTAACGAGTGGTGAAGAGGTGTGCTGCTCTTCATCTTTCAACTGTGCCTGGGCTTCTAAGTGCTTGTCACTTTCTAAACGATGATCATAACTGGCCTCTATTGCATAAGCTTTATCATTGTGCTGCTTTAAACTAAGCCACAGGTAAACGTTTATGCCTAGCGACACAAAAAGGAAGAGCGAAAGCACTATCGCTAGCCACGTTTTCATTATGCCACACACGCCTTGCCGTATATGTCTACGAATTGTTCAGGCATCCGCTTTGGGGCGCCAGTATCAAGGCTAACGCACACGAATGTGGTTATGGCATCAAATACGGTTTTGTTGCGCTTTGGGCAGATAAATTGAAACTGGCGTTTCAAAGTCAGCTTACTGTCGCAATGCACTATCCAAGTAGCGCATTCTAACCTGTCACCAAGATGAGTTGGCAGGTGGTAGTTAAGCTCGTGACGTTTTATTACCATCCCACGGTTTAGCGCTTGATAATCGGCAAACTGTAAGCCAAGTGCGTTTGAATGTGTCCAAGCTAGGCTTTCTAGCTGCGATAGGTACGCCACATTGTTCACGTGCTGATAGTGATCGATGTGTGTTTCATCGATATGCCATTGCTGAACATAGGGGGTGTCTAACATCCAATTTAGCGTGGTGGAGCTCAAACCTCTTCCTCTTTCATATATCTTGTTCTTATCCTAGCTACTTCATTGCCATTGGCTTAGCGCCGTTGTTCTCGAACACCAGTTTTTGCACATCTGTTTTTGCAACTTATACCTCAGGCAATGGATTATCTTCTGGTAAGGTCAAATCTTCACTTAACAGTAATTGCATTATCGCTCTTTCTCTTGCTAATACGGGTTGTATAAAGCTTTGCACATCACCGAGTGCTTTAAATGCATTAAAGCCGCGCTCTAAAAACTCATGTAGGGCAAGTAAGCCGGCTAATTTGGCCGGGCGACGGGATAGCGAAATCAGCATACCTATACCACGAATTTTTGTTACGTCGGCAAGTTGATCGCCCAAATGGGCAATTATGTCGATTTGATGCTCTCTATCTTCAATCCTGCCCACATTACGATAAGCAAGGGCATAGTTGTCACGGTTGATGGGCTCGCCGGGAAAATGGCTTTGAAGATACTGAGCCATCACCATATCTAAATCAAACGACAATGCATTTAATGATAATGCATCGTCCATGGCGTTCATGGCTTTATCGGGCAGCACTTTTGCGAGCTTTGGTATGACTCTCACTAGATCAGCGTCCCGCTGGCTAAAGTCTTTTGGGCCATACAATTCATCTACAAAAAATGCCATGGCTTTTTGATAGCGCTTTTGCTTTGCCAAGTCGTCGTGAGTGACCAGTAAGCGTTCGCATTGCCAATGTTGCAGTTGATGAATGATAGGCATTACCCCCAACTGATTGGCTAAGTCACGAAGGGCATTTACTCGATGAATGTGTTTAATTATTTCTTGCGCCAAATGACAAACTCCCTGTTAAGCTAATGTGGCTTGTTCTCTGTTGTAAACCTAGATTGACCTAAGCAAGCAAGCCTTTCAAGTGAGAAGACAAAGTTTTACTGGTATACTCCACCGCCATTGATTTAGCTCTCTTATGTAGAATTTATTAGTCGTTATGAATATCGCCGGTAGTCACACTCTGTTTGACAAAATTGAAACTCAGAGCTCTGAAATTAAAAGCCTTGATACTAAACATACCGAAACAAAAAGTGCTGAAGTTGAAAGCCTAGCAAGTGAGAGCGTGCGCGTACACCAGCAAGCGCCAGCAAGTACCGCTCGCTCAGAAGTAGACGCTGATGTTCCGGCGTTAATTGCGTTGTTTAATACTACATTTAAAGATTTTAATACACGCTTGGTTTTAGGTGATAACGAACCCGTTTACATCCCAGCGGGCAGTGGAAAGCCTTACCATCAAATCGTGTTTGCCCATGGATTTTTTTCAAGTGCTCTGCATGAAGTAGCGCACTGGTGTATTGCGGGAGAAAAGCGTCGACTATTAGAGGATTACGGTTACTGGTATTGCCCAGATGGACGCGATGCAGCGCAGCAAGCCGAATTTGAAAAAGTAGAAATTAAGCCCCAAGCCATTGAGTGGGCGTTTACAGAAGCGGCGGGAAGAAAATTTCAGGTGAGCACGGATAACTTAGATGGTGCTGAGCCCGACAGAGAAGGCTTTACCCGCAGTGTAGCCGCTCAGCTTAAATGTTATAAAACTGAGGGCTTTCCGCCCCGAGCTGAACGCTTTATACAAGCGCTGTCATCTGTGTTTGGTAAAAGCAAGTTGTCTGCTTCACCCTGCAGTACAGCAGGAAATGCGCCCACAGATTTTGAAAGAAGCGAAACACGTAGCGGGATAGGAGTTGTTGCTGAATGAGTCAAGTTAGCGCCACGCAATCAGTGTCTGATCATAAACCCACATTCAAGCTAGGCGTTTTAGTTAACCCCTTCGCCGGCATCGGCGGAGCGCTTGCGCTTAAAGGCAGCGACGGTGCTAAAATTCGTGAAAAAGCCCTTGCTTTGGGCGCAGAGAAGAAAGCTAACGAAAAAATGGCTAAAGCGCTCAGCATTCTAGAAGCGTTGTCAGGCCATTTCACGGTGGTTACAGCCTCAGGCGACATGGGAGAAACCGTGTGTGAATCTCTAGGTATTCCTTATGAAGTCATTTATACAGCTAATGCCGAGCAAACCGAAGGCGAAGACTCAGAGCGCGCAGCTGAGGCCATGGTAAATGCTCGCGTCGACTTGCTGTTGTTTGCTGGTGGCGATGGAACCGCGCGAAATATTTGTAGCGTAGTGGGGACTCAGGTCCCCGTGTTAGGTGTTCCTGCAGGTTGTAAAATTCACTCTGGCGTTTACTGTGTCTCGCCAACAGCGGCAGGTCAGGTAGTAAGCCAAATGATCGCAGGCGAGCTTGTAAGTGAAATGGACGCTGAAGTCAGAGATATTGACGAAAACGCCTTTCGCGACGGAAAGGTTATTGCCAAACATTATGGTGAAATGCGTGTACCCGCTGAACTCACTTACGTTCAAGCAGTAAAAATGGGCGGCAAAGAAGACGAGGCTCTAGTGCTTGATGATATTGCCGCTTATGTGAACGAAATTATGGACGATGAACCTAACACTTATTTCGTCATGGGATCGGGCTCAACTGTTGGTGCGGTTATGGACTTTCTTGGCTTAGACAACACCTTGTTAGGTGTGGACGTGGTTAAACAAGGCGAGTTAATCGCAAGTGACGTGACTGCCAGTGAACTGATTGCGCTGACTCAAAACAAACCCACCAAAGTCATTTTGACGGTTATCGGGGGGCAGGGCCACATATTGGGGCGCGGAAATCAACAGTTAAGCCCAGCGTTTATCCGACAAATCGGCAAACAAAATATGCTTATTGTTGCCACTAAACAAAAACTACAGGCATTAAACGGCAAACCGCTTAGATTAGACTCAAGCGATGCAGCGCTGGACGCAGAACTCGCAGGCGCGTTTACGGTTATCACAGGTTATAAAGATAAAGTGCTCTGCCAAGCTAACTAAAGGCATTGCGCCATATACCAAAGCCAATTGATTGCCTTGAAAACAACGAGTTTTATCTCGAACTGAAAATTTAGAGATAAAGAACTTAAATCAACAACAGAAAGGAGTAAGACGTGTTACCACCTGCTGCAGCACCAGAAAGTGTCGTTAACGCCATCGCAGATATTGAGGCATCGCTTGATGATGTGGTAAATCACGGTAGTGATGATGAATTGTTTATTGCCAGCTACTTGCAAGGTCATTTCGCGGTAGAGGCACGCCAACTAGAAATGCAAGAAGACGCTACCGTTGCGCTGCTTAATGAGAAAATGCTCGAAAGCCTTGATAATGCTTTTGCTAACAACGAGTTAGAGAGTAATGATGCAAAACAAGTAAAAGCACTTTGGGCACGGTTAGTCGCAATATAATTGCGGCTTTCTTTGCCACTTTCTACTAAAGATAATTATCCATTCGTCGATTTTCCTCTTTTTTACAATCCGTTACAGTTTTTTGCCCCAGAGCCCTTTATAAACCGTTAGATTGATTTATGTTTAGTACTGGCGTAAAGCCGCCTTATGATGCCTGACACATTCTGGTGTTCAGCACAGATAATAAGATTAAGGATGACGACATGACTGTACTTAAGCATCTCACCAAACGCTTAAAACTAAGTGTAGGTGTGCTGGCAGTAAGTAGCACGCTGGTAAGCTCAGCGTTTGCAAAAAACGACATAAATATCGATTACGAAAAGTTCACTACCGATAATGGGTTAACTGTAATTGTTCACGAAGACCGCAAAGCCCCTGTAGTTGCAGTGGCGGTTTGGTATAAAGTGGGCTCAAAAGACGAGCCAAACGGGAAATCAGGGTTTGCGCACCTTTTTGAACACTTAATGTTCAATGGCACGGAGAACTATGATGATGAGTGGTTCGGGCCGCTTCAAGAAGCAGGAGCTACCGGCTTAAACGGTACCACGAACTTTGACCGAACAAACTATTTTCAAACCGTTCCAACGCCTGCTCTTGACCGTATTCTGTGGATGGAATCAGACCGTATGGGGCATTTATTAGGTGCGGTTACACAAGAGAAATTAGATGAACAGCGGGGTGTTGTTCAAAATGAGAAACGCCAAGGCGAAGACCAGCCTTATGGAAGCGTATTTACCCACATTTTTGAAGGTCTATTTCCAGATGAGCATCCTTATCACCATACGGTGATTGGCTCGATGGAAGACCTTAACTCAGCGTCATTAGACGATGTAAAAGGCTGGTTCAATCAATATTATGGCCCGAATAACGCAATATTAGTGCTAAGCGGCGACATTAATGCTGAAGAAGCCAAACCTCTGGTTAATAAATACTTCGCCGATATTGAGCCGGGACCAGCACTGTCTAAATGGGAAGCATGGGTACCGAAGCGCAGTGCAAACACTCGCGAAATTATCCAAGATAAAGTGCCACAATCGCGTATTTACCGCCTTTGGGTTTCCCCGGAAAATACCTCTTCAACCGCAACAGACTTGTTCATTGCCGCCAGTGTCATGGGAGATGGCAAAAATTCTCGACTATATAAAGAATTGGTATACGACCAACAAATTGCCACCAATGCGTCGGTATTTAACTACGAGCTGCAAATGGCGTCCATTTTTGGTGTAACTGTGGACGTAAAAGATGGCGTTGACGTTGCTAAAGTGGAAAAAGAGATCGATAAAGTCATTAGCGAATTTTTGCGTGAAGGGCCAAGCAGAGATGAAGTTAAATTGGTGTCGACTAAGCGACGTGCTTCTATTATTCGAGGGCTTGAAGAGGTAGGTGGCTTTGGCGGTAAAGCCGATACACTTGCCAGTGGTGAGTTTATTGCTGGTGATCCTAACTACTTCAAAACAGAACTAGAAGAGCTAGGGCAGAGTACACCTAAAGCCGTAAAAGCGGCTGCCAATAAATGGCTTAAAGAAGGGTGGCATCAAATAACGGTTGTTCCGTTTATTGAGCGCACAGCATCACCCGAAGGCGTTGATCGCAGCTCAGGCTTGCCTTCCATTGACGCCGAGACTCAACTAAGCTTTCCTGAAGTGACAGAAGCTACGCTCTCTAACGGGGTGAAGGTAGTCTTTGCACAACGCTCTACCGTGCCTTTGGTAAATGTAGCGGTGCAATTCGACGCAGGGTTCGCGGCCGATGCGGGTGGCAAGCTTGGACTTGCAAGTTTCACAACACAAATGCTCGATGAAGGTGCAGGTAAATATGATGCGCTAGAATTAGCTGCAGAGCTTGAACAATTAGGCACAGATTTAAATGCCGGCTCAAACTTAGATACAACTACAGTTAGCATGTCGATGTTAACAGAGAATATGAAGCCTTCTTTAGCGCTTTTGGGCGATATCTTGAAATCACCCACATTTAAAGAAGAAGAGATTGAACGCCAACGCGCACTTATCTTAAGCAATATTGCACAGCAAAAAACGCGTCCCGTAAGTATTGCACTTACTTTGCTTCCGCCACTCGTTTATGGAGAAGGCCATGCGTACGGTATTCCGTTTACAGGCACAGGAACCGAGCAGGACGTGAAGGCGATTACGCGAGAGGATCTCATTGAGTTCAAAGATACGTGGCTACGTCCTGACAATGCGACAATTTTTGTCGTTGGCGACACAACATTAAATGCCATAAAACCCATGCTTGAAAAAGAGTTCGGTAAATGGAAAGTTGCAGGAAGCAAAGGCACGAAGCAAATTGCTGAAGCGTCGATGCCTGAAAAAGGTCAAGCGATTATTATTGATCGCCCTGGTGCGCAACAGTCTCTAATATTGGCAGCGCATTTAGCGCCACCAACCGGCGCTGACAACAATATTGCTATTGAAGCTATGAACTTGACCTTGGGAGGCGCTTTTACTGCTCGCGTTAATATGAACTTACGTGAAGATAAAAGTTGGTCCTATGGAGCTTACACCTTCCTTCAAGATGCTAGAGGCCAACGTCCATTTATGGTTTATGCGCCGGTACAAACCGATAAAACAGGCCCGTCTCTGCTAGAGCTCAAGAAAGAACTCAACGCTTATCTGGGTGAAAAGCCGCCAATGGCGAATGAACTTGAAAGAGCTCGACTGGACGAAGTCCGCTCATTACCAGGTCAGTTCGAGACAGCGAATGCTGTGCTGAGAAGCTTGCTAGCAAGCGAGAGGTTCAAGAGACAGTATAACTACCCTGAATCTTTGGTAGAGAAATATAACAGCTTGTCTCTAGACGATTTGAGTAGCGCGGCGAAAGAAGTACTGCACCCAGAGAAATTAACTTGGATAATCATCGGTGATGCCGAAAAGATTAAAGCAGAGGTGGAAGCTGCCGAGCTTGGACCGGTTAGCGTACAAAGCATGAACTCGCTATGAAGGTTTAAGTTTTAAACGAATAAAGGGCCGAAATTTATTTCGGCCCTTTTCTTTAATTGCTATTCACTGAATTCATCAAAAGCACGCAAGGCATCTGCCGCGTACATAAACGAAGGGCCTCCTCCCATATAAACAGACATCCCGCAGACTTCTTCTATCTCACCTCGCGTCGCACCTAACTGAACCAACGCTTTTGCATGAAAACCTATACAGCCATCACATCGCGTCGCGATACCAATAGCAAGTGCAATGAGTTCTTTCGTTTTTTTGTCTAATGCACCGTCTGCTGTTGCCGCTTTTGCCATATCAGAGAAGCCCTTCATAACATCTGGGACCCCTTTTTTAACTTCAACCAGGTACGGGTTTAAGCTTTCAGTAATTTGTTTGTATGATTTGGTCATCGAACGCTCCTATTAAAATTTAATTGACTCATCAGTTGTTGGTATATTTTGTAAGCTATTAGATGAATGGGTATATCCCGCCTCAAGTTAATCATAGAGGATAATGCTTAAGGTATTGTGATGCAGGTCAAAAAGTCATCTCCTATATGCGACAAATGCGTCTTTTGTAGGATAGATTGCAATAGCAATATGTTTTAAAGTGAACAAAGTTTAATTTATCGTCTCGATTCTTACTTTGAAGAATATCACCCCTGCGGACAAGTCAAGCCTCGTACTTTCTCCAGTACGCGTGTTTGCGATTGCTCTTCTTAGCCTATTTTATACTTCTTTTGTTTGGGCAACAGGCTCAGACAAGCTCATGAATGAATATTCAGTAGAGCTATTAACCGCTGATGACGGCTTTGTTTCTTCAGAAATCTATTCGATTATCCAAGACCGACAAGGGTTTTTATGGTTTGGTACTGCTGAAAACGGCGTAATGCGCTACGAAGGCCGTAGGGTCACATTGTTTGAATCTAGTAGCGAACATGGTCAAGGGCTTTCCCATAATGACGCCGGCAACCTGATGCTGGACGCAGAAGGGAATATTTGGGTGGGTACGTGGGGCGGCGGGGTAAACAAGTATGACCCTAGAACCGGCATCTATTCACGCTACTTAAATGACCCGAATGACTTCCGCTCCCTTTCTTCAAACCGCATTCAATCGCTCTTTCACGATAAAACAGGCCAAATTTGGTTGGGCTCTTATGATCAAGGCCTGAATCGGTGGTTAGGCGATGGGCTGTTCGAGAGAGTTCAAAAAAAGCCGGGTGTCGGAAACAGTCTGTCTCATAACCGTATATGGGACATTATTGATAACAATGATGATAGCTTATGGGTAGCCACTAGCTTTGGACTAAATTTATTAGACAAACGTACCCATACCGCAATACATTTCTTTCCAGATCCGGACAATAGCACCGCCACAGGTGCCAATGAAATACGCAGTTTGCTGCGCACGTCTTCTAGCCAATTCTACGTGGCGACGCAAGATGGCCCTTTTCTTTTCTTTCCAAGTTCAGGCGTGTTCATTGCGCAAACCACGCGAGACGGCAAAGCACTAGGCCAAGTGAACTCAATGATCGAAGATCATGAAGGGGATATTTGGTTTGTAACTACCACAGGTCTATATAAACACACTGGCGAGGGGAACGTCGTCGAGAAGATGGATTTTGGCTACGACAATGGGCTTCGCATAATATATGAAGACAACACCAAAACGAAATGGATAACCAGTGAAGTCCACGGCATATTTAAACTATCGCCCCGCCGTATAATTAAACAAATCAACAGTGACTTGCTGACCGCGCCGAGTGGCATTGAGCTAGATACCTTTAACTCAGATACCTTAAAAAATAACGGCGATGTGTTGATAGCAACTTCAAATGCTGAAATATACAAGTGGAAAGTGAAAGAGCAAACACTTCAAAAGGAATTTGACTCGGTTTTTAAAGGAGAGAGCGAATATTCTACCAAGGGAGTTATAGAACGACCCATTATTGTTCCAGATAAAAACGGCAATATTTGGGTAGCACAAGACAATTTTATTGCACGTGTTAATAGAAAGAGTGGTCGTGTAAGTCGCTTAGAATATCCCAAAGGTGACAGTAACTACCGCCAATTTAGTGAATTCAGAGCTTTGGCATTGGATAACGAAGATAATTTATGGATAGGTACCTACAAGCATGGTGTGTATATATATAATGTGCAAACCGGCGTCTTTAAGCATATTTCAACCCGTGATGGTTTAGCTCACCCAGAGATCCATGTTCTTGTAAATGACGCTCAAGGTAATATGTGGATTGGCACGGGGAGCGGCGTTAATTTATGGTCTACTCAAAGCAGTAAATTTGTTCAGATTGAACATACCGATAATCACAATGCGGGTCTATTAGGTAACATTGTCGAAGATATTCATGAGGCGAAGAACGGCCAAATTTGGGTTGCAACACAACGAGGGTTGAATGTTTACAAGCCTGAGTCGAAATCCTTTGATTGGTTTGGGGAGCAGAACGGCCTACCAGCCTCCTTAGTAAGAGCGATTGCAGATGGCGATGGAGGCCAGCTATGGCTTACTACTAATAAAGGTATTTTTCTATTTAATCCGGCTACTAAAAGTGCAATTAACTATAGCAGGAATGCGGGGGCAGTAAGTCATAATTTTTATTCGAACAGTTTACTTAGTGCCTCTAACAATACGTTCTTTACCAGTAGTCAGCGAGGTATTGAATACTTTAAACATGTGCCAGAACAGTCTGAATTAGTCGACGCCAAAATTGTGCTAACCGGGTTCAATAAAATGGGCGAAGCAGTAAGCCTTGATAAGCCACTACCTTACGTGACGGATATTAACCTTTCCTACGAAGACTATTTTTTCTCTTTAGATTTTGCTGTCTTAGACTTCTCTGACCCCAAGCGTTCCAATTTTGCTTACAAGTTGGAAGGGTACGACGAACAGTGGATTGATATTGGAAACCACAATAACGTTTCGTTTAATAACCTAAATGGCGGCACCTATACATTGCTGGTCAAAGCAATGAAGCCCAATGGTGAATGGGGCAGTGAGGTCTTGTCGGTTAATTTACACGTTGCTACTGCGCCATGGAAAACATGGTGGGCATATAGCGCTTACATGGTTTTTTTACTCGGCATAACGCTGTTGATTATTTACTTAAGAACCCATTTGCAACAAACGGAAATTACTAAACAGAAACGCTTTGTTCAGGCACTGGAGCAACAAGTTTCAGAAAAAACAGCCTCGTTAAAAGAACAGGCTAGCGATTTGAAAAAAGCACTGGAGCAAGCTGAAGAAGCAACCAAATTGAAGTCTGAATTCCTTGCTAATATGAGCCATGAAATCAGAACGCCAATGAATGGCGTGATAGGGATGTTGGGCCTGCTCAAGAAAAGTAATCTAACCTCAGAGCAATCCCAGCGAGTCAATATCGCAAGCTCAAGCGCAAATTCCCTTCTGGTCTTGATTAATGACATTTTAGATTTTTCTAAAATAGAAGCGGATAAACTGGAGATTGAATCCGTCGATTTTGATGTAAGGGAGTTAGTTGAAAGTATTGCTCAATCGGTCGCGCATGTAGCACAAGAAAAAGGACTGGATGTCATTGTGGATTTGTCGAAAGTCAGTGAGTCCAAAATAAATTCAGATCCAAGCCGAATTCAACAAATCCTTACAAACCTTTTAAGCAACGCAGTTAAATTTACCGAGCAGGGAGAGTTGTCTGTCACTGCAGAACTGCTTCCTACTAACAATCTGAATACCGCGCTTCTGCACATTTCCGTGGCAGATACGGGCATTGGCATTCCCACTTCGAAGCTTCCGCACTTATTTGATGCTTTTACTCAGGTTGACGCCTCCACAACTAGGCGCTTTGGTGGCACTGGACTTGGGTTGAGCATTACTAAAAAGCTGGCTCAATTATTAGGAGGAGAAATAAGTGTTACCTCCGAACTTGGTAAAGGCAGCCGTTTTGATGTGACATGTGAAATTCGGTACGCTGAGCATCGTGAAGCCGTGCGCCCTAAGATTGCTAAGCAAGATATGTGTTGCATGGTTATTGACGACAATGCGTCAACAAGACGTGCTATGCAAAGTCAGCTTGAACTTTGGGGAGTGTTAACATTGGTCGCATCGTCAATAGAGGAAGCGACTACTTTATATCTGAGCGAAAGCGACAGTGAGCAAGAGGTATTGGCACCACCCATTGATGTTGTATTTCTGGAGAAACCAAAAGAAGACGCGTCGTTTGTACGTTTTTGCCAGACATTTTTTAGCAATAAAAGAACTCAACATACGCGTTTAGTATTAATGGTCCAGCTAAGAGATATGGAGAGCTCTGCGGTATATGGCAAAGTGAAAGCTGATGAAAGTCTTCCAAAGCCTCTGGTCTCCTCAGATTTGATTCGAATTTTAGAAGAATCGGTTAATACATCTGACTATCAAGGTAAAAGACTGCCAAAACAGCGCGCGGAACATTCGGCCTTTACTGCCCAAGACAAGACTCAGCAAGTGCACTCACCAGAAGAAAGGGTAAAACCAGTCGGTAAGAAGACGGCCTATCGAATTCTGTTGGTAGAAGACAATGCCATTAATCAAATTGTTGCAACCAATATTCTTGAAAGCGAAGGATATGAGGTTGACGTTGCCAACAGTGGCGTAGAAGCCCTCAAATTGTTAAAAAACAGCAAGTTAAAGGCACGTTACAGTGTAATTGTTATGGACTGCCAAATGCCAGAAATGGACGGGTTCGAAGCAACCAAACGTATTCGCTATGGTGCAGTTGGTGAATACTACAAGAGTATACCCATTATAGCAGTGACGGCGAATGCTATGCAGGGCGATAAAGATAAGTGCTTGAAAGCGGGCATGGATGATTTCCTCACCAAACCCATAGAGCACGATAGAGTAATCTCAACCTTACAGAAGTGGCTTAACAAAATAAAATAGCCCCTCGCCATTACGAAAGGAAACGCGTTAACATGCAACAAATTTTTAACAGGTTGTGAGAGCGTTAATGCTAAATCGAGCATCAAAACCCCTTGTAAAACTCGTAGAGCGATATCTTCCTGATCCCTATATTTTCGTTTTATTGCTCACCCTAATTACGTTTGCTTTTGCGGTGGTCATTCAAAACCAGTCTCCACTTACGACCATTCAGCAGTGGGGAGATGGGTTTTGGAGCTTACTTACATTTTCAATGCAAATGCTCTTGGTGCTGGTGACTGGATTCATGTTGGCGTGCACGCCGTTGGTAAAGGCCTTACTTGAAAAGCTTGCAAGCATAGCAAGAAGCCCCGGAAGCGCTATTGTGCTGGTCACGTTGGTATCCCTTGTAGCAAGCTGGATAAACTGGGGCTTTGGTCTTGTTGTAGGCGCATTGTTCGCTAAAGCCCTGGCAAGAAAAGTCTCAGCAGATTATAGGCTATTGGTAGCAAGCGCGTATTCAGGCTTTATTGTATGGCATGGCGGCTTGGCGGGCTCTGTGCCCTTAACTATTGCAACACTGGGCCATTTCTCAGAAGCACAAATTGGCATAGTGAGTACCAGTGAGACTATCTTTAGTGGATTTAACTTGCTGTTACTGGCACTCATGTTCGTAACTATTCCTATTGTTAACCGGTTAATGTTACCACCTGAATCTGAAAGCATTATTGTCGATAGCGCGAAGCTTCAAGACGACGCTTTACCTTCAGAAAAGAACGAGCGGCCCGCTGACAAGCTCGAAAATAGTAAGACGCTTGGACTACTCGTAGGCTTTGCGGGACTTGCTTATCTCATCAACTATTTTGTTACAGGTGGCGGGCTTAATCTCAATATAGTTAATGCGCTATTTCTCTTTCTCGCTATTGTCCTTCACGGTACACCACGCAATGTACTTCATAGCCTGCAGCAAGCTGTTCAGGGCGGTAGTGGCATTGTTATTCAGTTCCCATTTTATGCTGGCATTATGGCGGTAATGGTGCAATCAGGGTTGGCGCAGACCATGTCAGAGTGGTTGATCAGTTTTGCATCTGCAGAATCGTTGCCCGTATGGAGTTTTATTAGCGCAGGCATTGTTAATATTTTCGTGCCTTCGGGGGGAGGTCAGTGGGCAGTGCAAGCCCCTGTAATCTTGCCTGCTGCCGCAGAACTTGGTGCCGAAATAAATAGAGTCGCCATGGCTGTGGCGTGGGGTGATGCGTGGACTAATTTGATTCAGCCATTTTGGGCGCTACCCGTACTTGCCATAGCGGGCCTCAAAGCTAAAGACATTATGGGCTTTTGCTTAGTTCAGCTTATCGTAACTGGTGTCATTATTTCCTTGGTATTGCGGTTTGTGTGAGGATTTAGAGAGCAATTTAACGCCGTCAAACAAGGCGAATAGAGCCGAATATGAAGCCACAACTTAAACACAAGCGGTGTGAATGATGCATTTAGACGAAGAAAAGGTAGGATTGTTGATCGTAGATGTTCAGGGCGCGCTGGCTCGAAAAGTCAATGATAGCCAGACAATGATCTGCAAAACAGTAAAGCTAATACAGTGTTGTAAATTGCTCAATATTCCCGTAGCTGTACTTGAGCAAAATCCTGATGGCTTAGGGAAAACGGTCCCTGAAATTGAAACTCATGTCGCAAGCGATCCTCACTTTAAGAAGTTTACTTTTAACGCTGTAGCGGGTACTGACCAGTGTTCGTCCGAAATACTGGCGTACATTGGTGAAATGGAATTAAGTCGATGGCTGGTTGCGGGAATTGAAGCGCACGTATGCGTTTATCAAACGGTAACGGGTTTATTGGAAAATAATCACACTGTGGAAGTAATACAGGACTGCATTTCTTCAAGAGAGTCTTCAAATGCTGTGCTCGCCATCCAAAATATGCGTGAGCAGGGCGCACGGATCAGCAGTTTTGAAATGACACTTTTTGGCCTTTTCAAATCATGCCAACATCCAAAATTCCGAGAAGTGTTAGCGCTCATCAAGTAGTCGAACAACGTGATGAGCGAAACAAGTCGGAGCTAAGCGAATGCGGTTTCTATCGATACAATGTCAATACCACGCACTTGCATAGAATCCAGCGCCAATAGATGACCAATGGCGTCACGCGTGCAGGTGCAAGGTTCAATGACTTTGGGGGAATACGTGGCAGCAGCTGGTGATAATGCTGTGTGAGTTACGCAGTTGTGCGTCATCATACCTGCAAGAAGAATTTCATCCACGCCCAATGACTGTAAGGTTTCTTCTAAATTGGTGTTCTCAAAACAATCGGCGTGTTGCTTTGTGATGATGGGCGCATCCGGGGCAGCGGCTATCACCTCTTTATGAATTTCAGCGCCATGAGATCCTTCATAGAAAAACAACCCTTCTCCGGCCTCAACAGGCACAAGGTGCTGTATGTGAATAATTGGAATGCTCTTTTCCTTTGCAATAGCCATCGCTTTAAGTGTTTCTTGCATCGCAAGCTCTGGTTTGTGTAAAGGATACTTCCCTTCAGGAAAGTAATCGTTTTGAATATCTATAACAATAAGTGCTTGTTTAACCACGGTCTTATCCTCTTTTTCCAAGAAATAGTCTCTAGCACGGTTTAAGTTGTGCTTACTCGATATTGACTATTTTGCAGATTTTCACGTGTAATAGAGAGTGACGATAATGACAAAAAGCGCGCCAAATGCGACAGCGTTCACAGAACGACAATGAAACGATGAAAGAAATAAAAATAGCAGTAATAAACTATCCAACCGCAAGCCAATCTGCGCTTTACGGCATCGTTGAGATGTTAGAGTTAGCAAATACGATGTGTGAGCAAATCAACGCTGATGTGGCATTTAGCGCGAGTATTTACAAAGCGGAACAGTTGAATTCAAATGCACTGGTTGATGTCGTCATCTTGCCGCCAAGCATGAGTGAAACATTTTTTGAGCATGACTTCACATCACTCATCAACTATATGGAAGTCATGCAGTCCCAAGGTGCATTGCTCGCATCAGCTTGCGTAGGTGCATTTATTCTTGGCAAAGGGGGCTTTTTAGATAACAAAGAGTGTACTACACACTGGCGAATTGCCGATCACTTCATGGCAGCCTTTCCCACAGCAAAACTAGATGTTAAGGCTATCGTGGTAAACGGGGAGGGCGTAATAACAGCTGGCGGGAGAATGGCGTGGATTGATCTTGTGTTTGAAATCATATCGACCTTAAGTTCACCCACCATTGCCTTGAATCTTTCTAAAGAGATGGTGGTGGATACAGGTTACAGGGAGCAAGGCTTTTATCACCAGTTTTCACCTAAAAAAGATCATGGCGATGCTCTCGTTGTTAAAGCGCAAAACTACGTGGAAAACCATTACAGTCAGCCAATTTCTCTTAGCGATTTAGCCAGCCACACTTTCGTTAGTCAGCGAACCTTACAGCGAAGATTTACGCAAGCGTTAGGTATGTCAGTCATCGACTATCTGCAGAAGCTGAGACTTCATCATGCTTGTCAGCAAATTGAAGTATCAACGCGTAGCATTGCTGATATTGCATTCAACGTGGGCTATCAAAACGTCAATGCGTTTAGGAAGATATTCCGTAAAGAGTATGGGCTTAGTCCGGTGGAATACCGCAAGCGTTTTGCAATAAATTAATCGTATAGTTATTTTCATTTCAATTGTTATGTTATAACATTTATTAAATTCGATATTTAAAATGAAACTTAGCGAGTCGTTATGTCTATTCAAACTCAGCTTCCCGTTACCGTACTTTCGGGTTTTCTAGGCGCCGGTAAGACCACGGTTCTAAGCCATATTCTGAATAATCGTGATGGATTAAGAGTAGCCGTTATTGTTAACGATATGAGTGAAATCAATATCGATGCGGCTAAGGTGAAAAATGAAATTAGCTTTAATCGAGCCGAAGAAAAGCTAGTTGAAATGAGCAATGGCTGTATTTGCTGCACGTTGCGAGAAGATTTGCTTGAAGAGATAGAGCGTTTAGCGCATGAAGGTAAATACGATTATCTGGTAATAGAGTCTACAGGTATTTCGGAGCCGTTGCCTGTAGCTGAGACCTTCACGTTTGCTGATGAAGACGGTAAAAGCTTGTCGGAAATATCACGCCTCGATTCGATGGTTACCGTTGTCGATGCATTGAATTTTCTTAAAGACTATGACGAAGCTAAGTTTCTCAACGAAGTGGGTGAGAGCTTGGGGGAGGAAGACGAGCGAAGTGTGGCAGACTTGTTGGTCGAACAAGTGGAATTTGCTGATATATTGCTAATAAGCAAAACCGACTTAGTCTCTGAACAAGAGTTGGCGCGCCTTAAAAGTATTCTCCAAACCCTTAATACCGAGGCTATTCAAGTTCCTATTGAGCATGGAAAAGTGCCCCTCGACAAAGTGCTAAACACAGGGCGATTTAGCTTTGAGCGTGCTCAGCAGTCGCCCGGTTGGCTGAAAGAAATGCGTGGCGAGCACGTACCAGAGACTGAAGAGTTTGGTATCAGCAGCTTTTCGTACGAAGCGCGACGTCCGTTTGATCCGCAGAAGTTTTATGATTTCCTTCATAGTAAAGACATTGCAGGTAAATTAATTCGTTCTAAAGGCTTCTTCTGGTTGGCAACACGCCCTCAATTAGCTGGCAGCTGGAGTCAAGCCGGCGGTATGGCGAGATACGGAGCCGCTGGACTGTTTTGGAAAGCCGTACCCAAAGAGCAGTGGCCTGAAGATCCTGAATACCTTAAAGCGATTGAAGAACAATGGATGGAGCCCTTCGGCGATATGCGTCAAGAGCTGGTGTTCATTGGACAAGGGCTTAATAAAAACGACATTATCGAGCGGTTAGATAGCTGCTTGTTAACTGACGAGCAGCTAATTCAAGGCCATCATGTGTGGGCTGAAATGCCTGACCCATTTCCAGCGTGGGAGCAGTAGTATGCAGGCGCTACAAGACCAAAATAATGTCTTCGAACATAGCAAATCTTGGCGCTCAAGCGCCGATGCTATGGTGTTGGGTGATATCTTTGAAGAAGATATTAGCGTTGCCGTATGGACACGGCCCGAAGCACCACTTGTCTCGCAATATTATGTCGATGTTTTTAAATCATTAGGAATGGGACTTCGAGGTGTTTTCTCTTTAGCGACACTAAAAGAGGAAATTCCAAAGCAATTACCTGACGGAAAAAGTAGTGCCGAAAAGCAGGCTGCTATTGACGATATTTATTTGCTGTCAGACATGCTCACCACGCTTTTTGATTGTGAGAGTGTCGGTGTAAGGTTAGTGCCTCTCTCATCAGCAATGTGCCCAAGCTTTCATGTAGACAATATTCCTGTTCGATTGGTGAACACCTATTTAGGCGAAGGTACAGAGTGGCTGCCGAAAGAAAGTGTGGTTACAAGCCCATTGATTGACCTTAACGGCGCGAATACGCAAGGGCTGACGAAGAATAGGTTGGGGCAGTGCTATCAAGAGAGCAGCGTTAGGCAAATGAACGCCTTTGATGTGGGTTTACTTAAAGGTAAGTCATGGCAGGGGCATGAAGAATTTGCCGCCGTGCATCGGTCCTGCAAAGTCATACCTGGCACTCATCGCGTGTTGCTTACCCTGGATCCCATGTAGTTTTTAAGTACTTATTACATATCATCCTCGGTTATTTCGGCGCTATCACTTTTTTCATGAGTGTTCCCTTGTGATAGCGCTTTTTTCTTTCTCAGTACTTTCTTTTCGATACTAACTTTTTCACTACTTGCTTTCTCGGTACGTAGCCTCGCTAATCTTCTCAAATATTCACTTTTAAGCTTCCAGCTTTAAGGCTGGTTGTCTCAAAGGCAGGTACCAGATCTTTTTAAACGGAGACCCGAAAGGCCAAGTTTTTCAACCTATACCCTTAAATATTATAATCTTTCATATTTAACGTATTGTGAATGCTAGGAATGCGTTCTTCTGCATGGTGATTCACGTATAACAGTGTACTTGTGCCTGCCTTAGCCAATATATCAATAAGCTTAAGCACTTTTTGGCGGTTGAAGTCGTCTAAACCATTGCAAGGTTCATCCAAAATAAGCACGGCGGGGTGCTTAACCATAGAACGTGCAATAAGTACTAATCGCTGGTCACCAAAAGACAGCGACTGAAACGGCGTGTTCTTTTTCTGTTTCAAACCTAGTACTTCAAGCCACTGCTCTGCCACTATGCGCTCCGCTAGCGTGGGGCGGCTGTACAGACCAATACTGTCGTGGAAGCCTGAAATGATAACGTGCTCAACACTTGCATTCACTTTGTACTGCATGTGGAGCGCATTCGACATAATTCCAATGTGCTTTTTAATGTCCCATATGCTCTCGCCTGTGCCACGTTTTATGCCAAACATTGTTAAATCGTTGGTATAACAATGGGAATTATCACCAGTAAACATTTGAAGCAAACAGGTTTTGCCTGACCCATTTGGACCAGTGATCTGCCAATGCTCATTTTTGTTAAGCGTAAAGTTAAGCTTTTCAAATACGGTTCGCTCATCGAAGCGCACGAACCCATCTTTAAGCTGAATTAAGGTATGAGGAAGTGAATCTAACTCACTGTTCTGCTTATTGTGCTTGGAGTCACCGCCGTCTTTGTCGTTAGCATTAAACGCAGGAGGTACATCAATATCATCAGACTCCAGTGCAAACCACGTGCTTAATTCTGAGCGCAAACCGTCATAGTTAAATTTATCTTCAGATTTCCACGTAATGGCCAAGTCATCCATAACAATCAACTGGGCTTGCATATTCTTGGGAATATCTGCGAGTTTGTTGGCGGTAAGTACTAAAGAAGCTTGCTGCTGAGAGACAAGGAAGCGACTAAATGCGCTTATCGCTTCAACATCTAAACCTTCGAAGGGTTCATCAAGCAAAATAATAGAGGCATTACTTAACCATGCCAACATGATAATAATCTTGCGGGTTTCACCTGTTGAAAGTGAAAGAAACGCATTATCTAGCAAATGCTCAATTCTAAGAGCGGAGGCGAGTTCGTCGTAATAAGGGTGGTTTTGATAATCCTCATTAGTCTGTGCGAATAGTTCGCGAACCTGTGTTGGCTCAGCTATTACGTCTAGAATATCTGCACTGTCTTTTTGTTTTTCTTCTTCAATTATCGCTTGCTGTTTAAAAACCGATACCTCTGCAACAACCGAACTACATTCACGACTACCGCTTGCTACCTTCCCACTACCGGCAAGCGCGGAAATTAAGAGTGACTTTCCGCTACTGTTTCTACCTGCGATAAGGAAGTGCGACGGCGCACTTTCAGTACAGAGCGCTAGCGAAAATTCGGGAGTAATGTATTGATTAGAAAGCTTTATTTGAAATTCAGAAAGGTACAGCATTAATGATCGCGAGTGAATATGGTGTAGAACCATTGTGAAGTTTTCTGATTACGTGTCAATGGCGAATAAGACTTTCTGAAGCCAGAACTAGCTGGTAAGTTAGTCTTATAAAGTTAGCGCCACGTTCAATGGCCAGTTAAGGGAATCAAATTAGTGAGTAAAGTAATACTCAGAGATTTTAAAACGAGCGATGTAAGCAGTTTGGTAGATATTTTAAATCAACCGTCGGTCACGCAATTTCTGTCGACAAAAATTCCCAGCCCTTATACAAAAGAAGATGCCACATGGTGGATTCAAGAGGGGAGCAAAGAGGGTTTTATAAGAGCTGTAGAGTACGACGGCGAGTTAGTAGGGTGTATTGGTGTTAACCCAGGAAACTTTGAATATGAAAGAGCCGGAGAGGTCGGGTACTGGCTTTGTTCATCACATTGGCGAAAAGGGATTATGCGTGACGCGCTGCGCCAAATTATCGCCCTTACTTTCTCAAACACAAGTATAGAGCGCATTTTTGCCTGCGTATTTTCATCCAATCTTGCTTCGCAAAAGCTGTTGTTAGATGCAGGGTTTAAGCAAGAAGCGATATTGCAACGCGCCATTTTTAAAAATGGACGGTTTTACGATAGCCATATTTTTGCCAATTTGAGGTAGCTCTTCGATGGTGACTTTAGAACCCGCAAAGCGATGAGTGGTTTCCATTGATAGGGATGTTTATTTTATTGTTTTATTCGCGGCAACACCTTCAATCACCCCTGCGGCTGCAAGGTTCATCAATCGACGAAACCTCGGACATTCCAAATGACTCGGTGCTGTGCAAGCAGCTGCATGCTGCAGACCATCACGCATTGCTTCTAATTTTTTGACTGTTTCATCTAATTCGTTCGCTTTTTTAAGTAGTAGATCGCGATCTATATCAGGCTTTGCATCGGTTCCTAATATCCCAGAAATTTCTTCCAGTGAAAAACCAGCTGCGCGGCCTAGTGCGATTAATTCAAGGCGCTCTAAAACGTTTGAGCTAAATACGCGACGTATACCTTGTCGACCAATAGATTTGATAAGGCCTTTTTCTTCATAAAAGCGCAGTGTTGATGCCGACACTCCTGACTTTTTTGCTACTCGAGATATTTCCATACTTGTTATCCATAAAGGCACTTGACTTAAAGTTAACTTGAAGTTGTAGGCTAGCATCTCATGTTAATTGAAACTAGTTATTGAGAGTGAATATGGAAAGTATTGTTTTTATCTTGCTGATAGGTATTGGAGCTACTTTAGTGATGGATTTATGGGCCTTGTTGAGAAAGCAATTGTTTGGTATTGCCCCTACCAATTGGGGCATGGTGGGGCGTTGGATAGGGCACATGAGAAAAGGACAGTTTCGTCATACTTCTATTTCACGTGCCCATGCTGTTCACGGGGAAAGTACCATTGGGTGGTCAGCCCATTACTTAATTGGAATTACCTATGCAGCGCTGCTTATTTTTATATGCGGAGAATCTTGGTTGTTCGAACCTACGCTAGCTCCAGCAGTGGCCCTCGGTATCGCTACGGTCGTTGCGCCGTTCTTTATATTGCAGCCAGGTATGGGGGCGGGTATTGCCGCATCGAAAACGCCTAACCCTAATATCGCTCGGTTACACAGCATTATTAATCACGTCGTATTTGGCATTGGGCTGTACCTTTCGGCTTTGTTAATTAGGCTTTTACTATCAATCTGGCTATAAACGACTAATGATGACTTGAGTGAACTTCAGCTTATAATGGCAAGAAAACAGCATGCATTTATAAGAAGACAGGATGAAAATTTCACTGGAAGAAATAAACAAATCTAACTATGAGCAGGTTTGTGACTTGGATGTAGCAGAAAATCAACAAGCGTTTGTAGCGTGCAATATGTGGTCGTTGGTTGAGTCTTTTTACAACGAGAACCATACCTGTAAAGCCATTTATTGCAATGACCAGCCCGTAGGGTTCTTGATGTGGGTTCAGGAAACGCCAACCAAGGTGTCCGTTTGGCGCTTTATGATTGATGAGAGCCATCAGAACAAAGGAATTGGCAGAGTTGCTTTATCTCAAGCTATCACGCTTATAAAGCAAACTTCTGAGCTCGAACAAATAGAGATATGCTATAACCCCGAGAACCCTGTCGCCAAAACCTTCTATTCAAGCTTTGGTTTCGAAGAGGTGGGGTTAGATGAAGATGGCGAAGACATGCTAGCTGTTATTAACATCTAGCCATTGTGTAATTTCAATTGAGCACAGCACTGGGGAAGCGTTTTCTATCTATGGGGCCCGTCGGGCGAGCTTCTTCATATTACCGAATTAGGTAGCTAGCTTTTGCCAGAACTAGGGGCGGAATGACGAATGATGCATACGAATTACACCGTTAAAGAAAGTCCTCCGTCAGCTGAAGACTTTGCCAGTTTAAGAAAATTGATTGGATGGAGTAACCCGTGTTTATCAGTTGTGCAAAAAAGTATTGATGCCTCGTTGTTTTGGGCAACAATTTACCTTGATAACAAGCTTGTAGGCTGTGGTCGGGTGATTGGCGATGGCGCAATGTATTATTACATTCAAGACGTGATTATTCATCCAGAACATCAGAATAAAGGTTTGGGATCGAAAATAATGAACACGCTGATTGCACATTTGGCGTCTTGCTGCGCACCTGGCGCAACAATTGGCTTGTTGGCTGCGCACGGTAAAGAGAACTTTTATCTTAAGTTTGGATTTGAACCTCGCGATGGTCAAAGTTTAGGATTAGGCATGTGCAAGTTTATTTAACTGTTTTGCAAATACAAGGCATGAAAATCGCTGGAATTCTCAGGTTTATCTAAAACCCTCGGTACTGTGATTACTGACTTTCAACTATCGGCAGCTTTACGTCCGGAAGCGGCAAGTTGCCTCCGCTTGTTATGAACTGCTTAACATGCAATATCAAATTTTTCCGGCACAGAAAAAGATACACCTCCTTAACGCAGGCGTGTCACACTACACGCCTGACTGTAATGTTTTAATGCGCTTTTAGAATTAGCGATTACCTCTCTTTGGTGTGAATTTTGCAGTATCTTATTAAAAGACACTGAAAATGTCGGTTTGCGTAGTAGCTGATCACTGTTTTTCGATGAGTTTTTGCTTCTTTCCGATAGTAATTTGACGTTTTTCACTGGACACGTGTAATGAAAAGTATGACAAAACCTGTCTCTCAAGCTTTACTGACAGAAAATGGTCGCTTGATCGCGAAAGCCTTGGCATATACCGCGCTTCTCTTGGGCTTACTCTCTGGTTGCTCTTCATCTGACGAACCTAAGCGTCAATTTGCGCAAACTGATGCCAGCAACGTTTCGGCGTTGGGGAATGTGGAATACCAGACCTATATGTTGGCGAACGAACTTTTTTCAGATGTGAGTCCAGCACGTCAGTCTCGCTATGCGGTAGTTGGCTTTGTACCTGCCGATACTATGAAATACAGTGCCGAGCATCAACATCCGCTAATGTTGTTGGGCCATCAGCTTGAGCAGGGAATGATTACTGAAGCCACGAAAAGAGGCTTTTCTACTCAAGAATTTAAGCTTTCGAACGATATAATTGTTAGTGACGAGAGCGACAGGGTCTTAACGCGCAATATTGACCAGCTTTCCAACGTTGAGCGCGTCGATTTTTATATAACCGGCACTATGGTGTATCAAGAGTCTGGCGCGGTGGTTAACGCTCGAATTATCAACGCTAGAAATAAAAACATTGTCGCTGCAGCAACACGCTTCTTCCCTGCCGAACTGTTTTGGCGCGAAGAACAAGTAACCACCAGAAACGGCAAATTATACAGAACTGAAGGTACGAGGTAACCCCATGAAAAGACGAAATCAATACGCGGCGCTTTCGCTTTGTGCTTCACTGTTAAGTGTGAGTGGGTGCTCTATGATGATGGGGGAAGAAGAGGTAGCCGAACAAACGCCTCGCCGCCCGACCATGAATGTAATTGATATTAGTGCCGCCGACCGCGCTCCAGTTAAGCAAGTTGACAATACCAGTGATACCCAGTCTCAAGGAATGGATGCATACGGTGCTATCGGTCAACCCCCTCTGTATTCAAGCGTGCAGGGCGCGTACAAAGGTCGACCCTTGACCAAGCATATTGGTGACTATGTGAAGAACATGGCGCAAGACTTAATTGCCAATATGGAATATGTGAATAACAAGACACCTATTGGTGTAACCCATTTCGCACTACTAGATACTGACTTGCAGAAAACAGATTTGCTTGGTCGTCAGATGGCGGAATCCTTTGTGCACGAACTGCATAAATTCCGCGTGCCGGTTATCGACTTCAAAGCCACCGAGTATATTCGCATTACTGACGATGGCGATTTTGTATTAAGCCGAGACTATTTGGAATTGAGCAGCAGCCTTCCTATTGAATACGTGTTAACTGGAACAATGACCAAGCACCAAGGTGGCGTGTTAGTTAATGCCCGTATTTTAGGGATTGAGTCGCGTGCGGTGGTAGCAACTGCGCAAATGTTGGTGCCGTTTTACGTAGTAGATGCACTTATTCCAAGTGACGGTAGCCAGCAAAACGGTATGCGCGATGGCGTTAAGCTAAGTCGCGGCTAGGAGTTTCAGTATGGTGTTTACAAAGAAGCTTGTGCCAAGCAGTTGGATAGCCGTTGGCGTAATGCTGAGTATATGTATGACAGGGTGTACTAGCACAGCGTCTATTGGCT
Source organism: Alteromonas sp. S015 (assembly GCF_036864485.1). NCBI lineage: Bacteria > Pseudomonadati > Pseudomonadota > Gammaproteobacteria > Alteromonadales > Alteromonadaceae > Alteromonas > Alteromonas sp. S015. Next base: position 321,215 of record NZ_JAZETO010000005.1, on the reverse strand, counting down.
CGTTTTGGTTAGGTGAAGACGGTGAAATTACTCATCACGCCGAGCCAGTACCTGTACCAAGCCGTTCAGGGTTAGAGTACACACCAGATTCTCGCGATAGACAATATCAACAGTATGTGGAGGTAGAGCCGGGCTATAAAGACCCACTACACCATGGCTATTCACCTTCACAAACGCACAAGCGGTTAAATGATTACGCCTCGCAGCTGGCAATGGCGTTAATGGACAATGCAACCCGTCTTACGCAGCAAGACATGGTGGGCGTGGCGAGTTTCGTTAGGCTTAATCAGTCGTTGAGCGACAGCACCGTGTTAGGCAATCAGCTTTCAGAGTATCTAATAGCCGAGCTACAAGACTTTGGGTTAGCGGTTGTCGACTTTAAGCTTGCAGGTGGCATTACCGTAACGCCAGTCGGCGATTTCGTACTTACTCGAGATGGTACTGCACTCGCTAAACAGGTTGAAATGGACCATGTTGTAACTGGCACCATCATTGAAGATGACAGAGGCGTCCGCGTAAACGCCCGTATCGTGTCGCTGGAAAATAAACAAGTGGTGGCAAGCGCCAACGTATACATTCCTGCGTTTATCGTGATGGATTTAAATAAAATGGCTAGCGTAAACTAGCCATTTACTTCCTTTGCACTCTGTTTTCGAAAGCGAACTCACTTCATATTCGCTTTAAAACCTCTAAACATCCGATCTTTTGTGTCTAGGCACAGGAAAATTTTCACAAAGACCTCTCCGTTTATTAACCCTGACTTCTAATTGCTTCGCGAGTCATAAAGCGGCTTGTGTTTACAGCATTAAGCAGATCGTTGCTTAAAGGTAGCGGCTCCTTACATAGACTGCTCACCAAGACCTCTGCCATTAAAGGCGCTGTGGTTAACCCTCGTGACCCTAAGCAAGTAAGGGTGGAAACTACGCTTGTTGGTAACACTGGCGCGCTAGTCAACGGTTTGCCCACGCCTAGCATAGTGTAGTGTTCTTTTAATGAGTCAAAATTATGTAGTGCACCGACAACAGGCTGGTGGTCGGGTGAACCTAAACGCGTAGCAGCTCTGGCTTTACCGTCATGTTGTAATGCTTGCACGATGTCGGTGCTTGCCAGCGCTTGTTCGTGGGTGGCGAGGTTCATTTCAGTTTCATCGCCTCGTACATCGGTACTTAAGTCGCTTTTAACGTAGGTTGAACCTAACGCATGCCGACCTTCGAAAACAGGTGTCATATAGCCTTTGTGACACAACACAGTGTTAAGTTGTTCAATTGGCATTTGGGTGGGAATAGCTTCAACCTGTCCGCGAACAGGGCGAAGGGACAGGCTGTCAAAATCGCTAGCGTTTACCGCACCTGCACCAAGGGCAAGAATAAGGTGATCGGCAGTAATAACTTCTTCATTCTCAGCGCTATCTAAGTTAAAACGAATCTGCACCCCCTGCTTTGTTGTCTCAACTGCCTCATGAGATAAATAGGTATGATTGGGTTTCAGCGTGAGTTTGCCACTTTGCAATGCTTCTTCAATCATGGCATTAACTAGCTGTGGAGGAGAAAGCCATCCGCCCAAACCAATGTATAAGCCAGAGTAGGGAAGAGCTAGGTTAGCGATATCGCTCACTTCTTTGCTGTCCACGGGCTTAATCAAAGCGTCAGGCCATACGTCGGCTGCAGCCAGTTTATTTTGGCGTTCTGCTACCTTGTCGTTAAAGCTTAATTGAATAACGCCGCAGAAATCATGGGCAACGCTGGTGAGACCATAGGCTTTTGCATGTGCAATAGTGTGGTCGTAGGCTTGTCTAGCATACAAAAAACTGTGCGCCTGAATGCGGCTGGCAATACTTGCTTCGCTATGAAGCTGCGGATAAAAACCACCTTGTGGATTGCCAGACGCGCCGCTTGCAAGGGTGTCACCATCAAAATACAAAGTAGTGCAAATGCCGCGTTTTACTAAAGCCAGGCATGCCGTAGTTGCTGCAAGGCCGGAGCCAACTACTGCGACTTTACTTGTTTTATCTAAACTGTCGTTCGCGTACCTATAATAGGGGCCAGCAGGTAGGCGAAGTTTATGCTGCACATTTTCATTGTCTTGGTTAAAAACGCCGGTGAGCATGTCACGCTTACGGCCAAATCCTTTGCGTTTTTTAATGGTAAAACCCACACCAGCTAGCCCACGCTTTACGATGCCTGCGGCGGTAAAGGTTCCAAAGGTTGTGCCAGTTTTTGACAAACGAGCCATTTGGCTAAACAGAGCATCGGTCCACATGTCAGGGTTTTTGCTAGGTGCAAAACCATCTAAAAACCAAGCATCGATTAGTCCATTCACAGGAGAATGCCATTGAGGTAGAAGTTCGTGAACATCACCAATCCACAAGTCGAGTGTGGTTGAGTGGCTATCGAAGTGCAAGCGATGACAACCTTCAAGGCCCATGGGGTAAAGTGAAGCGAGTGCTTCCGCTTCGTCTTTAAGGGCAGGGAAAGCCTCTAGCGCACGCTGCATATCCTGTTGAGGCAGTGGAAACTTTTCCGTGGTGATAAAATACAGGCGTTTTAGCGGATGGTCAGGGTTCGCTGCTTTAAATTCGTTAAAGGCACGCATGGCGACCAAAAAGTTCAGCCCAGTTCCAAAACCTGTTTCAGCGATGACAAAAGTAGGGTTGCGCCACTGTTGCCAGCGCTTAGCAAGGTCGTTGCCTGCAACAAAAACGTGCTGGGTTTCATCAATTCCGCTGTCGTTAGAAAAATAAACGTCGTCAAAATGGTCGGCGACAGGCGTACCGCTCTCATTAAAATGAACCTGTGCATGCTTAGATTTCACTGTTTATTTTTCTCCATTGGTTTTGGTTTAGCGACAACAAGGCATCAGTTCGTATTCTTGTTACTTAAACCTGTAACAGTAGGCCGCGTATTCTACCTGTCACCTTTTTGTTTTTCCGCAAAAGTTTGTACCTGCTTTTAACTCTTCTTTTCTTATTGCTTCTGCAAATAACACACTATCAGTAAAAACAATGCGTTTATTTAATTGCAATTGTAAGTAATTTGTTAAGTTTAACTGTGGGTCTATTGAAGATAGTCAGGGAGAAGATATGGCGGGCGTGTTTCACCAATGTGGTCAAAGCATATGTACAAGAACAAGAAACGAAATGGATGATCGTGCACGTATTATCGCACACGCACTCGCTAAGCAAGATGTTAGAGAAAACGATGTGGTCGCTATTTTTATGCGAAACCACGTCGATATATTCGAAATAGTAGAGGCTTGCCGATATGTGGGCTCGCGCTATGTTCTGCTTAATTGGCACAGCCCAGTTGCCGAGCTTTTGCCTATTCTGGACGACTGCGGCGCTAAAGTACTGTTCGCTCATTACGATTTATTAAAGGGTGAGAATGCCCACGAAACGTTATTACAAGTTCCCACCTTGTCTGTGATATACACGATTAAAACGCCGGAAAGCATTTTAGCGCGTTATCATCTAACAGATAATTCACTGTTAGCATCAGAACCGAAAACTGGGGAGCAGTACCAGTGCCTTGACACGCTAATAGCTGCCCCAAACGCAAAGCGCCACAATGAACCGCCCAAACGCTTTAAGGGCATGTTTCCCTACACATCTGGCAGTACCGGAAAACCCAAAGGTATCAAGCGAGATGAAGACCTAACGCGGCCAGACCCTTATTTGATATTTAAGGGGCTGTCTGAAGCGTTAATGCAGTTATCAGAAGGTGATCGCTTTTTCGTCTCGGCACCGCTTTATCACAGTGCACCACATGCGCTTACGCTCTGCTGTTTAGCAGCGGGTTATATTGATGTATTTATTGAGCCTCAATTCGATCCCGAACGCTTTTTACAAGACATAGAGCGGTTTAAACTGACCCACGCCTATATTGTTCCCACCATGATGGTGAGGCTACTCAAACTGCCCGAGTCGACAAGAAGCAAATACGACACTTCAAGTTTGCGATTTGCCTTATCAACAGGGTCCGCACTGCCAAGCGATGTGAAAGAAGCGATGATTAACTGGTTTGGTCCAATTTTCTATGAATCTTATGGCGCTAGTGAATTGGGCTTTATGACCTTAATTTCATCTCAAGAGGCATTGGCTAAACCTAATTCTGTGGGTAAGCCCATTCCCGGTGCTGCAATTAAAATACTGAGCGACGATAAAGAGACGTGTGAAGTAGGGGATGTTGGCGTAATTTATGCGCACCTTTCCATGTTCGCGCCATTCAAATATACCAATACTACGGGCACACTGAGTGATTTGCATGTTGGTGAATTCACGACATTAGGCGATATGGGTTATGTGGATGAAGAGGGTTACTTATATATTTGCGATAGAAAAAAAGACATGATTATCTCTGGTGGTGCCAATATATTTCCTGCCGAAATAGAAAGCGTCATCATAGAAATGCCAGAGGTTGCAGACTGTGCAGTGTTCGGCGTGCCTGATGCTGAGTTTGGTGAAAAAGTTGTGGTGGCTGTTCAATGCTCACCCGGCAATGCGCTGTCGATTGATGAACTACACAGGTATTTAGACGGGAAACTAGCGCGATTCAAGTGGCCTAAATTGTTGCAAATACACGAAGCCCTACCTAGAGAAGATACGGGTAAAATATTTAAGCACAAACTTAGAGCCCAATTTAGTCAATAAAAGAAACCGCTAGAGCTATTTTGAAGGTTTTGTGAAGGTATAAATTAACGCTGGTCATGACCCTGTACATTCGTGCTACATTGGAAATATTCCGAATAAGAGAGCTTAGACGAAGACGGCAAAAACGAAAAAGAAGGGAAGTGGGAAACTACCTGTTTATACACACAAGCCCAGAATTAAAACAGGTAATGCAACGCTTAAGTTTAGCAAATTTGAGTATGGCAATTGGCAGAGCAGACCACTTTTTCATTCAAAATCGTTACCATAAGCCGCAACAACGCAAAGGGTAAACTATGAGAAGAGCAGTTATCACCGGTCTTGGTATCGTATCAAGCATCGGCGTAAATAAAGAAGACGTACTTGCTTCACTTAAAGCGGGTAAGTCTGGAATTACATTTTCAGAACAGTTCGCCGAAATGGGCCTTCGCAGCCAAGTTTGGGGCAACATCGACATCGATTTGAAAGACCACATTGACCGTAAAGCTATGCGCTTTATGGGCGATGCGGCGGGCTACGCATACGTAGCGATGCAACAAGCCATTGCAGACTCAGGTTTAGAAGAAAGCGACATTTCAAACGAGCGCACAGGCATTATTGCTGGCTCAGGTGGCGCGTCTTCTGAAAACCAAGTGCTTTCTGCAGATATCCTTCGCGAAAAAGGCGTTAAGCGTGTTGGACCCTACATGGTTCCTCGCTGTATGGCGTCTACGGTATCAGCTTGCTTGGCCACACCTTTTAAAATTCGCGGTGTGAACTATTCAATTGCCTCTGCATGCGCAACCAGTGCCCACTGTATTGGTAATGCACTAGAACTTATTCAGCTTGGTAAGCAAGACGTTGTATTTGCCGGTGGCGGTGAAGAACTACATTGGTCACTATCAAGCCAATTCGACGCTATGGGCGCACTAAGCTCTAAATATAACGACAATCCTGCTGTGGCATCACGTACTTACGACGCAGCACGCGACGGTTTTGTAAGTTCCGGCGGCGGCGGTATGGTTGTTGTTGAAGAACTTGAGCACGCACTAGCGCGCGGCGCAAAAATCTACGGTGAAGTTGTAGGTTACGGCGCGACATCAGATGGTTTCGACATGGTTGCACCGTCGGGTGAAGGTGCAATTCGCTGTATGAAAATGGCAATGCAAAATATCGATGCCCCAATCGATTACTTGAATACCCACGGTACATCAACGCCGGTAGGTGACGTGAAAGAACTTGCTGCTATTCAAGAAGTGTTTGGTCAAGCGGGTGTGCCTATTAGTGCAACCAAGTCGCTGACAGGTCACGCATTAGGTGCAGCGGGTGTAAACGAAGCTATTTATAGCTTGTTGATGATGGAAAACAACTTTATTGCGCCATCAATTAATATCGACACGCTGGACGACGCGGCACAAGGGCTAGATATTGTTACCCAAGCACGCGAAGCAACGTTAAACACTATTATGTCTAACAGCTTTGGCTTTGGCGGCACTAACGCAACGCTGGTTATGCAGCGTTACAACGGTTAATCAAAACCGCTTGAAGCAGAAAGCTTGTTAGCTTTATTTAAAAAGCTTTAAAACAAAAAGGGCGTAAAACAGAGCACCGTGGGTGTTAGTGTTTACGCCCTTTTTTATTGCCGTTTTTTTGATTAAACCTGCGTTTTTAAAAGCGGCCGCTTAAGTGATTGGCGGTTTTTTACCAATAGCATGCGGTTGCTGCTATTGTTGAAATTAGTCGCGACATCGCGTTTGAAGCGGGTAAAGTTGCAATGACACAAGGATTAGCGCTTAAAGCAAAAGGGTAAGGGGAATAGACGTACCACTTTTCTATAGGAAAGGTGCGCAATCTGTATTAATGTACATTTATTGTTCGTTTTTATGCTCAATCGTTTGGGACGACATGATTAGAGACATAATGATAAATGTAATATTAATAATGATTATAAGCGGGGCGAGTGTTCAGGAAGCCGCTTCAGCACACTATATCAATTTAACACTAACCAACCCTGAGGAAATCAGGCGAGTAGCCACAAATACATCTGTTACTTTTTCCTTACCACCTAACACGTCACTATTAATAGAAGCGTCACAGGACACCAGCGATATTAGTTTAATGGCTTCGGGGTGTTACAAAGGCAGCGACAATGCGAATCACCAAGTAGATATTCCCGGTACATATCGTCAAAGCGAGTATTTATTAATTCATTGGCCTATTGAAGGTGCATGTGCTGTTACCATCGCGAGTAATAGCGAAAGCAAGTACGAGGCAAATACAACTATTTCTTTTCGCTTACTTCAAGATGATAAACGCATTGCGGTATACGATTACTTATCGCGCGCAGGTCAATATTGGTTTAACGAGAAAAGCGAAACGCCCTCGTTACTTGATGTTCAGACCATGTATACCCAAGCGCTTTATCTGGCAAAAAAACATGATCTCGGTGATTTGGCGTTATTGGCACAGTTTAATTTGAGCGTAGTTTACCACTACCAAAGTCGCTACGATGCACAAGCAGAGTTGCTACAATCAATGTTGCTCACATTACCCAGCCAGCATAAATGGGCGTTAAAAGCCAATGCAGAGCTTGCCAACTATTATTTGTACGAGACACACGATCACAAAGCTGCAAAGGAAGCCTTAAATCTCGTACTTGCAAATATTGATAGGCACGTGCACCCCTTTGTGTTTGCAGAAGCACTGGAATTGCAAGCAAGTATCTATGTTTTTAGTCAACGATACATGGATGCGATAAGTGCGTTTAATCAGGCACGCAATATCTATTTGCGACAGGGAGATCATACCTCTGCACTTAATACAGCGCTATCTATGAGCTATTACTATCTGAAAAGTGGAGACTATCTAAGTGCGTTAACTCAGTACAAAAATGCACTAATAAACGCTGAAAATCTTGGAGATTTGTTTTCGCACACCAATGCCAATATAAAACTGGCGACGATTTATCGCAATCTTGGGCAATTCGATGAAGCAGACAAACACATCGCAACCGCACTTCACGGGGTAAAACAGTTCCCTCATTCTTTTTTACAACCGTGGGCGTACAAAGAAAAAGCTCGTCTTTTTTTGCTTACAGCACAGCCCGCTCTAGCGAAAGACTATTTCCTCTTGGCGCAAGAGCACTTCGATGCGCTGATGGCCCACCGTGAAGTGAAAGATATTGCAGCGATTTTAGGTGAGGTTTACGCTCAATTGGGAGAATTGGATAACGCGGAGCGTCAGCTTACTGAGTTTATCGATTATGCATCGCTCAACGGCCTTGACATGGATGTTGCAAGGACCAAAATAACGTTAGCAAACATTTATATTAAACAGAATAAAATAAAAGACAGTGAATCTCTTTTAGTAGACGTCGAATCGGTACTTTCAAATTCCGACGATGCCTTGCTAAAAGGTTTACACAACGCGTTAGCCGCTATTATCTCTTTGCATAAAGGCAATAGTGACCTTGCCGAGGCAACATTTGCTAAAGCGGAAAGCTTATTTGCTACATTGCAGGGAAATACACAACTTCTCAACGCACGGGTTGAGTTTGCCTCACACCTTTCAAAAACCAATCCGGCCCTCGCACCACCGTATTTAGCCAGCGCGTCTGAGCTTATGCAAAGTATTCATACTACGCTCACGCGAAAAGACTTTAAGCGAGGTTTTTTTTCATCTTATCAAACTGTTACAAGCAGAATAATTAGCCTTACTAATGACATGTCACCCAGAGAAAGTTTATTGCTTGCTGAATCCATGCGGGGAGAGGTGAAACAATTCACAGAGCGTGATGTGAACCAGCACGCATTAGACACGCAGGATAACGATAACTTACTGACGCGTTTAGACGAGCAATTAGCGTTGCTATATCAAGCAAATTCCGGTTATGAAAAGCAGCAGATTATGCAGTCGTTGCGGCAGTTATCAGAAGAGCGCTATGCTTACGAAGCGCGTGTAATCGAGCGCGGTAATAATATACAAAACGCGCAGGTCTCTGTGTTTGATAATGACGCCTTGCTATCGCTACAACAGCACCTAGATGCATATACTGCTGTCGTTTTTGTAGATGTCGATGCGTTTCAATCTCATCGATGGCATATAACCACCCACAATGTGAGCTATAAAGCATTGCCAAGTGAAACGTTGTTATCTGACACCGCAGAAACTTTACAGGAGGGTATTCAGCAAAATGCGTCATTATCTGCGCTACAAGGTGAAATCGCGTCTCTCTCCAATTGGTTGTTTTCAGATATCATTGCGCCACACACACATCGAATTATATTTATTGGCGACGGCGCGTTAACAGGCATTCCCGTCTCTGTTTTGCAAGATCCTAGAACACTGTCGCCCATTGTTAACAAGGTGTCGGTATCAAGGCACTTTTCGCTAAAAACGCTACTTACTCAACTTACGCGACGTGATAAACACACATCGTTTTCCAATGCATTGGTAGTAAGTAACCCGCTTACTGTCGCAGACGATTCAGCTAATCGTTTATCATCATTGCGTGTGGTGTTACCTGAACTGATTTATTCCGAGGCAGAGGTCGCCCCATTAAAAACATTTGAGGGCATAAATGTCGAGCTGCTAGAGGGACGTTTGGCATCAAAAAACAACTTGTTATCTAGGCAGTGGAACCATTTCGACCTTTTACACTTTGCTACTCATGGCCTCGCAAATACCGCGTTACCTGAATTGGGCGGTTTAGTACTTGCCACGGAGGACACTGACTCAAATGTGTTATTAGTACCTGAAATCAGAAAGCTGGGGGTTAACGCGCATTTAGTGGTGTTAAGCGGATGTGAGACCAGTGATGGTCAGTACGTTGCTGGCGATGGCATGCTCGGACTTTCACGGGCTTTTTATGAAAGTGGCGCAAACAACGTCATTGGTAGTTTATGGAAAGTTCGGGATGACGCCACAGCCTTCTTGTTTAAGAATTTTTACCAGTTCTTGCTAGAAGATGGGTTATCTATTGATCAAGCATTACGCAACGCAAAAATAGCGGTACGCGAATTTCGCAGAAAAGATGGCAGGCAGCCTTGGCGAGCTCCGCTTTTCTGGGCTGGCTTTGAGCTTCATGGAGGCGGTATATAAATGCAAAGCACGGTGTCGGACAAACTGGCGGTCTCGTTGGTTGAGCGTATTGAGAAAGGCGATAAAGAGGCAGAGCGAGAACTAGTCAGTCTTTATGAGCGAGGTTTGCGTTTTATACTGTTGCGCAATTGTAATCACGACGAAGCACTTGCAAATGATATGTTTCAAGAAACGTGGTCAGTGGTACTGAGTGCTTTGCGTCAAAAAAAGCTTCGCGACCCCACAAAACTTTCCTCGTTTATTATTCAAACGGGCAAAAATCTCGTTATTGCTCACTATCGTAAAACGGAAAACAAAACGGCAAAGTTTGTTGAAAATAAAGATATAGAGTACGCAGATAATACTCAGTCTCCCGATATTTCATTAGAGCGCTACAATCTAGGTCTTTTAGTCAAGAAAGTTATTCTGGAACTTGAACAGCCCCGTGACAGAGAGTTGATGTTTAGGTTTTACGTAAAAGAGCAAGAAAAAAAGGCGATTTGCAACGAGTTAGTATTGGATACTGCCCATTTCGACCGTGTTTTGTATCGCGCAAAACAGCGATTTAAAGCCCTTTGGGAAAGCCGATTTGATACCAGTTGAATGAAGTGGTGAGATAAGCATACCTTTCATCGCACTACTAAATTAAACGAGCACTATATGTGCAACTTGGAGCAAGCCATTGCAACGAGATAGCAAAATTGAACAATACCTTTTAGGTCAAATGAGCCCGAGTGAAGAAGCTGAGTTTGAACAATTATTTGTGACAGACCACGCTATGTTAGCGCAGCTTGAACTTGCTGAGCGGTTACATAGAGGCATGAAAGCATTAGAAAAAGATGATCTTTTCCTAAAGGTTAACGCAGAACAAAAAAAGGTTGTTTGGTTTAAAAAACGCGTACCTGCTTGGTCTCTGGCAGCATCTATTTTTGTTGGCGTACTCACGGGCTATATGGGGTTTAACAACGATATGCGTAGTGACAATACAGCCGTAAACGTTGTTAACCTTGAGTTAGCGTCGCAGCGAAGTAATACCTCAATAATGGCAAAGGTGGCTCAACGCTCACAACAAACCCTGTTGTCTATTTACATTGATAGGACAATAGCAAAACTTAATTACCCAGCGTTTATGTTCGAATTGTTCGATGATCATGACAAACCTGTATTTTCGTCTCAATCAATAACGGTTAATGCTGTCGATATGCTTTACGTAAACTTGGGTCAAACAAAATTTGAGTCTGGTGAGTACCGCTTCCAACTTGTTGGGCTTGATGACAACGAACGCCAAGTGTTGATGTCTGGCAACATTCTTTTTGAATAACAGTTTCAAGGATGCAGGTATGCAAAAGTTAAAAACGAAGTTTATGTATTATTTGGGTTGTTTTTGGTTGTTAAGTGGTTGTCAATTTATATGTCCTGATCTAAGCATAGATGAGCAAAACAAAATTCTACATTACGTAAAGAGTGAATACGCATTGGTCTTTGAGTGCGACCAAAATGACTGCACAGATTACATTAACGATAAACCTAGTCAGGGTGACGCTACTCGAACACCTGTTAGCAAGTACTCAATGTCTTTTATTGAGTCACCTGAGATAAATAGTAGGGTTAAAGGGAGAGAAGCGTTTAATATTAGAATGGAAACAAAAGAAGAAGTTTTGGAATGTGATGGATATTGCAATTGGGATATCAGGCTTCTGGGTAAAGCATACGTCATGACTATTTACAATATTGGGGTATGTATTACAACTGAGTCGAATTGTGAAAAGGTCGGTCAGAACTATCATTTTCATCATGATAAAGATGGTAATTCGCAACATATTTTAACTCTGGTATTCAGAAACATTGACGAGCAAGATGACGCTGATACGACATTATATTTTGAGCAACCAGTGCTGTTTTATTCACTAGTACACGCAGAAAGTGGTTTGCATGATGAACTAAATGATAAAAAACATAGAAGTACCCATGGGGGTGGCGTCGACTTATATTGATAAAAACAATAGGAAAGGCAGCCAACTTGTTGATGTAAAGTTGGCGCTTTTTTTGTTGGTGCATCAATATTGAATGTTTTGATAAACCTATACGTCATTCGTTGACTTTGTAAAACCTTAACAAGGTAGTTGTCTGAACTAATTTAACTTACTCGTGGATAAATATGAGACCTACTCTGTGGTAAACGGACAATCACGCGTTGCTTTGACTAGACTGACAAAAAGGACTTTTTTACGTTCCCCCTGAGAGGTTACGTTTGTTCAGAGCACTGTATTCATAGCGCCAACTTACAAGGAACCGCTATGAATATTGATAATACAAAGTTAACTGGTTTAACCGCTCTGCTTTTACTCGTACTCTCCCACTCGACAGTTGCGAGCACATTAACGCTTCAATGCGACAACAACACACAAGTAACATGCGCCAAAGAGGCATATGAACTAGACGATGAAGTGTGTGAAGCGCCAAAGCGCAGAGAGGCGCTAGACTTAAACTTACAGGCACTGCTTTCTAACGGTCAACAAGCAGGGGACGATGCCTCGACCAATGCTACTGCGTGGTTAAACAGTGCACAACACAGCTATCAGGTATGCATGGCGTTGGCAAATCAACCCGCTATGTTTACAGATTCATGGAGTAATCAAATTCTGCTTGGTTACATGTTTCAAAGTGACTACAACGACCAAGGAGAGCACCTAGGGTTAGAAGAGCAGTCAGCGGTAGCGCAGATTGCATTTAATGGCCGGTGGTTGTTTGATGAACATGCACTTATGCATTGGGAGGTTGGTGCTGTACTTGGCAAAACAGCCGCCAATATAGAACCTGATGATTCAGAGGACGAAAATGACACTGACACTGACACTGACACTGGAAACGGCGCTGGTGGCGATGCGGGTACGATGGCTTCAAAAACCCCCAGTTTTAATGATGTTGATGGCTCTCTTGATATTTATACCAAAATCACTTATTCACCAGAATGGGCGTTAATAGGTAATGAAGATACGTTGTCGTCCTATTTTACCTTTGGTGCACTGGCCGGATTTCGAACCAGAGATGTGCTAACTGACGAAAAAGACGGTGTTTTGGGATACGTAGGGTTAATTGGCGAATATTATTATTTTGGAAAAGATGTTCGCATAAGTGGCAATGACATACCCCGTGGACGCGTTATGCTTGGCCCCGTATATTTCGAAGAATACGGTGGCGCTGAACACGAACTCCGATGGCTATTTGTGGGCGAATGGAATGTAACGGGAGGCGCAGATGGCGACCTTGTGGTAGGTGTACGCGCAAATCTAGGCAAAGGTAGCGATGATATTGGCGTATTCGCTGCTATCAGAAAGCCGTTATCATCGTTAAAAGGCTTCTTCGGCTTTAAAGGGTAGGTAACTCACCATGAATATATACCAAAAGAGTCGTTCCGCAGAGTTGACTACTGAGTTTTCATTTAAACGTTTACCTGTAATGAGTATGAAGCTACTCAAAACGAACAACAAGTGTTGGGTAATACGCATCATTCAAATGGCTAAACCGAGAATCTATGTACTAGAAAAGGATTGGGCCTTCAGTGTGAAAAACTATCGGTTGGAAAGCAACAGTGAAAAAGCCAGTGCGACCACACCGTGTTAATTTCAGGCTTGTTGTAAATTCGACTTGTTAAATATACGATTCTGTATAGCAGTTTCCAGCTATTATGCTGTTAGCATAAGGCTTGGCATTTGGGGAAGTTATGTTGTTTTTTGCGAAATCATTATAACCGATCCAATTGCCGTTTGCTTTTTATACCGCATAGGTCAACACGCTCTAGTCGCTCCAGCTAAATGAACTGATAACGACCAAACAAGGTGTCTGGCTCGGGAATGGTGATTTTGCCGTAATGCCGTTTTACCAAACCTTCTTGTTGAAGTTCACCTAGTAACTGATTAACTGTTTGCCTACTGCTATTTATCATTTGAGCCAAAGACTCTTGCGAAAGCGATAGTGTAATCGCATTGTGTTTGGGTAAATGCTGCCCATAGCTGGTGGTAAGCATTAATAGCCGTTTTACCAGCTGGTGCTTAAGGCTAAGCCCCGCGCTTGAGTCAATAAACTGAAAAGCGCTGCGCACCCTTGTGCATAAAAGGCGGGTAAAATGCGGGTAAAGTTCAGGGAACTGTTCAAGCAGTACTTTAAATGCGTTCTTTTGAATAATCGCTACAGTGCAGTTTGTTTCGCAAAAGTTGTCGTGAGTGCGAGGGAGGTCGTCAAACATCGATATCTCGCCAAACCAGGTGCCGGGCCCAAGTAACGCAAATAGCATTTCGCGACCATCCACGCCCACAGTAACCACTCTTAAACGGCCTTCGCACACTCCATAAAAACCGACACCGTCCTCACCTTTGGCATGCAGTTGCTGCCCAGCTCTTAGGTGTTTTAGACGCATCTTGTCGAACATGGCTTCCTGCAAATAGGGTGGGAGCGCGCCAAACCACGTAGAGCTAGCGAGAACAGGTTTGAATTTTTCCATTTAACAAATTTCTTACAATGTCGTATATCCGACAGTGTATAGCAATTACTGCGCGTAATGTAGGCGTTATGAAAAAGTACGTGGAAGTTTTATTAAAATGCTCAAGGTATCGAGCCTTCCACCTAGGGCTCCCGCCTCAAATGAAATTAATGTGTACATTAAAAGAGTAAAGCTATGACAGATTCAGTAAAGTCGAAAGTGAGCAGTGAAGAATGGCAAACCCGTGTTGACCTTGCCGCATGTTACCGCGCAGTTGCTATGTATGGTTGGGACGACCTTATTTTTACTCACATTTCTGCCCGTGTTCCTGGGCCTGACCATCATTTCTTGATTAACCCCTACGGTTTAATGTTTGATGAAGTAACTGCATCAAGCTTGGTTAAAGTCGATCTTCACGGTAACAAAGTAATGGAAAGTGAATACGACATTAACCCAGCAGGTTTTACTATTCATAGCGCTGTTCATGAGGCTAGAGAGGATGCCAAATGCGTGTTGCATTTGCATACAGCAGACGGCGTGGCGGTATCCATTTTAGAAGAAGGGTTGCAGCCATACTCGCAACAGTCGCTTTTTCCGCTGGCGTCACTTTCCTATCATGCCTACGAAGGCGTGGCGCTGAACCCAGAAGAAAAAGCACGATTGGTTCGCGACCTTGGCGATACCCAATTTATGATTTTGCGCAATCACGGGCTTTTAACCTGTGCAGACAATATTCCCGATGCATTCTTGTTTATGTTTATTATGCAGCGCGCCTGTGAAATTCAACTTAAAGCGCAGGCCACAGGCAAACCGCTTATTCCCATTCACTCGGCAATTCTAGATGGCATTCGAATACAGGCCGATCAAGTCACCCGGCAGGCTGGTGGTTCGTTAGCGTGGCCGGGTATTAAACGACGCGTTGAACGCCGTTTCCCTGGATACGAGAAGTAACGTTTAAAGTTAGCGTTATTCAATACCACGTTCGCAAAGGATGAGGTGGACAAAAAACGCGAGCTAAAGCGCTTTGCTTTAAGCGCTCCCGTTTGAAAAGACTGTATGAACTTCGGCCGTCACTTTAATGTTGCGGCCAAATGTGCATCAAAATGACGTAAAATAAACGAATCATCGACAAGATAAATCAAGGGCGCTGGGTTACTAAAAGCCTAAGTTAAGGTACACTTAGCGCCATGAAAATACTTCTTGAAGACACCATTCCGTTTGGCACCGATTACCTTAATAGCGTAGGTGAGGTTGAAACCTATGCATGGCAATCTCTTGTGCCTGAAATGCTGCGCGATGTCGATATTCTTGCGCTGCGTTCTACCACCAAGGTTACCCCTGAACTTCTGACCAAGGCTAACGAGCTTAAGTTTGTTACTACGGCAACGGCGGGAACCAATCATCTAGATAAAACACATTTGGATAGCGTGGGTATTATGCATAGCAGTGCTGCAGGCTGTAATGCTGTTGCGGTGGCCGAGTACGTGTTAAGTGTTTTGCTGCACGCGCAAAAAGCCCAAAAGCTCGATTTATATAATGCGACAGTGGGAATAGTAGGTGCTGGTAATGTGGGAACGGCACTATCAAAAATTCTAACGGCAATTGGCGTTAAACACAGTCTGTATGACCCACCGCTACAGCAAGCGCTAGCAAAATCGGGTAAGAAGGAGCATAACGGTCAGTCCTTTGTAGATTTAGCGCAAATAGCGAAGTGCGATGTTATCTCGCTTCACGTGCCTTTTATTAAAGGCGGCGAATATCCTACCTATCAGATGATAGACGAAGCGTTTCTGGAAGGACTAACGTCAAACCAGCTGCTTATAAATGCATGCCGGGGCGAGGTTATCGATGAAGTGGCACTACTTAGCGTACTTGAAGAAGAACAATCGCCAACGGTAGTACTCGATGTGTTTGATAGTGAACCTGCCATAAATACAGCACTCTTTGACTATGTTTGGTTCGTTACACCACATATTGCGGGGCATTCTGTAGAAGGTAAAGTGCGCGGTACACAAATGATTTATGAGCAAATTTGTGGCGTTGTGGGCATAGCCCCAAACAAAGCGCTTAGCGACTTTTTAGAGAAGACCAACCCGATCAAAGCTGCGTTAAATTCGCCAGAGGCATCGCGGTTGTCGGTTGATGATCTCATTGCCGTATTCCACAATGTGTATGATGTAGCTATAGACGATGAGATAACGCGAAGCGCGTTTGCGTCAGGCCATAATGAAATGCCAGAGACACACATTGCAAATACGTTCTCTACATTGCGCAAGCAATACAGAGTGCGCCGCGAGTGCAGCGCCTATGCGTTACACTTGCCAAAAAACACCAGTAAGCAAATTCAAGACACATTCACCAAATTGGGCTTTCACGTTAGTCTGGTTTAGTTATTTTTACATTAGGAGCATAAAGCATTATGTCGCAAGCGTTTGACGTAGCGGTACTTGGCGCCACAGGTTTAGTGGGCCAAACCATGATTGAACTATTAGAAGAGCGAGACTTTCCGGTAAACCGTTTGTATCCGCTTGCCAGTAAACGTTCAGCAGGTAGTACCGTGTCGTTTAAAGGCGAAGACATTGAAGTAGTAGATGCTGATGATTTCGACTGGTCATTAGTGCAATTTGGCTTTTTCTCAGCCGGTGGCAGCATTTCTGCAAAATTTGCGCCGCTAGCCGCAGAGGAAGGCTGTATTGTTATCGACAATACTTCAGAGTTTCGTTACGAGCCAGATATCCCACTTGTGGTGCCAGAAGTTAACGCCCATGCACTGGCAGAGTTCCGCAATAGAAACATTATTGCGAACCCAAATTGCTCAACCATTCAAATGTTGGTTGCACTTAAACCTATTCAAGACGCGGTTGGTATTGACCGTATTAACGTGTGCACATACCAGTCAGTTTCTGGTGCAGGTAAAGAAGCCATGGAAGAGCTGGCTAAACAAACCGCAGGTTTGCTAAACGCACGTGAAGTAAAGCCAGAATCGTTTAGTCGCCAAATTGCCTTTAACGTTATCCCTCAAATCGACGTATTCCAAGACAATGACTACACCAAAGAAGAAATGAAAATGCTGTGGGAAACCCAAAAAATCATGGGCGATCAAAGTATTTTGGTAAACGCGACGGCTGTGCGCGTACCGGTTTTCTACGGACATGCTGAAGCCATTCACTTAGAAACGCGCTCACCAATAGATGCGCAGCACGTTAAAGAGCTTTTAGCCGATGCGCCAGGCGTAACAGTTTACGACGGCAATGAGCAATTCCCAACGCAAGTAAGCAGCGCTAGCGGCAATGATATTGTGCATGTGGGGCGGATCAGGAATGACATTACTCATCCTTGTGGTTTAAATTTGTGGGTTGTGTCTGACAACATTCGCAAGGGTGCAGCAACAAACAGCATTCAAATTGCTGAGACACTCATTCGCGACTACTTGTAAGTGTTTTACAGAGGAACAGCCTCTGATTAATCGGGCAAGCACAGGAAAGGGTAAACATTTTTCTGTGCTTGCCGATACGCAATAAAAGAGGCATTACCTGTTGCAATGGAAAAAGGCATTTATTGCAATGAAGCAGCACTATTCAACGGGATAGAAAGACAGCGCTTGAAGCAACCAAATGACGGCTTTTAGCGAAAATTTAAGCATTAGAATAGCCCAATTCTATTGTCTAACTAGATCACCCTTAATAACTGGTTTATAGTTTGTAAAGTTAGGAACAGAACAACATTAAAAACAATACTCAGTCAGACACTTAGGCGAAGGGTAAGAACTTTAAAAAGCGCAAATAAATCTTACTGCTAAGTTTATCAAGGCTGTAAAACGCTAGCTTGATGATTAATGGTGTCAAGGTGGCTTAAGAATAAAAATAAAAGCCAATATTTTCTTCCGTACTGATTGGCTAGAAAATCCGCCCATTTTTCTCGGGTGGTAAAGACGCTTGAGGGCATATAGGACTGCTATGAAATTGCATTTAACGGGCTTACTAATACTCACACTTTGTTTGTCTAGCCCTATTATCACTGTTGATGCACAAGAACGCGCTACCTTCTTAAAAGGTCCCAAAGACGCAACAGATCAGTACTCGGGCCTGGAATATGGACCCATTGACGCAAACGACACCCTATGGCGTATTGCTGAGCGCTATCGTCAAAACAAAAACCTGAGTGTGTATCAGGTGATGAGCGCTATCTATGAGCTTAATCCCAACGCGTTTGAAGACGGTAATTTAAATTTATTGGTTGATGGTGCAGTGTTAAAACTGCCATCAGAGCGTTATATTGCCAGAATTGACAAGCAAAGAGCTCAGATGCGCGCTGAGCAGGATGACAGAGCATTTGCTGAAATGCTCAATAAGCCTGGCAGTAGCGTAAGAAACATCAAGCCTGCATCTCCTTTAGTAAACCAACAAGACTTAACGCAAACCCAAACTGATATCGAGCAGAAAATCACTCGCTTGGATCAGGAGCAAACCCGACAATTTGACGAACTGCGTATGCAGTTTGCAGCCTCACTGGAAAACGTCGAAGCAATTCTTAATGAAAACAGACGCTTGTACGAGCGTGTTGAGGCCGTTAATGGTGAACTAGAAACCTTGCGTGGACAAGTAGAAGGCGACGTTAAGAGCCAACTAGATATGCAAGTGGCGCTCCAGCAAGAACTGCTCGATATGATAAAAGCTGAGCAGGCGCAACGGGAATCTGAGAAACAGTCTTCGTTTCTTAGTGCGCTTACCAGTCCGTTGAGCCTAATCATCGGCTCAGCAATTTTGTCGTTATTGTTGGTTGGTGGTCTTATCATGTGGTTGCTAAAGCGCAACAGTAAGCCTGAAGAAGCGCCTGTTGCAGGCCCCACAATCACCGCTGTTGACGAAGACGTGCCGGTGCCTGAAGCCGACATCGACGACCTGTCAAGTGCGCTAGCTCCAGATTTTGACGACAAAGCAGAGCTATCAGATGATGACTTGTTTAATGATGATGACCTGCTAGATGACGTTCTTACGTCAGATTTAGAAGAAAGTCTGGATGATGAATTAGAGACCTTTTCAGACCTTGAAGATGACATGTTGGTGCCAGATGATGGTGGCGACGATTTGTTTGAAGCAGGAGATGATGAGCTCGATCAGAGCGAATTAGATAGCTTGTTCGACGACGATGACTTGTCAGATAAGGTATTAAACGAAAATGACGCTGACGACCTTGAAGGTTTCGACCTTTCTGGGGATGACGATGTTTTTGATGAAAACAGCAGTGCAGATGTTGCTGAAGATAGCAAGCCAGAAGAGTCGGTATCAACCGATGATGATTTTGACATTGATGACTTGCTCGATGATGTACAAAGCCAAGACGCGGCAGAACCTGAAGGTGATGAACTTAACGAGTCGGGCGACATCGACCCTGACGATATTCTTGCTGAGGTAAACGGAACTGCCGAATCAGAAAATGTAGATGAAGACGATATTGATGCGTTGCTAGCTAGCTCGGTTGACGATTTGTCTGAAGCTAACGAAGAAACAGAAAATGTTTCATCTTTGCCAGCGGTAGAAGATGAAGACGATATGCCTGAAATCAGCATTGATGATTTACTTGAAGAGCATGGCGTTGACGCCGGCCTCACCGATGAACTAGATAGTAATGATGACCTGATCAACGAGGACATGCTGAGTAAGCTTGACGACGAGATAAATCAGCAAAATAAAGAGATAAATAAAATCACAGACGATTTGCTTAGTGAAATAGAGCAAATTGAGATGATGGGCGATCTTGGTGAGGAAAATGCCGAAGACGAAGATGATCTTGAGGAAGAAATAACTACGTCTTCGCCTTCGCCGCAGTCTATTCAGAGTCTTGACGCCATCACTGACGATTTAGATGAAATAGTCACTGATGATATAGAAACCAGCGCAAACTTTAGCGACCCGCTTTCTGACGAACTCATTGCCGAGCTACAGGCGGAAGATGAATTTGATGAAGAGCCTTTAGCGGATACAGAGCCCTCAGCGGATACAGAGACGTCAGCGGAGATAGAGCTCGACGAAAGTGCTTCAAACGCGTTAACTACTGACGCTTTTGATGAAGATAATTTTGATGATCCGTTTACTGATGAGCTACTAGCAGAGCTTGAAGCGGAGTTAGAAGACGAACCTGAAGTTAGTCCAGAAGCACACAATGAAAATGTAGGTATAGATGCTACTGCAGGCAATGAGAACGAAGATGACTTTAGTGATCCACTTACTGATGAATTGCTTGCCGAATTAGAAGAAGAAGAGTCTAAAAGTAGCGAAGAAGTAGATTCGCTAACAGATGAACTACTTTCTGAGCTTGAATCCGAAATAGAATCTGACGACGCGGACGCAGAATTCGAAGCTGAGGAAGAGCCTGAACCTGAAATAGAGCCAGAGCAAGACGCTGAGATTGAGCCAGAATTAGAAGCGGAACTTGACGCGGAGCCAGCGCCGGAATCAGAATTAGCATTCGAAACTGAGGAAGAACCTGAGCCCGGAACTGAAGTAGCATTCGAAACTGAGGAAGAACCTGAGCCCGAAATCGCCTTGGAAGATGAAGGAGAACCTGCCTCTGAGCCTGAACAACCTGAGTTAGAAGCCGAATCAGAATCAGAGCTTGGAACTGAAGTAGAGCCAGAGCAAGACGCTGAGATTGAGCCTGAATTAGAGGCAGAGTTGGATGCGGAGCCAGCGCCGGAATCAGAATTAGCATTCGAAACTGAGGAAGAACCTGAGCCCGAAATCGACTTGGAAGATGAAGGAGGAACTGCCTCTGAGCCTGAAAAACCTGAGTTAGAAACCGAATCAGAACCAGAGCTTGGAACTGAAGTAGAGCCAGAGCAAGACGCTAAGATTGAGCCTGAATTAGAGGCAGAGTTGGATGCGGAGCCAACGCCGGAATCAGAACTAGCATTCGAAACTGAGGAAGCGCCTGAACCTGAAATTGACTTGGAAGGTGAAGGAAAGCCTGCCTCTGAGCCTGAACAACCTGAGTTAGAAACCGAATCAGAACCAGAGCTTGGAACTGAAATAGAGCCAGAGCAAGACACTGAGATTGAGCCAGAATTAGAGGCTGAGTTAGATGCGGAGCCAGCACCGGAAGCAGAACTAGTATTCGAAACTGAGGAAGCGCCTGAGCCTGAAATCGACTTGGAAGGTGAAGGAAAGCCTGCCTCTGAGCCTGAACAACCTGAGTTAGAAACCGAATCAGAACCAGAGCTTGGAACTGAAATAGAGCCAGAGCAAGACACTGAGATTGAGCCAGAATTAGAGGCTGAGTTGGATGCGGAGCCAACGCCGGAATCAGAACTAGCATTCGAAACTGAGGAAGCGCCTGAGCCTGAAATCGACTCGGAAGTTCAAGGAGAACCTGCCTCTGAACTTGAACAACCTGAGTTAGAAACCGAATTAGAATCAGAGCCTGGAACTGAAATAGAGCCAGAGCAAGACGCTGAGATTGAGCCTGAAATCGACTTGGAAGGTGAAGGAGAGCCTGCCTCTGAGGCTGAACAGCCTGAATTAGAAGCAGAACCTGACGCGGAGCCAGCACCAGAATCAGAACTAGCATTCGAAACTGAGGCAGACCCTGACATAGAGCCAGAGTTAGAGAATGCTGATGAAGGCACCATAGAAAACACAGAAGAAACGTCAGACGATCCACTGGATGACGCTATTGAAGCGTTTGAAAGACAAATGATGGATGATATTCCTTCATTCAGTCAGATGGATACGGAAGAGCCTTTAGCGGGAGAAGAGCCCTCAGCGCAGGAAAAGCCCTCAGCGCAGGGAAAGCCTTCAGCGCCAACAGAGCCAGCAGAAGACAGTGATGAATACGACGATAGCCTATTAAACGCGGCGTATGACGAAATAGAAAGTTTTGAGTTAGAGCAAGAAATTGACGGTGTAGTAGACGGTGAAGATGAAGGCGACGAGCTATCGTCAGAATCTGGTGGTGACGAAGAGTCGAGCTCACCTGAAAAGTCTGATTCAAGTCAACCCGATTCAGATAAAAACAGCGAAGAAGACTTTAATGAACTTGATGATGTGCCTGGTCTTGATGACTGGCTGTCATCTTCTGATGACAATAATGTAGACGATAATGAAATTCTCGATGACTTAGACAGTGCAGAATTCGATGAGCTTCTTCAAAGCCTTGAGTCAGACACTATTGTCGATGGCAGTGATATTGAAAGTGAAAACGCTCAGGAGTCAGAAGCATCTTTAGCAGAAATTGAAGAAGATACTTTTGCCCTTGAACAGGAAGATGATGTAGCCCCATCTGAGCCAGAAGACAGCGTCAACGACAATCTTGAACTCAACGAGAACGATGATACGTTTGAACTAGAAGAGGACGATGAAACCTTTGAGCTAGAGGAAGGTGGCGCTTCTGAGTCAGAGCAAGATGGTGACGAAGATACTTTCGCTCTTGAAGAAGATGATTCAGAACTGGCATTAGACGACCTTGAAATTCCAGATGATGTGGAATTGGATATTGCCACACCTACTGAAATTGAAGAGGACGAACAAAGTGATCAAGCCGTTGACACTGACGAGGGGAAAGAGGACGACCTCAAACTTGATAACCCTGACTTAGATCTTGCAGCCTTGCTTAGTGATGTAGACGTGGAAAGTGAGGCTCAAACGCCTCCAGACGACTTCCTTGACGTAGAAGCACTGATGGATGATGGCGATGATGCAGACGCTATCGACCCAGATAGCCAAGCGCTAGATCTTGATGTGAGTTTGTCTGATTTCACTGGCGTATCTGATGAAGATACGGTGATTGATATAGATAAAGACGCAGGGCAAAACGCTAACTTAGATTTAGCACGCGCCTATATTGAAATGGACGATGTAGATGCGGCAAAAGAGTTACTTGAAGAAGTAATGAAAGAAGGTAGCGAAGAACAAAAGCAGGAAGCCGCATTGATTTTAGCGAATATTGCCTAAGTTATCTGTACGGACGCGCATAATAGATTGTTCGATAGACATAATGAACGGCCTGTATATTTATAAGATATACAGGCCGTTTTCGTTTTAGATGATGTACATTCATTTTCTATGGCCTAATAGGGTTTTGCGTATTAGCGGCATTGCATGTTGCAAGCGACATGACTACACTTAGCGCCTTTTCAGAAATGGGGTAAAACAGATATGGGGCGAATTGCCTTAGGGATTGAATACGACGGTGCTGCTGTATACGGATGGCAACGCCAGCGTGAAGTACCAAGTGTTCAGGAACATCTTGAAAAGGCACTATCGACAGTAGCCAACGAACCCATTGAAGTGCAATGCGCCGGGCGTACCGACGCTGGTGTGCATGCCACTGGGCAAGTGGTCCATTTTAATTGTGATGCACCACGCTCAGAGCGCGCTTGGACACTCGGCGTAAATGCGAATCTGCCTAACTCTGTTGCGGTTACTTGGGCGAAGAACGTCAGCGATGACTTTCATGCACGTTTTTCTGCTACACACCGCCGCTATCGTTACGTTATTCATAATGCGAAGATGCGTCCTGCTATTCTCCATTCCGGTGTTACCCATATTCACCGCGAATTAGACGAGAAAAAAATGCATGTTGCCGCACAAGCACTGCTAGGCGAGCAAGATTTTACCTCCTTCCGCGCTGCATTATGCCAAAGTAAAACGCCGTTTCGCAACGTTACCGATGTGAGCGTATATCGCCAAGGGCGATACGTCATTATCGATATTCGCGCCAACGCTTTCTTGCACCATATGGTTCGAAATATTACAGGCGCGCTCGTTGAAATTGGGACAGGGGAGCAAGATGTAAACTGGATAGCTCACTTGTTAAGCCTGAAAGACAGAAGCAAATCTGCAGCCACGGCGAAGCCAAATGGCTTGTACCTGGTAGACGTAACTTACCCTGAAGAGCATAACCTGCCTAAAGGGCCTTTGGGGCCACTATTCCTTCCTGAGGCTTAAGTTAGTCAATATTTATGCCTAAGCTTCTCAAGCCCGAGTTAGCCGCATACCAGCTAGCACTTAACTCGGGTTGTATTGAAGCCTATATCTTCAAATCATCCCTTACCAACTTCTAAGACCAGTTTTGTTTTTTCCATTTCGTTGTATTGTGGTCTAATAGCGCGCTATATTAGGTAGCTGTTCTATTGTGTTACGTATTTTTTCTTTGTAATACAGTATGAAACTTAAAAAATTAATGTGTTGTTGGTCACAAGTATGAACAAACATCAATCGTCATGGCCGGCAAACAAAAACAAAGGATTCAATTTCCATGAGCTGGATTCAAAAAATTCTTCCTCGCACGCAAACATCAACCAAAGGTAACGTACCAGAAGGTATCTGGACGAAGTGTGGTTCATGCCAAGCAGTGCTGTATAAGAGCGAACTGGAAAAACTTCAGGAAGTTTGCCCTAAGTGTGACCATCACATGCGTATCACCGCGCGTCGCCGTATCGATGCATTTTTGGACGATGGCGATCGCGTAGAGTTAGGTGCAGAGCACGAGCCGCAAGACGTACTTAAGTTTAAGGACTCTAAGCGTTATAAAGATCGTATTGTTGCAGCACAAAAGGCTACAAACGAGAAAGACGCGCTAGTGGTAATGCAGGGCAAGTTAAAAGGCATGCCTGTAGTGGTTGCTTGTTTTGAGTTTGCGTTTATGGGCGGCTCAATGGCATCAGTAGTAGGCGCGCGTTTCGTAGCCGCTGTTAATGCTTGCTTAGAAAATGATATGCCCCTTATTTGCTTTAGTGCAAGTGGTGGTGCACGTATGCAAGAAGCATTGATGTCGCTAATGCAAATGGCTAAAACATCTGCAGCCCTCGCTAAAATGAGTAAGAAAGGTTTGCCTTATATCAGTGTGCTTACCGACCCTACAATGGGTGGTGTATCTGCAAGCTTGGCCATGCTTGGTGACGTAAACGTAGCCGAGCCAAAAGCGCTTATCGGCTTCGCAGGTCCTCGCGTAATCGAGCAAACTGTAAGGGAGAAGTTGCCTGAAGGTTTTCAGCGCAGTGAATTCCTTGTTGAGAAAGGTGCAATTGATATGATTGTTGACCGCAGAGATATGCGTGATAGATTACACAGCCTGTTGGTTAAGTTGCATTATAAGAATTAGTGAATAACGAAAACAATCTAAATACTGGCTCAGCGCCACACGCAGAAAACGCCTCAGCGTCTTCATCTTCGCAAAAAAGCCTGAGCCAGTGGTTATCCTACTTAGAATCTATTCATCCTAGCGCCATCGATATGGGGCTAGACAGAGTGAAAGCAGTGGCTAATGCCATGGGACTTTCGCTTAGCCAGTCTTTGGTTATTACTGTTGCAGGCACAAACGGTAAAGGCACAACGTGCCGCTTACTCGAGCAGGCCATGCTTTCGCAAGGAAAAAGTGTTGCGGTATACAGTTCACCCCATTTAACCGACTATCGTGAACGTGTGCGTTACAACGGCGAGTTGCCGCCTGCCGATGAATTTGTAGATGCATTTGAGTTTGTTGAAAGTGCACGTAAAGACACGGGTGGCGAACCTATTACTTTAACTTATTTTGAGTTCGGTACGCTGGCCGCCATGAAAATGATGCAGTCATGGGCAGTCGATGTGGTCATTCTTGAAGTTGGCCTGGGTGGACGTTTGGATGCCACCAACATTATTGACCCCAATCTTGCCGTTATTACGACTATCGATCTCGACCATCAGGATTGGCTTGGCAATACCCGCGAAAAAATAGCCCGGGAAAAAGCGGGCATTATGCGTAAAAACGGCAGTGCCGTGGTGGGTGAACTGTTTCCACCATCATCGCTTTACGATGTGGTTAACGAACTACAGGCAAACGTACGATGGGCTACACAACATTTCGAAACCGTAGTAGCAAGTGATTACAGTGAGTGGAGCTGGAAAGGGAAGAGCAATAGTTATACGTCACTACCTTACCCTAAAATTCCGCTTCAAAATGCGAGCACAGCGTTGGCTGCGCTGGAGCTGCTAGATTTGCTTCCTGAAGAACATGTAGTCAGAGATATTATTGAAAACACCACCATGCCGGGGCGTCAGCAGACTATCAGTGAATCACCGCTCGTTGTTGTAGACGTTGCCCACAATCCACAGGCCACAACAGCTATGCAAGATTGGCTGAATCGTTATGATGTAAGCCAAATGCGTATTGTGGTAGGCATGCTTAAAGATAAGTCTATTGCTGAAACCTTAGCGCCACTGGCGGCACTTAATGCCAAGTGGTACGTAGCGTCAACCAGTGGTCCTCGGGGCTGTAAAGCAGAAGTACTTGAAAATGCACTTGTTAATGCCGGCACAACCATAGAGAATATAGACACGTTTCAGGACGTGACCTCGGCATATCAGCGCGCGCTTGCAGATTATCAAACTGGTGAACTTATTCTCGTTTTTGGTTCTTTTGTTACCGTAGCAGACGTGCTTGCTGAGCAAAACTAACATACGCATTGTAGAGTATAACCGTGTATTCAAGCAGGAGAGCACAGTGACATCGGCATTAAAGAATAGACTGGTGGGGACAATTATTGTTGTCGCCTTAGCGGTTATCTTTTTACCAGACTTTCTTGACGGCAAAAAGCAAACAAACAGGGAACCATTTGTCTCTGTACCTGCCAACCCAGCTAAAAAGCCTATCGTTGAGCCTGAATCGTTTCCATCAGAGCGAGTAGCCAAAGCATCAGTTCCAGCGGTTCAAATTGAAGATGAAACGGCACTAGATGATGAACCCACTTCTTCTGGCGCTAGGGACAGTGGTCGCTCAAGTGAAGCGACTACCGCAAAAGCGCCAACGGTGAAAACCTTTGAAGAAGAGGACAAGCTAGCAAGTCAAACGGTGGTTAATACGAAAAGTGTCGCAGACGATGACGCTGGTTGGGTTATTCAACTCGGCAGCTTTCGTCACGAGAAAAACGTGAAGGCACTTTTGACGAAATTGGAGAAGGCCGGATATCGCGCATTTAGTCGCAAAATTCAAACAAGCTCTGGCCTGCTCAATAAAGTCTTCGTGGGGCCGGATTTGGACAAGAAGAAATTGGAATCTGCACTACCACACTTAAAAGAACTTACGAGCCTTAAAGGTAAGGTCACTACGTTCAAAGTTGAATAGTGCGCTTTACCCCTAGTGAGGGCCGAATTTAGCGTAGATGGAGCAACTGGATTGGTATTACAGACTAGTAATATTTTTATCTTCTGTTAGAATGCGCGCCATCTCGCCAAAGGCTCGTTGCTTTTCGATAAAAAGCAACATCAACGCAATAAAGAGACGATGAACTGGGTAGACTTTTCCATACTGGGTATCATTGCGGTATCTACCTTAATAAGCCTGATCAGAGGGTTTGTTAAAGAAGCCATCTCATTAGTGGTTTGGTTTGCTGCACTCTTTATTTCAAGCAATTTTTACGCGGACCTCGCCGTTTACTTTACAGCCATTGACGACCCTTACTTAAAAAACGGTGCTGCAATAGCAGCATTGTTTGTCACAACGCTCATTCTGGGCGGCATGATCAATTACGTTATTAGCCAGCTAGTTCAGGCAACGGGTTTGTCTGGCACAGATAGGGCACTAGGTATCGTTTTTGGTGCTCTGCGTGGCGTGCTTATAGTTAGCGCATTGCTCTTTTTTATGGACACCTTCACTGGCGCCGCTTCCTCTGGTTGGTGGCAAGCATCGGTGCTCATTCCCGAGTTTGGTGTCATCATTGAGTGGTTTTTCAGCTATGTGAAAGACTCCTCTAGTTTTTTAAATCCCGCTTGAAATAGGTAACGCACATGTGTGGTATAGTCGGAATAGTTGGTAAAACGCCCGTAGCTCAGTCGCTGTACGACGGTCTCACGGTTATTCAACACCGTGGACAAGACGCCGCAGGCATAATGACTATCGACCAAAATATGTTCAATTTGCGTAAGGCAAATGGTTTGGTTCGAGATGTTTTCCATACGCGTCATATGAAAAGGCTATCGGGCAACATGGGGATTGGCCATGTTCGCTATCCAACCGCGGGTACGTCAAGCTCTGCAGAAGCGCAACCGTTTTACGTGAACTCGCCGTTTGGTATTGCTTTTGCTCACAATGGCAACCTAACTAACGCTCATGAGCTTCAGGAAGAAGTGTTCCGCATTGCACGCCGTCACATCAACACCACCTCAGATTCAGAATTATTACTTAACATTCTTGCTCACGAGCTTCAGCAAGTTGCAGGTTTAAGCGTAAGCGCCGAACACATTTTTGAAGTGGTAACGAAAGTTCATAAGAAGATCCGTGGAGCCTACGCTGTCGTTGCGGCTATCATCGGACAGGGCATTGTAGCGTTTCGCGACCCACACGGTATTCGCCCTCTGGCGCTAGGAAAGCGTATGAGCGAGTTAGGTGAGGAATGGATGGTGGCATCTGAAAGCGTGGCGCTTGATGCCGTAGGCTTCCAGTTTGTTCGCGACGTAATGCCAGGTGAAGCGGTTTTCATTACCGAAGAAGGTCAGCTACATACCAGACAGTGTGCTGAAAACCCTGTAACGTCACCGTGCATCTTTGAATTTGTTTACTTTGCTCGTCCAGACAGCTTTATAGATGGCATTTCTGTTTATGCATCGCGTGTAAACATGGGCCGCAAGCTCGGTGAAAAAATTAAACGCGAATGGGCAGACCTTGATATTGACGTGGTTATTCCTATTCCTGAAACCTCTATGGATGTGGCGCTTCAAATCGCGAATACCTTAGACTTACCGTATCGGCAAGGCTTCGTTAAAAATCGCTACATTGGCCGTACGTTCATTATGCCTGGCCAAACCATGCGTAAGAAGTCAGTACGTCGTAAGCTAAACGCAATATCGTCTGAGTTTAAAGGAAAAAGTGTACTACTAGTCGATGACTCTATCGTGCGCGGTACTACGTCAGGTCAAATCATTGAGATGGCGCGTGAGTCAGGTGCGAAAAAAGTGTATTTCGCGTCAGCCGCTCCAGAGATTCGTTTCCCGAATGTGTATGGTATTGATATGCCATCGGCAAACGAACTGATTGCTTATGGTCGTGAAATCGATCAAATTGCAGAACTAATCCAAGCTGATGGTCTAATCTTTCAAGACATTTCTGACTTGGTTGATGCCGTTCGCGAAGAGAACGAAACTATTCAGCGTTTCGAAACATCAGTGTTCGATGGTAATTATATTACTGCGGATATCGACCAAGAGTACCTTGAGCGAATTGATATGTCGCGCGGTGAAGCGTCAAGAAAAGCGCCAGTGGTGCAAGCAGAGCTTAGTAACCTTGATGTGCATAATATTGATGCCGCTGATTAATGTTAGACACGTTTTGATATAACAAAAAGCCGCTTTTTGAAGCGGCTTTTTAGTGCTTTATATTAATTGATGATGGAGGTTAGTGAACAAATACCGGTCCGCCGGATAGTCCCCATACCAATACCGAGCCTGTCATTAAGATAACGAGCAACACTAAACCGCACGTCACCACCGAACTAGAGTAAATGAAGCCTTTATCTTCAGGCATGTGCATCAAAATTGGTACGCCAGAATAGAGCAAATATACTGAATAGCTAATGCCGACTAACAGGGCCGTCATCACCACCCAGAGTTCGGGGTAAAGACCTGCGAAGCCCACCATAAACAACGGTGTAGCCGTGTAGGCCGCAAGTTCCAGCGACTGCGTGTAAGTAGGCGTCGCATCAAACGCTTTAGCCAACTCATGAATAAGTACAGCCAATGCGACCACGCCGGCAATTAAGCCAAAATACATGCCTATACCCATCATAATGGCGGTATTTTCACTAAGGCGAATTATGTCACCTGCGCCGATACTCCAGCCTGTATGGGCGCTGGAGTAATACGCCACAACTGAAGGAATAAGTGCTATAAAAGCGATGTGCGTAAGTGCGTAAAAATAAGTTTCGTGCTTGGTATCAATGGTTTGCCATTCTTCTCTTGGGTGAGTATAAATACCAATTAGATGATTTAAAATCATAATGTCCTGCCTTATTCACCAACGTTATTATTTTAAAAAATATTGTTGTGAGGCAGGGTAAACACACGGACAAACCGTAAAATCAGGAAAACACGAACACGACGCAAAGCGCCAAACACTGCCATTAACAATATGTTTACAAAATGAGTGTGCAGCAGAAATTCAAAGCCGTCAATATAAATTGATTGATTTATAAACAGATGCAAAGCGCTAACTTAACCGTGGTGCGCCTGAGTGAAAGCGCAATTCGTTGTCGTCGCTTTCAATCAGCGACTTTTCAACGCTTCCGAAGTGGGCGACACGCTCTGAAATATCGGTTTTAGCAATTTGCCCAGCAAGGGTAAGGTAATCTTCGAAGTGTCTGGCTTCTGAACGCAGCAGTGACACATAGAACTTGCCTAAATCTTCAGAAACATACGGCGCGAGTTTGGCAAAGCGTTCGCAGGAACGTGCTTCAATGTAGGCGCCACAAATGAGTTTGTCGACGAGCTTTTCCGGCTCATAAGTGCGTACGTGACGCAGCAAACCATTGGCATAACGACTGGATGTTACCGATTTATATTCGAACCCTAACTCGTGCATAATTTCTAGCACTTGGTAAAAATGGTGTAGCTCTTCTTTAATCAGCATAACCATTTTATCCAGCATATCTTTTTTAAACGTGTCTAGCCCATCGGTGTTAAACACATTTTTTGAAAGGTGCTTAGTATTTAGCGATTGCCAATCACCTTCATGGCGATAAGTAAAATCTTCATAAGGCTTCAACCAGCCCAGCAGTACCTTACTTGTTTCATCATCAGCCACATAGCGACGAAGCAGGTACATAGCCGACTGAGCCGCTTTAAGCTCGCAAATTAAATGATCGGTAAGGATAACCCTAAGGTTTTCTTCTTTCTGCGCTTCATCTATCCACGACTGTGGCGTCTCGCAATGTAAAAAGGCATTGACGGGTGAAAGTAGAGACGTGACTTCAGAGGAAGATATTACAGACATGTTGAAACTCAGTTTTAAGTGCTACGAATTTTCAGTTACATTTGAATTTGTCATACTTTCAACGGTAGTGTCGGCAAGGCAGTTGTCTGCGCTCTAGACTGAGGCTATCCAAATTCAATGCTTCTGAACTGAGCGCCGATTTTACTTGATACCCGCAAGCCCTTACAACTTAAAATCGAGACCTCTAAGTAACAAAATGAATTATCTTGCCCATCTTTTCTTAGCCCGCCCTACAGCCGATTCTCATTTCGGCAATTTACTCGGTGACTTCAGGCGAGGTGTTGATATAAGCAGATTTGGCAATGCAGTTCAGCTAGGTCTTAAAAATCACTACGAAGTCGATAGGTTCACCGATAGTCATACCAGTGTTTTGGCAGCGAAGGCGCTTTTTCATAAAAGTCGTCGGCGCTTTGCACCTGTAGCGCTGGATATCTACTTCGATCACTTGCTGATTAAACACTGGACGTCGTTTACAACACAGGGTTTTGACGTCTTCAGAGAACAAAGTTTCTCACTGTTAGAACAGCGATTGCCCACTATGCCAAGAACGATGCAGCACAGTGTCGGGCATATGATAACTCATGACTGGTTTGAGGGTTACGCTAAGGAAGAGGGCATTGTTAAAGCGATTGCTGTTGTCGCTAAGCGTATTCGTTTCCCCAACACGTTTCATCTTGCCGTGGATGATATCAATGCGAATCAAGGCGAGATTGAAGCGAGATTCTTGGAGTTTTTCCCTGAACTCATTACACATATTAGAAATAACGGCCCTGAGAATATTTGAAAGGCTTAACCGTGTTTCAGAAGTGTATCGAAGAAATTGGTAGTTTTGTCGTTCATTGCAAAGCTGTTCCGCGAACAGAGATATAGTAAAACGTGCAAAATAAAGACATGCCAAAAACGATAAGGTTAACGACACAAAAAGATAATTATGATGAATATTCAATCCTTAGTTCGAAATACATTGTCCCTGTTATTTAGTCTGGGTAACAATAAGTACAGCGCCAAATCGCATCCGACTTCAGCATGGTTAGTGGCAGCCTTGATTGTATCTGTAAGTCTACCTGCCTTTGCTTCAGCGCAAGAAGAAAGGTCATCTGCACATGCTCGTTCAATAAAAATTGATAGCAGTGTAGTGACAGAGCACGAAACTAAAATCCTTGGCAAGCGTGTAAAGTACAGCGCGACCACAGGTACTCAACCGGTTTGGAACAGTAAAGACGAAGCGGTCGCCACTTTGTTTTACACTTACTATCAGCGCACTGACGTAAAAGAAAATACTGAGCGCCCGCTTATTATTTCATTCAACGGTGGGCCAGGCTCTGCGTCGGTGTGGATGCATGTAGCTTATACAGGCCCTCGTATTTTAAATATTGACGATGAGGGGTATCCGGTTCAGCCCTATGGTGTTCAAACGAACCCTTACTCCATTTTGGATGTGGCTGACATTGTGTTTGTTAACCCAGTAAACACTGGGTATAGCCGAGTGTTGCCTAAAGCCGATGGCAGCATGCCGTCGCAAGATGAGCAGCAGAAAATGTTTTTCGGCGTAAACGCCGACATTAGCTATTTGGCAGACTGGGTGAATACTTTTGTAACGCGTAATAATCGCTGGCGTTCACCTAAATATCTTATCGGTGAAAGTTACGGCACTACGCGCGTTTCAGGGCTAGCATTGGAGCTTCAAAATCGTCAGTGGATGTACTTAAACGGCGTGGTACTAGTGTCGCCAACTGACATTGGTATAGAGCGAAATGGACCAGTTAAAGCTGCCAATCGACTGCCTTATTTTGCTGCAGCGGCGTGGTATCACAATAAGCTTGAACCAGAGTTGCAAAGCAAAGATCTCACCGAATTATTGCCTGAAGTTGAAGATTTCACCATTAATACGCTTGTCCCTGCTCTGGCCAAAGGGGGCTTCATTGGTGAAACAGAAAAGCGCGATGTGCTAAAAAAAATGGCGCGCTATTCTGGGCTAAGCGAAATGTCTATTGCGCAAAATAACTTAGACGTGACTACGGCCTTCTTCTGGAAAGACTTGCTGCGCGATGAAGGGAAGACGCTAGGTCGTTTAGACAGCCGCTATTTGGGTATAGATGCTAAGCAAAGCGGCGACCGCCCTGACTATTGGGCCGAGCTAACATCATGGCTGCATTCGTTCACGCCTGCCATTAACTACTATTTGCGCGAAGAACTAAATTATAAAACTGATATTAAGTACAACATGTTTGGAAACGTGCACCCATGGGATAGAAGCAATAATCAAACGGGTGAAAACCTGCGATTGGCTATGGCGCAAAATCCTTATCTGAATGTGATGATTCAAGCTGGCTATTACGACGGTGCTACGAACTACTTTGATGCCAAGTACACGATGTGGCAGCTCGATAAAAGTGGTAATTTAAAAGACCGTTTGAGTTTTAAGGGATATCGTAGCGGCCACATGATGTACCTGCGTCGCGACGACTTAAAACAGTCTAACCAAGACCTACGCGAGTTTATTAAAATGAGTACACCAGGCAAAGGCGTACCTGCTGAATACAAGCGCTAGTACATCTATAAAATGAAAGACATGGATGTCGGTTTTTTTTACATTTATTTAATAATAATCGTTTGGTTTTTTCTATGCTCTTGTATTTAAAGGTTAATTTATATTTGGCTCACACCTTGCTAAACACGGTGTGCTAAAGCAGCCTATTAAATAAATTCTAATTAACAATAATTACAAGGACGTATACATGCTAAAGTCTTCGCGTTTATCCTTATCCTTACTGGCGAGCGCAGCGCTAGCCTTTTCTATATCAAGCACTGCCGCTAATGCCTCTGTACTTCTTTCCGGTTGGGATGGTTCTACCGAAAGTGGTTTTGGTAATTTGGCGATGAATGGTAATGATGATGAGTCATCGGGCGCTATCGTATTTGATTCATTTGAATCGCTTTCCTTCGAAAGCGGCCTAAACTTTTTCGGTACTTCGTACGATAGATTCTTTATCAATAATAACGGTAACATTACGTTCAATAACCCTGTAGGTACATTCACTCCAGACGCGTTTCCTAACAACAACCAGCCTATGATCGCGCCATTTTGGGGTGATGTAGATACAAGCTGTGCAGAGTGTGGCGACGTGTTTATCGGTTCACCCAATGCAAACACGCTGGTAGTGACATGGAACGATGTTGGCTACTATGACCAAAACAGTAACCCTACTAACACATTTCAATTAGTGTTAATTGATAGGAATGACACTGGTGCAGGTAATTTTGACGTTGAGTTTCGATATGAAGACATCGGCTGGACTTCAGGTGACGCATCAGATGGTATACCGGCTCAGGCGGGTTATGACGCAGGTGACGGTGAGAACTTTTTCACTGTTCCAGGCTCTCGAACTGCCGCCATTGCTGACATAGATGAAAGTAACAGTAATACAGGCACGCCTGGTATCTGGAAGTTTGCTATTCGCGAAGGTGTGTTGCCAGGCGATAATCCTGAAAACCCTATTTTGCCAATAGTTAACCCAGAAACGCCGACTGACTACGAATTTGAATTCTCTATTGATGATCCTGACGAACTTGTTTTCATAGACCCAGACGTAGCAGTAGGTTACGACTATATCGTCAATAGCGGTCCCAATATCGCATCGGTGCTCTTACCAGAAGGTTTTGATGACAACTTGTTTGATTTGTTCCTTTGGGATAGTGTTCTAATGGATTGGTTCGATACGGGTACAGACATTGTTGGTGGCGAAGAATACAATTTTAACTCGCCTGTGGACCGCTTCAGAATAATGGGTATTGATATTTCCAATATGCTTGAACCCACGCCTGACGCATTTGTAACGGGTTTAACGTTCGATGGCTCTGGTGTCATTAACATGAACCAGAATGCAGTAACTGTATTTGTACCTGACTCAACACCAGTTCCTGCGCCCAGCACGCTATTTCTTATGCTAGGTGCGCTGTTTGGTACTACTTTTATGAGAAAGCGCAAGCAGTAAAATTGGCACTAAGAAGGGGAGCGTGAGCTCCCTATTTCTGCTAAGAGGTGAAAGTGAAATATTTAGTTATATTTAGTTCGATACTTGCGTCGTTTTCTTCATGGGCCGTTACAACGAGTGATTTTGGAAGTTGGAGTTTGTTGTGTAACGATTCATCGATATGTACGCTTAGTCAGCTTGTTGCCAAAGATAAAGAAGCAACAAAGGTATTATTGGGTGTCAATGTTGATTACTCTTATTCGCAAGATTTTCCAGTTTTAAAGATAAAGCTTCCAAAAAACACGCTAACAAAAAATGGGGTCGGAGTAAAAATTGATGAATTTGCGCCCTTACAAGTGCCTTTTTCTGGGTGCGATGAAAAGACCTGCCAAAGCATAATCAAAATTGATAGTGAGCTCTTAGCGCAAATGCATAACGGTGAAACCATGTTAGTTGCATTTCAGAAGTCTGAAAGCCAGCAGGTTACCTTACCCATATCGTTAGCAGGCTTTGACGAAGCATACGCGAAGCTTAATCAAAACGTTAAAACTGAACCTAATAGTCTTTAATTAGGTGAGTTTTAACATACGCCCGCTTTTTTGAGCTGCGCTAAACAATCCGCGCAGCGTTCTTTTAGCATGTCTCTAAATAGCCTTACTGCAGGCGTTATTGATTGGCGGCTTGGGCAAATTAGCCAAAGTTGTTTCGGTTTGGGCTGATATTCAGGCAATAAAGTAACGAGACGGCCTTTTACAACCTCTTCGCACGCATCTAAACCAGACTTAACGGCAACACCTTTCCCTGCAATGGCCCAACGCTTGACTATTTCTCCGTCGTTTGCGGTTCTGTTACCTTGCATTTTTATTTTTAACGGTTTGTCGTTGTGAAAAAACTCCCATTCGTTATAAACCTTGTCATGTAATTGATAAAAGAGCCCGTTGTGTGTTTGCAAGTCTTTAACGTCTTTCGGTTCACCGTGGGCGCTGAGGTAAGAAGGAGAGGCAACAAGTAGACTTGGCACGTCACAAATTTTAAAGCCGTATACATTCGCATCAGCGGGTGTACCGTAGCGTAAAGCTAAATCGACGGGATCGCGATAAAAGTCAATATTACTGTCGCTTAGATTGAGCTTAACAGTTATTTTTTCATGTAAATCCATAAAGTCATCAAGCCAAGGGGCAATTACATTTCGGCCTAAATCAGACGATAAACCTAGTCTAAGTTCTCCCTCAATTATGCCAGTATCGCCTTTTAAGTTCTGCTTGGCATTTGCCAGCATTGACATGGCTTCTTGACACGTTGGCAAGAACCTTTCACCCGCCGACGATAACCGCAATGACCGAGTAGTTCGTACAAACAATTCGGCGCCAAGAGTCTGTTCTACGCGCTTGACGGCAGCACTTGCCGTCGCGGTACGCATATTTAAATGGGTCGCTGCTGCAGTAATGTTTCTGAATTCAGCTACCTTTATTACTACGTTTAGGTCGTCGAGCAACATGGTTTTCAAAATTTAATTGATAATGTTTCTTTTATTGTGCTGTTTATAGAAATTTTATCAAGCGTATGATGCTGATATAACTTAAAGGAGAGACGAATGATGAAAGCGATTGGCTATACACGGTCACTTGATATTAATGAGCCTAATGCACTAATGGATATAGAGGTCGAAAAGCCCAGAGCTTCAGGTCGAGACTTGCTTGTAAAAATAAGTGCTATAGCGGTTAACCCTGTTGATTATAAAATTCGACAGCGTGTAAACCCAGAGGGGGGCGAACCTAAAATACTTGGCTGGGATGCAGTTGGTGAGGTGGTTGATATTGGTGCGGATGTATCTGAGTTTGTAGTAGGCGATAGGGTTTATTACGCTGGCGATCTAACCCGAGCTGGTTCAAACGCAGAATTTCAATTGGTTGACGAGCGTATTGTCGGTAAAGCACCTAAGTCTCTATCTGATAGCGATACTGCAGCTCTCCCGCTTACCACAATAACCGCTTACGAGTTACTATTTGATCATTTCGCACTTAAGCAAAAAAGTGAAAAAAACGACGACATCGTGCTTGTTGTCGGCGCCGCTGGCGGTGTGGGCTCTATAATGCTTCAGCTTCTCAAAACGCTTACGGGGGCAACCGTTATTGCTACTGCATCCCGTGAAAGCTCGAAAAAGTGGGTACAGGAACTAGGTGCAGACTATGTGGTTGACCACAGCAAACCTATGGCTGAGCAAATTAAAGCTTTAAACATTGGCGAAGTGACTCACGTTGCTAGTTTAAATAATACCCACCAATATATTGATACTTATGTAGAAGTTATGAAGCCTAGAGGTAAACTAGCGCTGATTGATGATCCAGAAATTTTGGATGTTTCAAAGCTTAAACATAAGAGCTTGTCGCTACACTGGGAGTTTATGTTCACCCGGTCTATGTTTGAAACCAACGATATGGCAGAGCAGAGCCGTCTTCTTACTCACGTAGCAGCCCTTATAGACGAGGGTAAAATAATGACTACAGTGGGCAAACATTTAGGGAAAATTAACGCTTCAAATCTTATACAAGCGCATAAGATACTTGAAGAGGGAAGTGCAATCGGCAAGCTTGTATTAGAGGGGTTTTAATCTTTATCTTTCCTTTAAAACAGCAGTTAATACGTTTTTTTCACAGCTAAACAAAAGGGAATTCGACACCTTGGCTTGGAAGCGAATAGTGCTCATAGCCAGGATGTCGAATTTTAGAAAACTTTCTAGGCTTTTTGTAAAAGTGACGACTCAAACAATGGTGTATTTCCTAAGTGATTGATAAATATTAATTTAGTTCATGGAATCTAACTTGCTGTAAGAGTGACACATTACATTGAAACAATGTGAAACGTGTCCAATCTTAAATGACAAGGAAAAATCATGGCTGAATCATTCAAATATGAAGGAAACAAGGGAAAAGGCGGCGAATTACATCAAAACGCGGGGGATGGTTATTCGACGATGACGACAGCCCAAGGCTGCCCTGTGCATGACGACCAGAACTCCCTGAAAGCTGGCGTACGTGGGCCAACAGCTTTGGAAGATCACGTAATGCGTGAAAAAATCTTCCATTTCGATCATGAACGTATCCCCGAACGGGTAGTCCACGCAAGAGGCTATGGTGCCCATGGTTACTTCGAAACGTACGAATCACTCGCTGACATAACATGCGCCGATATCTTTAAAGAGAAAGGCAAAAAGACCCCCGTATTCACTCGATTTTCTACTGTAGCCGGCAACCAGGGTTCTCCAGACCTTGCTCGTGATGTTCGAGGTTTCGCTGTTAAATTCTATACCCAAGAGGGCAATTGGGATTTGGTCGGCAACAACATTCCTGTTTTCTTCATTCAAGATGCTATTAAGTTTCCAGATTTAATTCACTCAGCCAAACAAGAGCCAGATCGAGGTTTTCCACAAGCGCAAACCGCGCACGATAATTTCTGGGATTTCGCAAGTTTAAGCCCAGAGTCTGTTCACATGCTTATGTGGGCCATGTCAGATCGTGCTATTCCGCGTTCATTCCGGTTTATGGAAGGTTTCGGTGTTCATACGTTTAAGCTCATTAATGAAAAAGGTGAGATGAAGTACGTTAAATTCCATTGGAAGCCAAAGCAGGGCCTTCAATCGGTTGTTTGGAATGAAGCGTTGAAAATAAATGGGGCTGATCCAGACTTTCATCGTAGAGATCTATGGAACGCTATTCTTGCAGGAGACTTCCCAGAATGGGAACTTGGTATGCAGATATTCGATCAAGAGTTTGCAGACAACTTTGAATTCGATGTTTTAGACGCTACAAAACTTATCCCTGAAGAGCAAGTACCCGTTAAAATTGTAGGTAAAATGGTACTTAATAAAGTAGTAGACAATTTTTTTGCCGAAACTGAACAAGTTGCATTTTGTACACAAAATATTGTACCCGGTATCGATTTTACTAACGATCCATTGTTGCAAGGGCGTAATTTTTCTTACCTTGA
Source organism: Alteromonas sp. S015 (assembly GCF_036864485.1). Lineage (NCBI taxonomy): Bacteria > Pseudomonadati > Pseudomonadota > Gammaproteobacteria > Alteromonadales > Alteromonadaceae > Alteromonas > Alteromonas sp. S015. Next base: position 282,118 of record NZ_JAZETO010000005.1, on the reverse strand, counting down.
TACACATCTAAAACGCTTAGGTAGTACCAATTTCACCCATCTACCGATAAACGCGCCTAAATGTCCTATGCGTCACTTCCAGCAAGACGGCCACATGGCAATGCACAATCCGAAAGGGCGCGTCAACTACGAACCAAATTCTTGGAAAGCAGATGAAGATAATTCGCGCGCGTGTCCTGCCCATGGATTCCAATCGCACAATGAAGAGGTTTCTGGTGAAAAAGTTAGACATCGCTCGGAAACTTTCGCCGACCATTACAGCCAAGCTCGTCAGTTTTACATTAGCCAAACTGAAACCGAAAAGGCGCATATTCGCGATGCATTCGCTTTTGAGCTATCCAAAGTTGAACGTTTAGCTATTCGTGAAAGAGTTGTTTCCCATCTGCTAAATGTTGATAAGGATCTAGCTAAAGCGGTTGCTGAAGCGCTAGGCTTTAGCGAAATGCCAGAGCCCGCAGAGGCTGCCATGGAAACTAGAGAAGATCTTGCTGAATCTGATGCGTTAAGTATTTTAAAGAATGCGCCTAATACATTTAAAGAAAGAAAACTGGGTATTTTAGTGAGTGATAACCTTGACGGTGAATTACTTGGCAATGTAAAAACCGCCTTAGATAATGAAGGCGCTATGTACGAAATTGTTGCACCGCAAATTGGCGGCGTTACTTGTGATAAGGGCAATTCAGTAGATGCTCAGCAGAAAGTCGATGGCGGACCGTCAGTATTATATGATGCAGTGCTATTATTGATGTCTAAGTCGGGAGCCGAAAAGTTAGCGGGCAAGCCTGAAGCGAAAGACTTTGTATCAGATGCGTTTGCCCACAACAAGTTTATAGGCTATACGGATGCTGCGTTGCCACTCATCAAGGCAGTTGGTTTAGATAGCATGATAGATGAAGGTTTTGTGGACCTTAAACAAAAGTCGGCAGACGAATTCATTAAGACATTACGTGATATGCGTTACTGGGCAAGATCTTAATCCTCATCCGTTGCTGTTTTTTAAAAAAAGAAGGGCGTTCTTTTGAGCGCCCTTTTCGTGCTGCTCGCTCTCTATAATCTACATCAACGTAGCGCCAAATAACGCCTTCACTTCTATTTAAGACAAATATTGCGGGTATAGGAAGAATACGCTATTCCCATTATTAAATGCCTCTAAGTTAAGCTGAAGGGCGTTACGCATATGCTTAAGTAAAATTTCTGGCTCTTTCCAGGCCACGCCATAGGTAGCAGCAACTTTCGCCCACCGAGCGGATAAGACAGTGAAAGGTAGCTGCTTTATCTGCTCCGCGCTTAAACTGCTGGCGGGACTTTTAGGGCTAACGGCGACAAGGCTGCCATTGCGACAGCCTCTACGTTCAACGGGCTAAAGCTTAACTAAAGTTCTGCCCGACAGTTTGCCTTTTAAAATGGCATCAATTTTTTGGCTAACGTCATCTAGCGAAACTTCTTCAGTTAAATCGTCTAGACACTCTAGTTTCCATTCACTGGCCAACTTATCCCAAAGTCTCAATCTAGGGGGCATGGGGCATTGCACAGAGTCGATACCTAGCAAAGACACGCCGCGTAAGATAAACGGAAATACACTTATATTAAGGTTGGCGGAAGCCGTTAGCCCGCAACATGTTACCGAGCCACCATATTGGGTTGCCTTAATAGCCTGCGCTAAGTATTCGCCACCTACAGTATCAACAGCGCCCGCGTATTGCTCTTTTAACATAGGGCGCTCTTTACTTTCTAACAGCTCATCGCGAGTTATTACTTTATTTGCGCCGAGGGTTTTCAAGAATGACTCGTGTTTCTTTTTGCCGGTACATGCCACTACAGAAAAGCCAGCTTTGGCAAGCAGCGCAACTGCCACCGATCCAACGCCACCCGTGGCGCCTGTGACTAAAATATCACCTTTATCTGGCGTTAAACCATGTTCAACTAACTCTTGTACTGATAATCCAGCTGTGAAGCCAGCAGTGCCAATAACCATAGACTCCCTTAACGTAAGACCATCTGGCTTAGGAACCGCCCATTCACTTGGTATTCTGATGTATTCACCAAAGCCTCCTGCGGTGTTCATGCCAAGGTCATAACCGGTAACTATAACTTCATCTCCTTCTTTAAACCGGCCGTCTTCACATGACACCACTGTGCCAGCCGCATCAATGCCAGGGGTGTGGGGAAAATTTCTACTAACACCAGGATTACCTGTCGCAGACAACGCATCTTTATAGTTGAGTGATGAATACTCAACCTTGATGAGTAGTGCGCCGTCTGGCAAATCATCGAGTGAACGCTCCGTGACGCCACGAGTAAATGATTTGTCTTCCTGTTTTTCTACAAGCAAAGCCTTAAACGATGTCATACCTGTCTCCGTTGGTCGAAAAGTTACGCTACCCATTGTGACGATATATAAACTTTGCGCAAGTATGCACTTTTTAGTAGGGTAGTACCCTAAAATATACTATTAAAGAGTATTGGGCTTTTTGCTTATGCGTTTTTGCAAAAGGCAAGCTGATATTAATGCAGCATTTTTGCTTGATTGAGCGGAGAGGGCGATATGGAAACAAATTCGAAAAGTGTAGAAACAGAGTCTTGCGGCACAGTTACTAAAGTCGAAGGGAACGCCTCGAATGCAAAACAGTGCTCTAGTGAAAGCGCAAACGACTCTAGGCAATACATTTGTGGTGTTGCGGTATCGCTTGAGATTATCGGGGGTAAATGGAAGGGCGTTATTTTGTGGCATCTCTGTCATAAAACACTACGTTTTAGTCAATTGCGAAGGCGTTTGCAGGGCGTTACTCAAAAAATGCTTACTCAGCAGTTAAGAGAGTTAGAGCGTGATGGTTTGGTCAACCGGAAGGTGTATGCTGAAGTGCCTCCTCGTGTGGAGTACTCACTTACTGAATTAGGTCGCACGTTAGAACCAACTCTACGACAGCTATGTGATTGGGGTAGGGCATACAATGATGACTACAGGTAATGCGTGCTAAATAAAATCATTTAAGCTGTTGATAATGGCGATGATGAGCAACGAATTAGATAAGGACGGCTAAGAACGGCGAGTACTGAGCAGACCAGCTGTACTCGCCTTAGTGGTCGTACTTTTTATGATTTAAGCGATTAACGAACCGATAGACAATATGCTTTCTTCGCCCTCGGCAACTGTTTTGATAGTCGCGTCCATTACGCTGAAATCTACGCATAGTGACGCTACATTGTTGCTATTTACCCAAGACAGTGTCAAAACATTATCGCTGTAATTTACGTCAAACGTACCATTAAAGGCATCGCTTTCGTTTCTTAGCGTAATTAGCTGCATTAAGCCTTTAACTACTGGTTTTTTAACTGCCTCTTCAACCATCGCGGTAGACAAATAAGGGCGGTTAATGTCACGACCCACATTCGTTTTTGCAAGCAGTTCCATATCGTTTTGTGCAGCCAATAAGCCGCCATAGTAAACTTGCGGTATACCTGGACTAAAGAACTGAATGGCGCGAGCAACTAAATAGGCGAAATCATCCTTACCCAACGCGTCATAATAGGTGCAGTTAACCTGGTAAAGGTCGACATTGTTCGCCGCAGCGCCCGTGGCTTTCTTAGATTCACCGTTAGAGTTTTCATGAATCTGCTCAACGAGTGCGTTAATCGCATCTGCTTCAAGAAGACCCGGTTTGTCACCACTTGCACCCACGTCAACAATACCAATGCCGTCGTGAGTATCAAGCACGGTAAAACAGTTACGAGGGGAAATAGAAAGCCAATGTGCTAGCGCTTCTGCATTTTTAGTAAACAGGGTATGTAGTACAAGCGGTGGTAGAGCAAAATCGTAGACACTGTCACAACGCGAGGCAATATCAATTTGCGTTTGATAATGGCTATGTATTTCTACCAAACACTGCATGCCCATGCTGCGAGCGCGGTTAGAAAGTTCTTCAATAAACTCAAAGGTTTCTTCAAGCATAAAGCAGTTGGAACCTGCACGTTTGATAGCATAACCTGCTGCATCTAAGCGAATAAGATCAACATTACTTTCGGTGAACGACTGAAGAATAGACGATAGATAGTCTTTGCCTAATTGTGACTCTACATCAATATCAATTTGATTCGAGGTAAAAGTTGTCCAGAATGGCACGATTTCAGGCTTACCAGTCTCTGTGCCAACTTCGTAATCGCTGAAAAATGGTGTTGGGCGAGGGCGGAACACTTGCGCAATTTGTTCATCGATTTGTGCCTGATCGTTGCCCTTAAAGATATCTTCCTTGGTTAAGAACAACGGCCAATAACCAGATTCGCGCCCGTTTTTTAGCACATCTTTAAACGCTTCACTTTGTCCCGACATATGGTTAACTATGAGATCAGCCATGATGTCGACCGATTCACCAAGCTTTTTGATGTTGTTCCAGTCGCCTAAACGCTCATCGACCGATGTATGATCAATAGGATCGAAACCCGCGTCTTCACCGTCGTAAGGATAATAGAAGGGAAGCACGTGAACACCCGTGAACAGGCCATTTAGCGGGCCTTGCAATATGCTTGTCAGGCTATCGATGTTGCCATCGCCTAGTCGGTCAGCATAGGTGATTAGTTGAACGCCATTGCGTATTGACATGATAATTCTCCAAAATTCAGCATGCGCTTGCTCGTACTTCTTTTGTATATCGCGAGCACACATTACTATGAATTAAGCACTACCAGCCTGGTAGGTTCACAATTAACCATGTAACGGGTTTAGCTTAATTCTTAACCTTCTATTTTTAACTGGCCAAACTAAGTGGATACACGAAAAATAAAAGACTTAATCGATTAAGTTAAAATAGCAGCAGAAAGGGTATTTGTAAATGAGAAGTTTCAAAAATGAGACCGCATGAGCTTATACATAGGTTTAGTGGGTGTGTTTTACGACCATACAGCGTACAGAGGGGGGACGCTCAGTTAATGGGGACGGAACAAAAGTAAGTTAAGTATGGGTATTGAGTTTAGTTTTGCGACCTAATGTCCGAAAATTCAACATTATTTAACGCGTCGAATTCTCGTTTCGCTTCCTTCCACTGAGCAAGCTTCTCGTAGTATACGTCCCAAATACATGGGCAACACGAACCTCCGCCACAACAGTCGTCTCTTAGTGGTTTCTCTGGTTCTTTGGGGAGCGAATTCATAGCACTTATCCTCGATTCCTTTGCTTCGAAATATTATTAGGCAAATGGAAGTAAACTTCATCTGGTGGTTTCATGTTACTCTCATCAAACGGACAAAACAAAAAGCCCTGTTGAAATACAGGGCTTTGGATGTTGTGTCGTGTTAGCTAGCTAAGTACTAACCAATTAAGCACTAATTAGATGGAAGCTCTTCCGACGCTTTATTACCATTTAGGTTTTCAGGTGTTGTTACAATAGGTTTAGGTTTTGCTGCATTGGCCTTGGTCAGTATGTCGCTGTTGCCTGTTACCAAATCATCTAATGTGCCCTTTTCCACATCGACCAAACCCACTTCACGCAACATAGAGTCCACCAGTGGGGCGTTAGCACGATAGCTTAGTGCGGCTTGCGTTACTTGTTCCGCTAAACCACTACCAGCAGTAGCAACGGTGTGATCGCCTTTCGCGCTACTACCTTGGCCGTAGCCTTGAAGAATTTTAATCCCTTCTATGTTTTCAAGTGGCTTAACGGCATGTGCCACAAGCTCAGGCAATATCTTGAGCATGGCAAGGGCTTTTTGCAGCTCAATCTGCTCAGTTTTGAGCGTATTCTCAGCCTCATAAAGCGCCTGCTTACCTTGTGCTTCAACTGCAAGCACTTTCTCATCAGCTTCAGCTTGAAGCATTTTTGCATCGGCTGCGGCCTTAGCTTCTGTAAGAATAGCAGCAGCAGAGTTTTCGGCTGCTTCTTTCTTAGCTTGTGCTTCTACGGTAATTCCCACAGCCTCACGCTCTGCCTCTTTACGCGCGTCGATAACTTCAATTTGTTTCTTACGCTCAGCTTCTGCCACCATTTTTGCTGTGGTTACTGCTTCCACTTTTTCTACTTTAGCTTTTTCCGCTTCAGCAGCTTTAGCGCGTGCGGCAGACTCTTCTTCAGACTTTGTTGCAACGGCAATTTGCTTAATTTGCTCGGAAACCTCAACTTCTTGCTGCTGACGAATGCGCGCTTGTTCTAGCGCCTGTCGCTTAGCAATTTCTTGGGTTTCAATTTCTCGTGATTTTTCAATTTCCGCAGCCTCAATAGCACGGTTTTTAGCAATCTCCGCTTCTCGCTCTTCCCGTTCTTTCATTTCGCGCTGTTTAGCAATTTCAGCTTTTTGTTCCTGACGTTTAAAGGCAAGAATTTGCTCTTGGGCTAAGCGTGCTTCTTCTTCATCGCGCTTTACTTCAAGCGACTGCTTTTCGGCTGCTAAATTACGCTGCTCAATAAAAATGCGGTTTTCTTGTTGAATATCGTTGGTTTCTTTGCGCTTTTCTTCAATGATCTTCGTTAATCGTGCACGCCCCTCGGCGTCGAATGCATTGTTTTCATTGAAAAACTGTAGATCGGTTTGGTCAAAACCAGTCAAGCTCACCGACTCTAACTCAAGACCGTTTTTTTCAAGGTCGTTAGCCACGCTTTGCTGAACTTTTTGTACAAAGTCAGCGCGCTGTTCATGCATTTCGGTCATGCTCATTTCAGCTGCTACCGCACGTAGTACGTCAACAAACTTAGACTCCATTAACTTCTTAACTTCTTCAGCGCGGGTGGTGCGCGTTCCTAGCGTTTGCGCGGCCATCGATATGCCATTGGCATTGGGTGCTACGCGCAAATAGAAGTCTGCCTTAACATCAACACGCATGCGGTCTTTTGTAATTAGCGCGTCTTTTTGAATTTTTTCCACTTCTATACGAAGGGTGTTCATGTTCACTGGAATAATTTCGTGAACAACGGGAAGCACAATAGCACCACCGTCTTTAATTACTTTTTCGCCACCTAACCCCGTTCTAACGAATGCCGTTTCCTTGGTGGCGCGAGTATAGAGTTTCGCAAAAACAAGGCCAATAACAATAAGCCCTACAACAATTACACCGGCAATAAAGAGTATTGACGGCAAGCTAGATGGTTGAATTGTATCCATACTTTTATCTCTTTTAAATTATTGGTAGCGGGTTGCTAACCAGCTGTGTTGATTTTTTTTAACTAAAATGACGCGCTCTCCCTGTGCGAAAAGCTCTTCTTCTTCAAAAGGCTCTACCAACACAAAATGAGGCTGTGAATAGTGATCGGTAAACTTCGCTTCGGCAGGGTTACCACGGCTCGCTCTTCCAATAGTAATTTCTGCCACTGAGCCAATAAAGTCATCGCTATTAACCGCGCTAGACTCTACGCTTGGCAAAAATCGGGAAATAATGCTCGCTGCTCTTGCAGTTACCAGCAGCGCCACAATTAAGGCGAGTGGCACAGAAGCACTAGCGGGTAGCGATACATTAAATAAACTGACCGTTACACCGTTTATTATCAGCCCTGACAGGCCAAAAAACGTGAGTAGAACAATCAGAAAAATAAGAAAGGGAACTTTATTAATGTTAAGCCAGTTGGCTAACGATGTGTTAAGAAAGCCTTCTCCGTCCACCTCAGCAAAATCGTCTCCCAAACCTACAAGACTTACACCAAAAACGGTACTGATTAGCTCTAAAATGAAAACAAAAAATACGGCGATTAGCGCAATGCTAAACCAAAAGTTTGCAGGAGAAAGAAGAACATCTGTCATTTACACCGTCCATGATGACTAACTTGCTTTTATTCTTTATACCACAGAACAAAAATTAAGCCAGTGCGCAACACATGTCCTTTGGGTTAGTTTGTAACAAAACCTTTTCACGATGCCTAAATGGCCGAGCCGCAGGTACAGCCATTTAGAGAGCGTTTTTAAACGTTTAGTGTGGGTGACCCTCACCGATACTGTGACCATGCTCATCGTAGTAGCCACTGGCTCCTGCTTCAATAAAGCCTTGGGTTACCATTTTGGTCAAAAAAGGATCAGTGTGGTCATCGCCAATATCAGCGTAATCTGTACTTTGATAGTCTTGTCTTTTTGCAAAGAAGTCCTTTGTATTCTTATTGAAATCGACGGTTTTGAGTTTCCACTCTCTTACATACCCACTTTTATCAACGCTAAAAGATTCTATTAATTTTAGATGGGGAAGCCATGCCAATTTAAAGTGGCCCTGACTGTTATCTAGTGAATAGTGTTCCACTGTATTACAGCCTTTACCATCTCTTGTATCTAGGGTCATGGCATCAATAAGTTTGTCGCTAATGAGTTGGTAGCGGTATGAGAAGTCCGTCTCTTTTTTTCCGTGAATGGTTTCACCAGGCTGGTATTCAATAGCGCGCTGATGAGCATCGAAAAAGCGAGTAGGTTTTATATATTTGTTTCTAACAAGCGTCCATGACTCAGTAATATTAGTGGAAGGGTATTCATGTGCGACCTTGTTGCCGTTTCGCCACAAATGAAGAAATGTAGTTCGTGAGGTTTTTGTTGGGCTTGTCGCGCTTATTTCATAATTAGCGAATAGGCTGCCGCTATCTTTCTTACATATCTGCTCATTAGATACGTTTACTACTGACGAAGTCTCAGCGACTTGAGCTAAGCTACACGTACTTACACTTGTAATAAAAATCAGCGCACATGCATTGAATAATTTCATTCATTTATCCTACCGAGAATGATGTTGTTGACTGAAGCGGAAAAGGCGGCCAAAGGCCGCCTTTGCCTTACTTTTTTAAAAGTTTATTCCATTGCATTTTCTGCTTGAGAGACAAAGTCTCCTGCAAAATCCATAACGTGGAATATGACGCTTTGCTCGTTAGTGCCGTTGACGAGGAAAGCGCCAGGGCCTTTGGCATAAATGCCTACATCTTCACCTGAGTGTGTTTCTGAACCCAGTGGAATTAAGGCTTCTTGGTGATAGCCCGGTGTTGTAGTGTCAACACCAGTGATGTCTTTACGACCTGTATCAGGGCCTTCTAAATAAGATGCGTCTGAGTTAGTAACGTCTCCCAGATTTCTAAAGCCTAGGCCATTGGTGTAGCCAAGTGTGGTGTATGGCGTACCGTCGGCAGCTGTAGCAGCTTCATCTGAACCCACGTTTACCACTTTTCCCAAAATGGGGTTACCGCGCTTAGGATAACCAGCAATAGTAAAAACGTGACCGTGGTCGGCGGTTACAATAATGAGTGTATCTTCGTCATCAGTGAGCTTGTCAGCAGCATCAACAGCTTCAGCAAAAGCGATAGTGTCGTGAAGCGCGCCATAAGCATTACCCGCGTGGTGAGCGTGGTCGATACGACCAGATTCAACCATAAGGAAGAAACCTTCTTCATTGTTATCTAGCACTTTAATGGCTGCACTTGTCATTTCAGCGATAGATGGTTCACCTGCGATGTCGTTACCGCGGTCCGCTTCGTATTGCATATGTGACTCATTAAACAATGCAAATACTCGTTCAGTTGTCTCTGTATCTAGCCCATCAAACCCAGACTGGTCATAAATATAGACACCGTTTTCGTACTTTGCTTGCCACTCAGCAGTTAGGTCACGTCCATCTGTGCGATCACCTTCTACACTGCTTGCAGCGTCAGGGCTGTTGAATGCTTCGTCGCGAGGTAAGAAGTGGCGACGTCCGCCTCCCATTACTACTTCAATGCCATCAACGTCTAGGCCTTCAAAGTTCGCTTCTAAGTTAGTTTCGAAATTAATTAGCTGGTCGGCAATGTCAGAACAGCCCGCTGTAACCGCATCTTCTGGCATATCTGAAATGTCTTCCCAATTGCGGTCAGCAGATTTAGCGTAAGTTGCAGCAGGTGTGGCGTGTGTAATACGGGCAGTCGAAATGATGCCGGTAGATTTACCTGCAATTTCTGCAAGTTCAAGTGCCGTAACTAACTCGTTACCTGCAACTGTTGAACAATCGCCGCGCTCAATATCTTCGTCTACGCCGATAACACCAACATCGGTTTTTATGCCGCTCATCATTGCAGTCATGGTACCTGCAGAATCTGGTGTTTGGGCATCAACGTTATAAGTTTTTGAAAGCCCAGAGAATGGGAATTTGTCAAAGCTAAGCTGGTTTTCTTCGCCCGCTAGGCCGTTCATCTGACCATCTAAAATACGCGCTGCGGTAACGGTAGAAACGCCCATGCCGTCACCAACAAACAAGATAACGTTTTTCGCTTTACCGCGCAGGTTCGCTACCATGGCTTTCAATTCTTCTTGCGAATTTACAGTGGCAGTAAACGTAGCATTCGATGACGATGCACTTTCACCTGATGTTGCGTTCATCCAAACCGCTTTGTTGTTTTCTACTTCGCTTTGAGCAGCCACAAACCACTCATTATTTAGACTGGTTATTAGTTCGCTACTGCTCACGCTGTTTACGCCAGGAACACAAACATAGCTGGTAGAAGTGATTTCAGAATCACCAAGGGTGCCGTCAGCATCCGCGTCTAAGCCAGAGTCGATACGAACACCCGAGTTAGGGCAGTTAGCATCGCCAACCGCTAATTCCGTTTGCACGGTAAGGCTTGTTAAACCGTTTTGACCGTCAGCTCCATCAGCACCATCGTTACCATCGTCGCCTTCCAAGCTACACGCTGAAAGACCTGCAACTGCTACCGCAATTATACTTAATTTAAAAAGGTTCATATTCTTATCTCTACTTACTCGTTTACAAGGCCTAGCGCTTGATTAATCAAGTGGAAAACAACGTTTTGCTCTATTACGCCTTGCGCAAGCTGGCTTCCAGGTCCTTTGGCATGTAGTGCAATGTCTTCACCAGAGTGTGTTTCTGAACTAAGTGGAATAAGTGCTTCTTGGTGATATCCAGGCGTTGTTGTGTCGATATTGGTAATATCAACGCGACCGGCTGCGTTTTCTAATGCATACGTGGCATCAGAATCTGTTTCATCACCTAGGTTGCGGAAACCTAGACCGTTGGTGTAACCCAATGTAGTGTAAGGGGTACCATCAGACGCTGTTGCAGGTTCGTCTGAACCCACGTTAACCACTTTGCCTAGAATGGGATTGCCGCGCTTAGGATAGCCTGCAATCGTGAACACATGTCCGTGGTCAGCAGTAACGAGGATTAATGTTTCAGAAGGATCGGTATTTTCAACCGCAGTCATTACTGCTTCTTCGAATGCTAGAGTGTCGGTAAGTGCACCCGCCGCGTTGCCCGCATGGTGAGCGTGGTCAATTCGACCTGATTCAACCATTAAGAAAAAGCCATTATCGTTGTTGTTGAGGATATTAATTGCAGTTTCTGTCATTTCGGCTACAGATGGTTCACCCGAAATATCATTTCCACGGTCTGCTTCATATTGCATATGCGACTCGTTGAAAAGACCGAATACACGTTCAACACTTTCAGTGTCTATCGCGTCAAAACCTGCTTTATCATAAACGTATACACCATTTTCATATAGGGTCTGCCATTCAGCCGTAAGGTCGCGCTCGTCGGTTCTATCGCCTTCTACATCACTTACTGCATCAGGACTGTTGAATGCGGCGTCTTTTGGCAAGAAATGACGGCGGCCACCGCCCATAGCGACTTCAATGCCGTCAACGTCAACACTGGTGTAGCGTGCTTCTAAATAAGTTTCAAAATTGACGAGCTGGTCAGCAATGTCACTACAGCCAGCGGTTACAGCGGCTTCTGGCATATCGGAAATGTCTTCCCAGTTGCGATCTGCTGATTTTGCGTAGGTCGCCGCAGGAGTAGCGTGAGTGATTCTTGCCGTAGAGACAATACCTGTAGATAGGCCTTTTATTTCAGCAAGTTCTAGCGCAGTAATAACTTCATTGCCAGCAACCGTTGAGCAATCACCGCGCACAATATCTTCGTCAACACCAATTACACCCACGTCAGTCTTAAGGCCTGACATCATTGCGGTCATGGTGCCCGCTGAATCTGGGGTTTGAGCATCTACATTGTAGGTTTTAACTAGGGCCGTATGAGGAAAGCTTTCGAAACTTAAATAACCCTCTTCACCAGGGTTACCCGCCAATTGACCTTTGTGAATTCTTGCTGAAGTGAGGGTGGAAATACCCATACCATCACCTACAAACAAAATAACATTCTTTGCTTTAAACTGATTGTTGGTTTGTAGCTTTGAAGTTAGTTTGGTTTGAGCATCGGTAAACCAAGCGCTGTTAGTTTGGTGCTCGGGTAACACTGCCGCTTGAAGACTAGCTGAAACCGCTAGAGCAACTGCGGTGCATGCCACTTTCCAGTTACGATTCATGGTTTTTTCCTAAACGTTCTGTTTATATTGGTTATGGTGTTGTCTAGACATTTAATCGCTACACATTCTCATTTCATACTGGGTAGTGATGCGCTTAAATCACGAAGAGCGTAGGTGGGAAAGGTGACACTTCTTTGACACTAATATTGCCAGATTGTCACAATTGTCATAAAACCGTACTTGTAGGCACTAAATACCACTGTGTAAATACAAGGTATATGCACTGTTTATAAGGGAAAAGAGCATGAAGGAAGATTTAGTTAAAATTTTATTAATAGTAATAAAAAAGTGGTAAGACCACTTGTAACTGTCAGATATTATTACAGAAAATTGTGATGTTGTAACATAGCTTCTGATTGGGTAACCTTTAGAACACTACCTTGATCGTACCAATCGCCGAGTACGATTCGAGTCGCGGGCTTACCGTTTGCTGTAAGGTTATGAATGTTTGGCCTATGAGTATGGCCATGGATCATGCGCTGCACGCCCCATTTTTCCATAACTTTCACCACTTCTTCAGGTGTAACATCCATAATATCAGGCTTCAAGTTCTGTTGTTTGGCTTTGCTCTCGGCGCGGCCGTTATCTGCAACACGCTGACGGTACCATAAAGGTAAGGCAAGCATTAAGCGAGGCCACCACCAACCACGAGATTTCTTGCGAAACTTCTGATAGGCAACATCACGAGTGCACAACTCGTCGCCATGAGTAAGCAGGGTAGGCGTGCCGTATAAGTCTATGACCTCTTGTTCGTTTAACAGTGTCATGCCGGCTTTTAATAACCACTTCTCTCGAATCGCGAAATCGCGATTACCGTGAATAAAATAAATAGGGCAATGCTGACTTACTTCCTTGAAAGCGGAAGCAATGGCGGTATTGAAAGGCGTAACATTGTCGTCGCCAATCCAAACTTCAAACAAATCACCTAAAACGTATAGTGCGTCAGCATTAATGGCATCTTCTTTTAAAAAACGCATTAAACATTCTGTGATATCTGGACGGTCTGCACTTAAGTGTAAATCGGCAATGAAGTAGGTGAACGACATAAATCTTCTTAATTTGGTTAAAAAGCCGCGTTAACGATAACGCGGCTTGTTTTTAACTAAGGGCAGAGAGCATGTTGAAGAACATGCCAATCAAGCCAGTATCTAGTCAAGCGTTTGAGCGGCTACTTACGCTACCACTGCTTTTTCAATAATAACTGGCTCAACTGGTACATCTTGATGATAGCCGTTGTTACCGGTTTTAACCGATTTAATCTTCTCAACAACATCCATACCTTCAGTTACTTTACCGAAAGCGCAGTAGCCCCAACCGTTTACAGACTTGCTAGAATGGTTAAGGAAGTCGTTGTTGTTCACGTTAATAAAGAACTGTGCAGTCGCAGAGTGTGGGTCCTGCGTACGCGCCATTGCGATTGTACCCACTTCGTTAGCAACACCGTTGTCTGCTTCGTTTTCGATAGGATCTTTTGTATCTTTTTGGTCCATATCTGGCGTAAAACCACCACCTTGGATCATAAAGTTATTAATTACACGGTGAAAGATAGTGTTATCAAAAAAGCCGTCTTCAACGTAAGAAAGGAAGTTAGCGACGGTTTTAGGCGCTTTATCTTCGAAAAGCTCGAGCGTGATATCACCGAAATTTGTTTTTAACGTAACCATTGTGGTGTCCTGTGTGTTAGCAAACATATAATTTGAGGCCATTTTAGCGCAAAACGAGTGGCTAGCGCAAAACGGGTAACTAGCGCAAAGAGATGGATATTGTGCATCACGGTAATAAACGCTGTAAAAGGCTTGTACCATTTAAATCGTGACAGTGCTAAACTTTGCGGCCGAAAAATTACGACAAATAGGAAATATAGACATGCTGCATCTTTACAATACCCGAACCCGTGAAAAAGCGAAGTTTGTTCCGCTTCAAGAAGGGAAAGTGGGTTTGTATGTGTGTGGTATTACCGTTTATGACCTTAGTCACATGGGGCATGCCCGTACCTATCTAAGTTTCGATGTTTTAGTACGCTATATGCGCCACCTTGGTTTAGACGTGAAGTATGTGCGTAATATCACCGATATCGACGATAAAATTATTGCTCGCGCCAACGAAAATGGCGAAAGCTTTGAAGCGCTAACAGCACGCACTATCGCCATGATGCACGAAGACTTTGCGACAATTAACTTACTAGAGCCAGACGTTGAGCCGACAGTAAGTGGCCACATGGATGAGATCATTGAAATCATCCAGCGCTTAATGGACAAAGGCTACGCCTATCAAGCGCAAAGCGGCGATGTATTGTTCGACGTAAGCAAATATGAAGATTATGGCAAGCTAAGTAAGCAAGACCTAGATCAGCTTAAAGCCGGTGCCCGGGTTGAAGTAGCTGCAGGTAAAGATGACCCGCTAGATTTTGTATTGTGGAAAACCACCAAGCCGGGTGAGCCAGCGTGGCAGTCGCCATGGGGCGAGGGGCGTCCGGGCTGGCACATAGAGTGTTCTGCAATGAACCACAAGCACCTTGGCGCGCACTTTGATATCCATGGCGGTGGTTCAGATTTAACCTTCCCACACCACGAAAATGAAGTGGCTCAATCGTGCTGCGCATACGATACGCCATATGTAAACGTGTGGATGCACGCAGGCATGGTTCAAGTTAATGATGAAAAGATGTCTAAGTCATTGGGTAACTTCTTTACCTTGCGCGATGTGCTAAAAGAGCATGACTCAGAAACACTGCGTTTCTTCTTGATGTCGGCGCACTATCGTAGCCAATTAAGCTATTCACAAGATAACATCACCCAAGCAAAAGCGGCGCTGGAGCGTTTGTACACCGCGCTTCGTGGTGTTGAAGTAGATGAAAGCACTGACCTTAGCTATGGCGGTTATTTAGCACGTTTTGAAGCGGCTATGAATGACGACCTAAACGTGCCAGAAGCGTTTTCTGTATTGTTCGATGTGGCACGTGAGCTTAATCGCCAAAAAGACAACGCTGAAGAAGCGGGTAAACTGGCTGCGGTTCTAAAAGGTTTAGGCGCAATTTTGGGTATGCTACAGAGCGATCCTGACACCTACCTTAAAGGTGGCGAGGGCAACGATGACGAAGCAGCAGAGATTGAAGCCTTAATTAAACAACGTAACGATGCCCGTGCTGCTAAAGATTGGGCAGCCGCAGATGCTGCACGTGATGCATTAAATGAAAAAGGTGTGGTTTTAGAAGACGGCCCTAGCGGTACGACCTGGCGAAAAGCGTAAGCCCAATCCGCTAAAGCTCTTAGTTGAAAAAGCCCACAAACTGTGGGCTTTTTTGTGGCAATTAAAAACGCTTTTCTATCCCTACTTCAAAGCGACGTTGTGCGCCGAACCAGCAGTTATTTGAATCGTAACATGAGCCAACGTATTCTTTGTCAGTTAAGTTGCTAACGCTGCCTGTCAACCTTAAGTCGTACTCAGGCATATCGTAAGTTATGACTGCATCAATCAGCGTGTAAGAGGGGACTTCATCGGTATTATATTTGTCGACCTGTGTTTCACCAACGTAGCGTACGCCTGCACCCACCATTAAACCATCAAGTGTGTTATCAAATAGGTAATTAGCCCACACAGAACCACTTTCTTCGGCTACCCATACTGGTGTTTTGCCTACTTCTGTGGGGTCTAGCTCATTTTCTGTCACTTCCATATCTAAGAAAGTCGCATTAGCCTGAAGCGAAAGGGCAGGTGTGATATTTGTACTTAACTCTAACTCAATACCTTTAGATTCAACTTCACCGGTTTGGGTACGCTGAAGGAAATCTGGCGTATTAACTACCACATTTTGTTTAGTGAGAACAAAATAAGCTCCCGTGAAGGTAGTTGCGCCATCACGTGACTGGAATTTCGTGCCCACTTCAATTTGATCGGCAGTAGTCGGCTTGAAGGCTTCGCCTGTAACCGAGTCAACGCCCGTTACAGGCTCAAAAGATTCTGAGTAGTTTGCATAAACTCGCCAACCTGAATCGAAAGTATACATAGTGGCTACACGGCCAGAAAATTCGTCTTGGTCAATCTCGGTAGTGCTACCGTATTCGGAACTGTCGTAAACGTTTGCTGCGACATCGGTGCTTTCAAAATTATCAAAGCGACCATTTAACAATACGGTGATATTGTTAAATTGCATTTCGTTTTGAATGTAAAAGCCGAGTTGCTCAACATCGATATCATGATCTTCTTGGTAGAAATCGAGAGGTAGTGTGTTGATGTCGAAAAGATTGTTATCAATATTTGCAAGGTTGATTGGCGGTGTATTAGTGCCCAACGTATCACGATAGGCAACCGCAGAATCTGATTCTTGATAGTCGACACCAAATAAAAGGTTGTGGGTTATATCGCCACTCTCTATTTGCCCTGCCAGTTGGGTATCTACCGTTAGGCCATCTGTTTCTTCATCAGTTAAATATGCAGAACGATACAAATCGTTTTCAGCATCTAACACGGAATGGTATGTATTGCGTTGAAGCGCTTCTGAATCTGTATATCTGAATTTTTGTAGCACAGACCAGTTATCATTAATTCGGTGGTTCATTTTATAGCCAAGCATCAGTACTTCGCGTGAAAAACTATTCCAGTTTTTATCACCTGCGTAGGCGCTTGCGTCTAACTTTCCATACTGGTCGCTATACAAAGTGCCTTGCCCAGGAAGAGGAGTAGAAGGGATCATTTCTGGGTCATCTTGATAATAACCGGATAGGGTTAGCTCAGTATCCTTACTAAGATCTATCGTGACCGAAGGTGCTATGGTATATCGCTCGGTTTCCGTTGTGTCTTGAAAGCCATCGCGTTTTCTTCCTAACATCACAAGTCTGTATCGTGAATTGTCTGTAAGTGCCCCTGCGGTATCCAAACCAAGTTCAATCAAGCTGTCAGAGCCCAACGCTGCTCTTACAAGCGTTTCATCTTCGTCTTTAGGGTATTTAGCAACTTGGTTTACCATGCCGCCTGGCGGAACCAGACCGTACAACGATGAGGCTGGGCCCTTTAGTATCTCAATAGACTCAGTCGCAAACGCGTCGACTTGAGGATATAGGTTCCAGCTATTATTCGTAAGCAGCGGAAGGCCATCATAAAAAGTCTGATAAGTGGTAAAACCACGAATAGTAAATTGGTCGAAAATAGTAATAGTGGGACGACTTTCTGTGGTAACACCAGAAACATAACGCAACGCTTTATTCACCGAGTCGGCTTGGCGAAGCTGAAGTAAATCCTGATCAATAACGCTAATGCTTACTGGCGATTCAATAGGGCGGAGCGATGATTTTGTTGCAGTGCTTCGGTAAGACTGCATAGGGTTTATTTCTATGTGTTCTAACTTTTCGTCATCTTCAACTTGCTGGCCAAATACAGTGGTTGATGTCAAAACGGCGAGCGCAATTACGGAAAGCGGAAAAGTATTTTTTATTGATGCATTACGCTGTGTTGATAATGGCTTGATAAACGCCATAGATTCCTTCCTCGAATGATAGATGTTTAAGTTCAAATACATAGTCTATCATCTGAATATTATTGATAATAGTTCTTGTTTGTTTTTATGTTTTTGAAGAGGCCTCTATCAGCCAGCAGACTACTATAATTGGCATCAGCGTTATGGTTTCATTATGACTTGAGTTTATTTTGTTTACTCAAATGCTTACTGTGGTACTGACAATAACTGCTAATGATTGCTAAGAAAGGCGAACTGAGATGTGATAGTAAATATTCTACAGACGCTGCCTATAAATACTTGGGGGGAGTGCGGTTTATCTGACCTGGTAAAATGCACGTAGTGTTCTTTACTGGTTCACATTAGGCTTGCCACTGGGGATAGCCGATTCTTTTTCAGTTAGGTGTGACTTCCAACGCTGCTGTGCAACGTGGGCTTTTACCAGCTCTAAGCATTCATTTACAACGTTAAGCACTTCTTTATCTAGCGCGTCTGCGGTTGGGGTATAGTCGTGCATGCCTACTGATATGAAGTGATCGATGCGCTCTGCATCTAAGTCGCTCAACAGGTTTACCAGCGAAGTGGTAACAATATCGGTGACCGACTCTTCCAACGTATTTTCAATCGTTCTGCCAATAACAGGTAGGTAATGTAAAGAAGAGACTTGCGCATTACTTCTTACCGCCTTACCCACGCTTTTTCTTACGTGTTCTCGAATTACCTCGCCGTGTTCTTCGCTCTTAATAGAGTGACCTAAATGGTTGATGACACCGGCCATCCATTGCGTAATAACCGGGCGACGAGGGGCCAGTACCTGTGCGTTGATATCGTCCAATAAAGGCGAACCCGCAGAGATGTCTTTCTGTGCATCGCTTAGCACTTTAACAACAATTCTGTCGCTCAGCTCCTCAACGAAAACGTCATAGTAGAACGCAAAAAAGCGAAATACGGCAGTTTGGTTTAAGTCGATAATTTCGAATTTGTGCAGGCGGTGCAGAATGGAAAATATACGAAGGAACCGAAACAATCGAGTGGGGCCTGTAGGGATCAAGCCAATAATGTCGTACCAGTGCAAAAAGGGGAAAAAATACCAGCGTAAATGCTCTTTCCTAACAATGGCTACAACCCACCTGAAGCAAAACTCGCTAAAGAATATGGCGATAAACACCAAGTCGACCAACAAGAAGTTGTTGTGAACGGGGTCGTAGGCGCTAAGAAAAGCGGGAAAGTACGTGCCCAGTAGACCATAGACAAAATCGGTGGCGTATAAGGCATCGAAAATGAGCCATGCTAGATTCACAAAAAGTATACCTAACATGACTAAGTCTAAGATTAACCAAGGCGTTTCATGACTGTTTCGCAAATTTTCTCGGTTAATTCTTAGCATGTCCTTATCCTGTATGTTGACGTAAAGCGCAATGTGTATTCAGTAGGACATGAACAACATTGCACTTTAAAGACTAAAGGTTAGCTTGATGCGTTTAACCTTGTTACGTCTATATAGAGTTTTAGCTTTTGGCCAGGTTGCAGATAGCGCTTAGTATTAAGCGAATTCCACTTACCTATATCGCTAACCTTAACATTGAATTTATTAGCGATACGAGATAATGAATCGCCATTTCTCACGGTATAGGTCACTTTTTTGGTAACGCCGTCTTGTGCTTTGCCTTCTTGCCAGATAACTAAAGTCTTTCCTGGATGAAGCATATCGCCAGGTGCCATACCGTTCCACTTAGCTAACTGCTTAGTGCTTACTTTGTACTTACGAGCAATATCCCAAAGCGTATCACCGGATTGTACTGTGTGACGCACTTTTTGCTTAGATGTGTTGGCGTTTTGCAAACGTACTAAACGCTGTTCCTGAGACAATGTATAGCTGTCCAGTTCTTGAAGCGCCACGGGTACCATAATGGCTTGACCCACACGGATCATGGACGAGTCTAGTTCGTTCACTTTTTTAAGCACTTTCACCGTGGTGTGATACTGCTTCGCAATTTTGCCTAAGCTATCGCCAGGCTTCACGGAGTGGCGTACCCAGTTCAATCGCTCTGTCTTGTCTATTTTAGCCAAAGCTTGAGAGAAGGCGGCGGCTTTATCGAGCGGAAGTACTAACCTGTGTGGCCCTTCTGGCGACGTTGCCCAGCGGTTAAAGCCTGGGTTTAATCCATGAAGTTCTTTTAAAGACATACCGGCAAGCTCGGCCGCAAACGCTAAATCAACCTGTGAGCCAATATCAACGACTTCGATAACGGCTACATTTTCAACTTCCGGCCAGGCGAACGCATATTCATCTTTGTTCTTAAGAATATCAGCCAGTGCAAGCAGTTTAGGCACATATGCGCGTGTTTCTTTAGGTAAATTTAAGTTCCAAAAGTCAGTAGGTTTACCCGCACGTTTATTGGCTTTAATTGCCCGTTGAACGCGACCTTCACCGCTGTTATACGCAGCGAGTGCGTGCAGCCAATTACCATCAAACATTTTATTTAAATAGGTTAGGTAATCAATTGCACCTTGGGTTGAGGCAACCACATCGCGTCGTCCGTCATACCACCAGTTTTGTTGCATACCAAAGCGCTTGCCTGTGCCAGGAATGAACTGCCACATACCGGCTGCTCTACCATGGGAATAGGCGAAGGGATCGAAAGCACTTTCTACTATTGGTAGAAGCACCAGCTCCATTGGCATGTCGCGTTTTTCAATTTCTTCTGTAATATAGTAAAGAAATGGCTTGGCACGTTTAACAACGCGAGCCATATACTCGGGATGC
This sequence comes from Alteromonas sp. S015, assembly GCF_036864485.1. Taxonomy (NCBI): domain Bacteria; kingdom Pseudomonadati; phylum Pseudomonadota; class Gammaproteobacteria; order Alteromonadales; family Alteromonadaceae; genus Alteromonas; species Alteromonas sp. S015. The sequence continues at coordinate 261,645 of NZ_JAZETO010000005.1, read as the reverse complement.
TTTAGATACCACTTTCGCTGCGCGTTAATACGCTTGTTATCGGGAATGGGTAATGCAAAATTAGCGCTGGCGCGTTCCCATACGTCAGTGACAATCGCCTGCGTATGCATATCCGGTGTATCAGTGAATTCGGCACCTTCTTCAAGCGTATCATCATTAGGGTGAACAACATCAATAACGCCTTCTCTTGCGATTTCACAGTCAGAAATGGCTTCTTCGTTGTTATGAATATCACTGCACGCTTCTAGTAAAGTTGCCTCGTTACTTTTTAATTGTGCATTGTCGTTATTACTATTGGTTAACTGACAACCCGTTAAACCTAGCGCCAATATTAGTGGCGACAGTGGGAAAAACTTCAACTGCATATGTGAAGAAACCTCTTGGAGCACCGCAAACCGACCATAATACGATAATCGGCTTACTTTTGCATCAAAACTCATCCTTCCAGCGGCGAACTGCAGCAAACACTGCTACATCGTCGGCCAGGTTCTTTTCGCAATGGGCTTCGGCAGCGGTTTTCACAGAAAGTTCATGGGCGCGTAAAAATGGATTTATATTTTTCTGCTCTTTCAGGTTACTTGGAAGTGTAGGTTGATGTTGAGCGCGCTTCTTTTCCACCCACTGCGAGTAATCACGTAACGCCTCGTTGTTTGGCTCAACTGCTAACGCAAATTGAACATTAGCCTGAGTGTATTCGTGGGTGCAGTAAACGCTCGTAGTGTCGGGAAGTCGTTTTAACTTATTAAGTGAATGATGCATTTGCTCTGGCGAACCTTCGAACAGTCGTCCACAACCAGCAGAAAATAATGTGTCACCACAAAACAATACGCCGTGCCCAAAGAATGCAATGTGATCAAGGGTATGACCCGGCACTTCCATGACTTGTAGCGCCATTTTAAAAACAGGCAGCGTGACGGTATCGCCTTGAGAGACCGATTTAGTAATGCCTCTAATATGATTGCCTCTTGGGCCTATAACCGGTAAATCTGGTACTGCGGATACCAATTTTGCAATACCGCCAGTGTGGTCTCTGTGATGATGAGTAATGAGAATTGCACTAAGGGTTAACCGCTTTTCTTTTAGAAAAGCCAACACAGGCTCTGCATCACCCGGGTCGACTACAATTGCACTACTTTCATTATAAATGCACCAGATGTAATTGTCGGTAAAGGCGGGAATAGGATGTATGACTACGCCTGAAGGAAGTATTTCTGCCGTCATTAGAGTGCCTGCTTGTGTAGGTAGAATTATGCGTTACTATAGGGGCTTGTAAAGATCAGAGCAACCTAAGAGCGCGCAGTATTAATGAGATCCGCGTTTAGAACTAAACCGCCTCGCTACCCAACAAGTTGGGATGACTTTCCCGCTGGTGAGCACATTCGTCATGCTGTGAATACAGTGTGTGATGATTATGCTGAGCGTATATTTGGGTATCACTTTGCTAAACTGGGTTCATTGAGCGCCGAGATAAGCTTAGAGAGCAGCCCAATTAGACACCACATCAATTATGTACCCTATGATGTTCCATTTAGCGACGAAGTAAATACCTGCGAAGTAAAAACAGGCTTCTCCAATTGCGATTCAGCAGGCGTCATGTCATTGGGCGTTGACAACATCGAACCGAAAACATGCAAAGGAAACACGGTAGTAGGGCAGTCGAACTGCTTACCTTTTTCCGAAAACAGTATTGACGGCTTTCTATTAGCTAATGAATTAGATTTTGCGCAAGACCCCCACGAAATATTGAGAGAAGTTGACCGCGTTATCACGCAAAACGGCTATGTCATTATTAGTGGTTTTAATCCATTGAGCCTAGCGGGTTTCGCTAAGTTTTTGCCTGTTAAGCGCGGAAATATTTTACACGACGCACGCTTTTTCACGTCTTATCGCATTAAAGATTGGCTTCAATTATTGGGTTTTGAAATTATTGAACAGCGCCAGGTGTTGTTTTCAACACTCTTTTTCCAACAAAAATGGAAGGGCGCGGTGAAATTTCAAGACTATTTAGCGTCTTACTTCCCTTGGTGCAGCGCGGTTTATGTCATACTCGCGAAAAAACGGGTTATCCCTATGACGGCGATAAAACCTAAACGCAATTTGAAACCGCGCTTTTCAGCGGTAGGCGCTAGTGTGAGAACTTCTACGGCGAATCGAACGGGTCGCTAGCTTTTTAAACGTAGTCAAGATTCTATCGCGCAGCTTCGCGTGAGAAATTTGCAAACCTTGCACGCTAAGCGCTGTTTTCCACTGTCGCTGTCGGTTTATGAAAAGTATAAAAAAGCCACGATAGGGCTAACCCAATCGTGGCTTTAGCTAAGGCGAACTGCTGCTCAACCTTAAATATTTTCTTTTTTTATATTGGATTACTTAACGCGCATGCCCGGTTTTGCGCCTTCATGCGGCTCAAGAATGTATAGTTCGTCGCCACCTGGACCTGCGGCTAGCACCATACCTTCACTCATACCAAAACGCATCTTACGAGGTGCTAAGTTAGCTACCATTACCGTATGCTTACCAATAAGCGCTTCAGGCGAGTAGGCCGACTTAATACCTGCAAACACTTGCTTAGTTTCGCCGCCTAAGTCTAGCTCTAAACGCAGAAGTTTATCTGCTTTTTCTACATGCTCGGCTTTAGCAATACGAGCAATACGTAAATCAACCTTGGCAAACTCATCAAATGAGATAGTGTCGCTGATAGGGTCTTTAGCAAGCGGGCTGTCTGGGTCGATAGCCGGTGCGGCTGGCGCTAGGCTTTCTTTTGAATCTTCAACCATGGCGTCAATTTTCTCCATTTCTACACGCTGCATCATCGGCTTAAATTTGTTGATGGCGTGACCTTTCAATATGGTTTGCAGTGAATTCCAGTCGAAATTGTCGTTTAAAAACTCTTCTGCTTTTTCTGCAAGTACTGGCAGTACAGGCTTTAAGTAAATCACCAACAGCCGGAACATGTTGATACCTAGCGAGCACACATCGTGTGTGAACTGCTGCTTAGTTTCGTCTTTAATGGTTACCCAAGGTGCGTTGTTGTCAATGAACTGGTTAGCTTTATCAGCAAGGGCCATAATTTCGCGCACAGCTTGGTGGTACTTACGCTTCTCAAATAATGCAGCAATGCTTTGTGACGCGTTTTGGAACTCAGCAATAAGTTCGGGTTCAATCACGTTGTCAGATAATTTGCCGTCGAAACGCTTGGTAATAAAACTTGCACAGCGGCTCGCAATGTTAACCACTTTGCCTACCAGGTCTGAATTCACTTTTTGTGCGAAGTCAGTAAAGTTAAGGTCGATGTCGGTAACACCGTCGCCTAACTTAGACGCAAAGTAGTAACGCAGATATTCTGGGTTCAGGTGGTCAAGGTAAGTACGGCCTTTTATAAACGTGCCGCGCGACTTTGACATTTTCGCGCCGTTCACCGTTACAAAACCGTGAATATTTACGCCAGTCGGCTTACGGTATCCCGCGCCTTCTAGCATGGCAGGCCAGAATAGGCAGTGGAAATAGGTAATGTCTTTACCAATAAAGTGATAAAGCTCAGCCTCTGAGTCTGCCTTCCAGAAGTCATCAAATTCTAGGTTGTTTTGGTCGCAGAAGTTTTTGAAACTTGCCATGTAGCCAACGGGCGCATCTACCCACACGTAGAAGAACTTGTTCGGCGCACCTGGAATTTCAAAGCCGAAGTAAGGCGCGTCACGGCTGATGTCCCACTGTTGAAGACCTTCAGTAAACCATTCTTGCAGCTTGTTAGCCATTTCTTCCTGCAGGGCACCTGAGCGGATCCACTCTTTTAACATGCCTTCAAATTTTGGCAGGTCAAAGAAGAAGTGCTCAGACTCACGTAGTACTGGTGTAGCACCCGATACAACGCTGCGCGGGTTCTTTACTTCTGTTGGGCTATACGTTGCGCCACATACGTCACAGCTATCGCCGTTTTGATCTTCTGCGCCACAGCTTGGGCAGGTACCCTTAACGAAACGATCTGGCAGGAACATTTCTTTTTCAGGGTCGAACAGTTGGTTAATAGTGCGCTTGCTAATGTAACCTGCGTTATCTAGACGAGTGTAAATTTCTTCACACAATGCCTTGTTTTCTGGCGAATGGGTTACATAGTAGTTGTCGTAATCAACGTGAAAATCAACAAGGTCTTGATGATGTTCAGCGCGCGTTCTTGCCACCATTTCTTCTGGTGTAATGCCAAGCTCTTGGGCTTTAAGCATAACCGGCGTACCGTGTGCATCGTCGGCGCAAACACTGTAACATTCGTTTCCGCGAAGGCGCTGAAAACGAGTCCAGATGTCGGTTTGAATGTGTTCTAGCAAATGACCTAAGTGAATAGAGCCATTTGCGTATGGCAACGCACTGGTTACCAGAATTCGGCGTTTTTCTGACATAATGACGTTATTGATTCTTTGCGTTTCAAAATGGCTGCAAATACTAGCGGAAAACCGCGTTTTTTGCATTACGTAATTCACAATTCTACTACTAGTAAGGCATTTTATGTTCTTTTCTCGCAAAGCAGAGCCGCTTACGCTAAAAGTTGCTGCTATTTTGGCCACGTATTTTTCATTAGGTGTTGAAGATACCTTGCCATGGTGTGCTTTTAGTCAGCCAGAAAAAGAAGATGCGGGCGTTACGGTTACCTTGCCATTTTGTATTGCTACTCAATTAGATACCCTTAAGCAAGAAGTGCTTAAACAGCTAAGAGGGAAGCTTGGCGATGGTCAGCTTACGTTTAAACAGATTGTGGCAAGTGGCGAAACTGAAGTAGCGCCGGTCACCAACATTAAAAACATTATAGCAGTGGCTTCTGGCAAGGGCGGGGTAGGTAAGTCGACAACCAGCATTAATTTAGCATTTGCACTTATGCAGGAAGGCGCGAAAGTAGGGATTTTAGATGCCGATATTTATGGACCGTCTATTCCCATTATGTTAGGTAACCCCGACGCACATCCTGAAAGTGAAGATAATAAGCACATGCGGCCGCTAACTGCTCATGGGCTGGTGGCGAACTCAATTGGTTATTTAGTGCCTCAAGAAGACGCGGCCGTATGGCGAGGACCGATGGCCAGCAGGGCGCTTAAGCAGTTATTGGATGAAACCTTGTGGCCCGTGCTGGACTACTTAATTGTAGACATGCCACCAGGAACTGGCGATATCCAACTGACAATGGCGCAACAAGTTCCACTTACCGCTTCTGTGGTAGTTACAACGCCACAGGACTTAGCGCTGGCCGACGCCCAAAAAGGCATAAGCATGTTTGAAAAAGTTAACGTACCTGTATTAGGGCTTATTGAAAACATGAGCTATTACCAGTGTAGAGCATGCGGTACGAGGGACTATGTGTTTTCAAAAGACGGTGGCGAAGCACTTGCCGAACGTCACGGCTTGCCGCTTTTAGGTCAGCTACCGCTTGATATTCATATTCGCGAGCACGGCGATGCCGGTACGCCTTTATTAATTTCCTCGCCAGAAAGTGCTTTGAGTGAAAGCTATCGCGAGGCTGCTCGCGCGCTGTCTATGCAATTGGCCCTTACCGTTGCGCCTCGCAAAGGGGCAGTTAAGCACATTAAAGGCGATCCGATTGGCATTGTTGGCAAAGAATAGCTGGCAGAGTAAAGTTAGTTAGAAACGTCAGGAGGGCTTAACGGACAGATAAATCAAGACAAATGTAGTGAAAGCAAATATAGCTAGGTTAAGTTGCTTGAATTCAAAATTGTCAAAAACTCTAACAAAATTGCGCAAAAGCAGATAAAACAAGCCTTTGAGCAGTTGAATGCATGCGGTGACATACGCATAATAGCGGCCTAACGAAATGAGGAATACACCATGCGCTTGTGCGACCGCGATATCTACCAGCATCTGAAAGATGGAAAAATTAAAATTGACCCGACACCCAGCTACGATCAGATAAGTGGTGTAACGGTAGATATCCGCTTAGGAAACAAATTTCGTGTGTTTGAAGACCACCAAGCGCCGTTTATCGATTTAAGTGGACCCAAAGCACAGGTTCAAGAAGCGCTCGACCACGTTATGAGCGACGAAATTGAACTAGAAGAGGGTAAAGCCTTCTTTCTACACCCCGGTGAACTGGCACTTGCCATCACGCATGAGTCAGTAACCTTGCCAGACAACATTGTGGGCTGGTTAGATGGGCGTTCTTCACTCGCGCGTTTAGGCTTAATGGTGCACGTGACTGCGCATCGAATAGATCCAGGCTGGTCAGGCAACATCGTGCTTGAGTTTTACAACAGTGGTAAGCTACCACTGGCGCTTCGCCCTAAAATGAAAATAGGGGCGCTTAGCTTTGAGGTGTTGTCAGCGCCAGCTGAAAAACCTTACAACGCCAGAGCAGATGCTAAATACAAAGGCCAAGCGGGCGCAGTAGCAAGCCGAATCTCGTCAGACGACGAAAGCAAGTAGCAAAATCAGTCTAAAAACACGTTTTTTTGGAAAAGCCTAGTGCGTTTCCCGCGAATTACTGATAGAAATTATAAGAGCAATAACTGGGGAACGCCCTGGCACTTATAATAAAGCGATTAGTAATGGGAAGCGCAATGCACTCAAACCCTGAATCTTCTTCAGAAATTCAACAACGAAAACCAACACGCAAAAACAGTATCATTCTGTTTGCGTTTATTGCCTCTGTGCTAAGTGGCGTTGGTTTGTGGGCCATCGACCAGCCTAACGAGATCATTTTTACCGCCGCGATCACGCTTTTTGTCGCCGTGCTTTGGGTTACTGAAGCACTTCCTATTCCGGCAACCTCGCTGTTACCCTTTGCGCTATTTCCGTTATTTGGCGTGCTGTCACACAGCGAGGCTGCGTCTGCACTCGGAAGCCATGTCATTATCTTATTAATGGCTGCTTTTATGCTTTCAAAAGGGTTAGAACGGGCCAACTTACATAAGCGTTTCGCCATTTACATGTTGCGTGTAACGGGCAGCGGCAGCCCGCTTAAACTAATACTTGGCTTCATGTTAACGACAGCAGTGCTTAGTATGTGGATCAGTAACACGGCAACTATTCTTATGATGCTGCCAATGGCTATCGCCATAATTAACGCGGTAGATAACCCGCGTTTTGGCGTGGCGCTTATTCTTGGTATTGCTTATTCGGCAAGCCTAGGCGGGGTAGGCACGCCAATTGGGACGCCTCCTAATATTATTTTCATGAGCGTGTATGAAGAAACTCAAGGTATGGAATACAGTTTTATCGACTGGATGAAAACGGGCGTTCCTATTGTGATTTTGGGCGTGCCTATTATGGCTTTATGGTTAGCGCGTGGTATAAAAGAGGTGGGTAACATCGATTTACCCGTACCAAGTACATGGACGAAAGCCGAAAAACGTGTTCTTGCTATTTTTGGCACGGTAGCAATGGCTTGGATTTTCAGACCTTTTTGGACCGCGTGGATAGGCATCAATACCATTAGCGACAGTACGATTGCGGTAGCGGGTGTTGCCGCCATGTTCTTCACCAATAGCGGCATTGACAACGGTGAAGTAGACGCAAAAGGCAACCGCGACAAACTGCTTGACTGGAAAACTGCGAACGATATTCCGTGGGGCATGTTGTTATTGTTTGCCGGCGGTATCTGTATTGCCAAAGCATTTATGTCGTCGGGGCTAAGTGTGCTGATGGGAACATGGCTAACGGGACTTTCTACCCTTCCTGTTCTTTTATTGGTACTTGGCATTTGCCTGTTCGTTACCTTTTTAACGGAAATTACTTCCAACACAGCAACATCTACACTACTAATGCCAATTCTTGCGGCGGCAGGTTTGGCAGTAGGTGTAGACCCTAAATTATTAATGATCCCCGCTGCAATCAGCGCAAGTTGCGCTTTTATGCTGCCCGTAGCAACAGCGCCTAACGCCATCGCATATTCGACAGAAAAGTTCGATATTAAAACCATGGCCAGAGAGGGAATAGTGTTGAATGTATTGATTGCATTGGTTGTAACCGCCGTGTGTTACGTTACGTTGGCCTAATAACGGTTATCAAGCAACTCGGTGATTTAAGGTGAAAATTCGTAAAGTGGTTAGCAATTGAGCGCTTAAACAGGCTTATTGTTAATTCTCGTTGCATTGTGAACAAATTTGAGTAGACTTGTTCGCTCTTTCGGTCGGTGTGTAGCGCAGCCTGGTAGCGCACTGTCATGGGGTGTCAGGGGTCGGAGGTTCAAATCCTCTCACACCGACCAACTTCCTTACCCCGCTTGACTTCTAGCCTTTTCGGCGATATGTCCTCTTATAAGATTTAATCGGTAGGTCCACATTTGGGTCCACTTTTCTGTGCCGTTATACATCAGTAAATATAGCTCAATAAAAGAGTGCATAGTTGTATATACACTCTTAAATAATGAAAGTGCAAAGGCTAGTTGCGCTTAACGCTTAAGATGTCGAAAAGCATTAATAGCGAACCCGCCATAAATAACCATACCCCAACGGTTGCAAATTTGCTGAAGGCTGGCAAAAATAGCGAACTTCCACAAAAAAAGCACAAGCATGCGGCTAGGCCCAATTTGTTATTTTGCGCCTTATCCATGATAGTCATTTTCACGTTTTCCTTGCTATTAGATAGAAGGTTGAAACTGAAGGCTCACGGAGATACGGTTCCAGCTATTAATTTGAAGAACAATAGAGGTTAGTTCTATTAGTCCTTCTTTTCCAAATACGCTTTCTACCTTGCTATAAAGTTCCTCGGTAATGGTCGAGGCGTGAATAAGCGTTAACGCTTCGGTCCACTCAAGGGCAACACGTTCTTCATGAGTAAAACAATCCATCTCTCTCCAAGCAGTTAACACATCGAGTCTTGCCTGGTTTTCATCAGACTGTCTTGCTTCACCGGCATGCATGTGTTGGCAGAAGCCACATTGATTAATTTGTGAAGCGCGTAGCCTCACTAAATGTATGAGTTTTTGACTTAATGTACTTTCTACTGAAGGCTTCACTAATCCTTGAAGGTGTTCAAGAATATGAGGATATTCAGAGTAGAATTCAGATTGTTTAATGCGGTTATTCATAGTGGTCTCCTTTAAACTATGGAGAACTATAAACCCCGAGTGTCTTACTTAATTGTAAATTTGCGACAACTTTCGTTTTCTATATTGATAAGGCGTTTCCAACGCAAACGCGCTAAACGAATGTGTAAAATGCGATTGGTCGAAGTAGCCACATGCTAGGGCGATATGGCTCAGCGACTCTGTGTTGGAGGTTAGTAGCGTTCGTGCATGGCGTATTTGAGCAAATTGATGCAGCTTGTTCGGCGAGAAGCCAAAGTTAGCGCGGAATTGGCGTTCAAGCGTTCTTCGACTTACGCCGAATTCGTCAGCAAGACGTTGCGGAGGCACCAGTAAGTGCATCGACTGATAAAGCATGTGCTCCCATTTTTGCAAGCTATCATTACAACGTTCTACTAAATTAACCAGCCAACATTGTATGGCTGAACACTGCTGATCAATAGTTTTACCAATAAGGTAGTCTTGCAGTTGTTGATAAACATCTTGCTGCTTACCCATAGCCAATGCGATGTCGATTTGTTGGTTTTGGCAGTCATCAAAGTTTGAGCCAAATAAGCACTTCAACGCACCGGGCCTGAATCTTACGCTTATTTGTCTGCAAGCTAGCTCCCAAGGCATGGCGCAGACTTGAGTATGGTAAAACAATTGCGCTTCACAGTTAGTTTGGTCTAGATAAAAAGTCAAACTAGCACCCGCATCGGGATAAAATTTTTCGTTTAGCGTAGTGGGTGAGTCCTGAGGGTTATCAATTACCCATAAACATTGCACAAACCGTTTTATGGAAGTAACAGGTGCCACGAAATCAATACCAATCTGCTTAAAGCTAGCGGCAGGAATAATTTCGTTGTTGTGTGAAGCGTCCATAAACGTTGGCTGCGAGTCTAGAGTTAAATCAGTGAAGCTTTATATTACCCCTGTCGCGTGCTGTATCAAGACAAAGTTTCACGTTTAGTTAGCGTAGCGACCTAAAAAGCTTATTATAGAGTTCACCACGGCTTCAGCACTTTCAATTTGCGGATAGTGCCCAATTTTATCGAGCTCAATTACGTCTGCATTGGGAATGAGTTGTTTGTACCGCGCCACCATATGCGCGCCAGATATTGGGTCTGCCATGCCCGCGGTGAGTCGAAGAGGGACATCCGCATTTTGTAGTGCACTTACCCAGCGTTCTCGGTATTGTATGCGCTGCTTCATATAGTTCAAAAGCAGGTGCATATATTTGTGGCCATTATTTTCAGTGATAAGCGTCCAAAAATCGTTGATGTCTTGATTCGAAGGGGGGGTGTTTGGGCCAAAAATATTGTGCATGCTTTTTCGAATTGCATTTTTGTTTAAAAAGCGAATGAGTAGCCCACCAAGTGGAGAAAGCAGGAGCTTTTGAATGGGCAGTGCACGATGTGTCTCAGGAAAAAGGCCACCGTTGAGTAGGTGTAGCGACGCCATGTGAAAACCAAGGTTGTTTTCCAATTGCTGAGCCATTAGTTCCTGTGCAACAGTGTCACCGTAATCGTGAGATAATACGTGAGCTTGCGGTATTTTAAGGTGTTCGATTAAGGCATTTATTACCGCGGCTTGTTCTTTGATTTTGTACTTTTTGGGCGTCTTATCACTAAATCCAAAGCCCAGCATATCGAGCGTCACGCAGCGAAACTGGTTTGTGAGAGCCGGCCATATTTTAGCCCAATCAAAACTTGCAGTGGGGTATCCGTGAATGAGTAACAGGACTAGTCCAGTGCCTTCTGTTTTATAAAAAATCTGCTGACCGTTGACGTCTAAAAAACGGCCGGAATTTAGCCATTGTGAAAGTTGCATTTCTACGTGCCCTGTTATGCCTTTATATTTAGCTTGCCCAGCCTTTGGTTTTAGATCTGTCGTGACGGCGACATTTGATAATGTTGCTTACTACATTGGGGGGATAAAGCAGAGGCTAGGTAGCGTAGAAGGAAAAGGAGAGGCACATTAGCCTTAAACCGGAATACATACAGTTACCGTTGTTCCCTTACCAGGGTTTGATGCTAAATCAATCTCACCGTTAAATTTTTGTCGTACAAGATTGTATAAAATGTTTAAGCCGAGCCCTGTACCTCCTTTGTCACGAGCGGTTGTGTAAAAAGGTTCGAACACTTTTTTGTGAAGGGCTTCGGGAATACCTTTACCATTGTCTTGCACGCTAATCACGATGCCTTTTGCGTTTTTACTGCAACTCACACTAACTCTATTTATCTCGTTGTTTACCGATGGACCAAAAGCATGACGCTGAGCGTTCGATATTAGATTCGTTAGCAATTGGGCAATAATACCAGGGCAAGTAGTGATAACTAAATTTGGGGTAACGTCTATGCTGAGCTCAATTTGTTCCTTGCGAAGCATAGGTTTCAAAGGGTTACAGACTCTGGGTATATATTCGTCTAATGCAATTTCTTCTATTTCTAACGTCGTTTGATCAGCAGAAGTGCGTTTAAAATCTTGTACTAAATTCGCTGCTCGCATAAGACTCGTTTCAGCCAAGTTTAACCCTTCAGAGCAAATAGCTTCGAAGTCTTTAAAACCCTCTTCGGTTAATTCGCCATTCTCGAACTCTCGATAGATATCCTTGAGTTCTTCTTTGCAATTGCTCACAGAGGTGAGTGCAATGCCTAAGGGCGTATTAACTTCGTGAGCAATACCTGCCACTAGGTTACCTAAAGCGGCCATTTTTTCCGATTCGACCAGTTTTTCCTGGGCGGCCTCAAGCTCTGCCGTACGGTCTATTATTTTTTGCTCAAGAGTTTGGTTGGCCTCAATAAGTTTCTGTTCGTAATCTGCGCGTTCATTAGCACTCACTGCACGCCCGTAAAGATCAGCCAGTGACGCCGCAAATACAATTTCATCGGCATGCCATTCTCGGGCGTTGCCTTGATGTTCACAGCAAATTATCCCAATCATTTTGCCGCGGTGGCGAATAGGGACATCCAGCATAGAGCTTATACCCAGCGGCGTTAAATACACTTCTGCAAATTCAAATGTTGCAACATCGGTTAAGGCGTCGTGAGCCGCGATGGTTCGTTCTGAATCTAGTGCTTCGAAATAATGAGGAAAGTCCTTTCGAGTAAGGACTAAGCTTTCGTGGTCAAGGTCGTTTCCTTTGTCTATGAGCAGCGTGCACTGCACCAGTGTCTGCATTTCATCATACAACCAAATGCCAGCACGAGTAATTTGCAAGCCCTCACACACCGAGTTAATAATAAGTCTAGAAGCAACGTCCAATTCACCTTTATCAATATCCGCATTTTGGCTAACGCGTAGTAAAATTAATTCTAAGGTTTCTTTCATTCATCTTCGTCCGGTTCTGTGGCGCGAATTTCGAGGATCCTGTCGAAGTGCTCTATCATAATGTGGGTGATTAGTGGGTCGAATTGTTTCCCTGCATTTTCATGAAGGTAGACTTTCACTTCCTCAGGACTCCATGCTGGTTTATAGCAGCGCTTAGAAAGCAACGCATCGACAACGTCAACAATTGCCATTATTCGACCCTCAACGGGAATGTCGTTTCCAGCTAGCCCTTCAGGATAGCCATGGCCGTCCCACCGCTCATGATGTGTTTTCGCAATGATGGCGCCCATTTTGGCAACGATGCGATCAGATCCAGCAAGTAGCTCGTAGCCTTTCTGTGCATGGGTTTTCATTATTTCCCACTCATCTGGGTCGAGTTTGCCTGGCTTATGTAAGATTGTTTCAGGGATGCTAATTTTGCCCACATCATGAAGTGCCGCAGAATACCGAATGGTCTCAATAAATTCTTGACTCATGTTAAGCTTTTCAGCGAGAAACTCAGTCATTAATATGACCCGCCTCACGTGACCGCCAGTTTCTTTGCTCCGCATTTCAATTGCGTCGCTAAGCACCATAATGAGTTCTTTTTGGGTTCTTTGTATGTCTTCTTTTTGCGTAAGATTTTGGAATATTACCGCCACATTAGAGGCAAACATTTCTAGTGTTTTTCTTTGCATGTCATCTAGAGGCTGGTCGAGTTTAACGTACAAAATGTTATGACTATCTTTACCCGTAGGGTAATAGCCAATAAACACTTTGTCGCTTTGAAAGTGTGATTTATTCGCTAATACTTGTTTAACTTCTTCTTCTATCGATTCTGGAATACGGCTGGAAATACCGGGTTCACACATTTCTATGAGGTCTCCACTCGCTCCCAATACGGTCATGGTCGTGTCGCCATATAAATCGGTGTGCTGGGTAGTTAGGTAGAGTACAGAATTATTCAGGTTAAGTAGGGTAAGCGTCTGTTTTAGCACCGCGGTTCCAAATTGGGCTAGAGACCGGCTGGCTAAAACGGAAGAAGACGATTTTAAAACGTCTTCCATACCCCGCTTACTTTGCTCTATTGTTTGTATATCGCGGTAAGAGCGTATAGCCGTATATACGCATGATTTTAGTTTTAGCGACGATAGCTCTGTTTTGGCTTTATAGTCATTGATGTCATACCGCCTAATAACGTCTTCTTCAGGGGCTTGACCTGGCTGGCCTGTTCGCAGAATCAATCGAGTGACATGGTTTTTAAGCTCGTTGCGAATTGCGTCAACGAGTTTGAGACCAGCGTCGTCGGTTTCCATTACAACGTCTACGAACGCGAGCGCAACATCAGGGTTTGCTTTTAAAAGCGCTAGACCTTCCTCGCCACTGTAGGCTGATAAAAATTCGACACCACGGTTCTCAAATCTAAACTTGCGCAATGTTAATTGGGTAACCTCGTGAACGCCTTCTTCGTCATCGATTATGGCTATTTTCCATGGAGCTTGGCGAGAGGTGGATTGTTCTGTCTTTGACTTCTTAAATAACGACATACATAGCGCTATACAAATGTAGATATATTAAACGTAAGCCACAATTTTCAATCTCGCAAACTTACTCGGCAAGTTTTGTTCTAAAGTTCAATGAGCATATTTTGATGACAGAAGTCTCTTTATCATCAGTTAGACGTGTTTTAGGCAAGTATTAAAAATATGCCATGTTTGTTAAATTGTGGAGCCCAGCAGATTCCCGTAGGAGAAAACTGCTGGGCCGCGATACCTTACAACAATAGCGTTTAGCTATCTTCGATAGGGGTATTTTCAGTAATCGGTACCGTATTTACGTCGGTATCTAAGCTTTCTACCGCATTTCGTACGCCTGCGGCGTAGTCTGGATGTACCTTTTCTAGCACGGCGTACCAACGCTCTTTTACGCTATCTGAGCACGGGCCCATAGCGGCAGCGTAGTTTTTGTATAGCCGTTCTTTTTGATCATCAGAAAACATCTCATACAGTTTTCGCGGCTGCACGTAATCCACATCTGCTTCATCTTGATGATATCTATCGGCATCTCCATCAATGCGAAGCGGAGGCTCTTTCACCGAAAAGTCAGCCACCGGACCTTCGTATTGATTGGGCTCATAGTAGGCGTCAGGGTTACCAAAATCATTGGTAAAGAAGCGCATTGCGCCGTCTTTGTGATAGTGGTTTACCTTGCTATTTTTCGGCGCGTTAGCGGGGAGTGCTTCATAGTGTGTGCCCAAACGATAGCGATGGGCATCAGCATAAGAGAATATGCGAGCCTGAAGCATTTTGTCAGGGCTAAAACCAATACCAGGGACAACATTTGACGGACTGAATGCTGCGTTTTCTATAATTTGAAAGTAGTTTTCTGGATTTCTGTTCATTTCCAGTTCGCCAACTTCAATAAGCGGATAGTCATCGTGCGGCCACACTTTGGTTAGGTCGAACGGGTTATAGCTTTGCTGTCCTGCTTCCTCTTCTGGCATGGCCTGAATGTACATTGTCCATTTTGGGAAATTGCCTTCTTCAATGGCGTTATATAGCTCTTCTTGATACTTTTCCCGAGTGCTTCCAATGATTTTTTCAGACGTTTCATTGGTGTAGTTTTTAATGCCTTGTTGAGTTTTGAAATGGAACTTCACCCAATGGCGCTTGCCTTCCTTATTCCACATGCTGAAAGTGTGGCTGCCATAGCCGTTCATGTGCATAGGTGACACCGGAATACCACGGTCCGACATTAAAATGGTAACTTGGTGCACGCTTTCTGGCTGTGCAGCCCAAAAGTCGAACATGGCTTCTGGTGAGCGCAGGTTAGTTTTCGGATGACGTTTTTGCGTACGAATGAAGTCAGGGAACTTGTATCCATCACGAATGAAGAAGATAGGAGTATTATTACCTACCATATCCCAGTTGCCTTGTTGTGTGTAAAACTTCAAGCTAAAGCCTCGCACGTCACGCTCGGTATCAGCTGCGCCTGATTCTCCTGCTACCGTAGACCACCGGCTTAATACTTCAGTTTGTTTACCCACTTCTGAGAATAAGTCAGCGCATGTGTAATCGGTAATGTCGTGCGTGACCGTAAATGTGCCCTGTGCACCCCAGCCTTTCGCGTGAACGACACGTTCTGGAATTCGTTCGCGGTTTTGATGCGCTAACTTTTCAATTAGTTGATAATCTTGTAAGAGGGCGGGGCCGCGCTCTCCTGCTGTTTTAGTGGTTTCGTTACTTACTACGGGGGCGCCTGCTGACGTGGTTAATTGCGGTTTCTTAGCCATTATAAAACTCCTTTCGTATGCTTCTTTTGAAAGCCAAACTTCCATAAACATCATGTATGCCTGACTCATGACATGCTTTTGCTACGCACTGCTAAATGAAAGAGTTTACAAACTTCTATATATATCTATAAAAACAAACAATCTGAATTAGGTTTGCCACCTATTGAAGAGCAAACTCGTCGTGTTTACTCTAACTTAACAAGTTCAATTACCGCGTTTAAGGAAGTGTATGAATTTTGCCGAGTTTGCAGCATCAAGAAAGAGTGTTAGAGGGTTCACCAAACAGCCTGTTACTAAGGAAACAGTAGACGCGATTATCAACGCGGCGAAGTGGGCGCCATCGTCCTATAACACGCAAACCTGGAAAATTCATGCAGTAACAGGCGACGTGCTTGATAAAATTCGCGAAGGCAACACCAAAAATACGCTCGAAGGTAAACCGCACGTTCGAGACTTTCCCTACAAAGAAGACTACGAGGGTATTCATCGCCAACGTCAAATTGACGTAGCCATACAGCTGTTCGATGTAATGGGAATAGCCCGAGAAGACAAGGAAAAGCGTATGGATTGGATGATGCGCGGTTTTAGGCAGTTTGATGCACCGGTTTCTTTGGTGCTTACTTACGACAAGACATTAGAACCAGCAGGAATCACCCAATTTGGTTTGGGGGCGCTGGCGTATGGCATCGTGTTAGCCGCATGGGACTTAGGGCTTGGTTGCGTTATAAACGGACAAGGTATAATGCAATCTGACGTTGTTCATAAATATGCCAATATTCCAGATGACGAAGCGATTATGATTTGCATAGCGTTAGGCTATCCCGACCCAAATTTTCCCGCGAATGGCGTTCGCTCATCTCGCGCCGACAACGAAGAGTTTGTAACTTATCATGGGTTTTAATGCGGTGACTTTTTGCTTAGTTTGTTCGCCTAAAGCTCAAGATGCGTTTGATGAGTCTGGTCACTATGGTGGATATCGACTTAAGAATTTTTCTATTTCGGGCGCTGGGAGTGGTTTGCTCCAATAATAACCTTGCCCCAAGTCACAGCCCATCTTTATAAGCTTTTCTAAAGTGGCATTATCTTCGATACCCTCAGCTACCGCTTTCATGCCAAGGCTGTCGGCAATGCTGATTATTGCTGCAACTAAAGGTGCATCGTTTTCCCCAATGCCTAAGGTGTTAATAAAGCTGCGATCTATTTTAAGTTTGCGTGCGCTAAACGTTTGAAGGTAGTTTAAGTTAGAGTAGCCGGTACCAAAATCATCAATAGCAAGGTGTACACCTAACGATTTAATCGCTTCGAGTTGTTCGGCAGTGGTGCCATTTTCATCTGCAAGTATAGTTTCGGTTAGCTCCAGCTCTAAATAGTGCGGAGCTAATTGTGACTTTTGCAAGGCCTGCTCGACGACAGCAGGTAGCTTACCATCCTTGAATTGCGCAAAGGATAAGTTTACGGCAACAGTAAGATTAGTATGACCGTTTTCATGCTGTTTAGCGCAAAATTCACAAGCCTGGTTTAATACCCACGCGCCAAGAGGAACGATCAAACCACTACTTTCCGCCACAGGAATGAACTTGTCGGGGAGTATCATTGAACCGTCCTGCTGAGGCCATCTTAACAGTGCCTCTACTGCTTGAACCTTGTTAGACGCAAGGTCGATTAAAGGCTGGTAGTACACGTCGAATTCGTTAGCATGTACCGCAGGACGCAGGCGTTGAAGGAGTGTGAATTTTTCATCGTTTTCTTCATCAAAGCGTACATCATAGTACTCGTACCTATTTCTGCCATTGCGTTTCGCTTCATACATGGCAATATCAGCTTTACGGCACAGCTGTTTAAAATTGATTCCATCATAAGGTGCTTGTGCTACACCAATCGAACCCGACACGACCACTTTGGTCTGCAGAACTTCAAACTCATTCGAGCACCACGTGATTAAGTTCTTACATAAGTCATCAATTTCAGATTTATCTGATATTTCAGGGGCCAACACAATAAACTCATCGCCACCAAAGCGTATTAAGCTTTGTTTTGGTGATAGGTGGTCGGTGATCGTTTGGGAAATTTTCTGAAGAAACCTATCGCCTGCGGCGTGCCCCAGCGCATCATTAATGGGTTTAAAGTTGTCTAAGTCTATGAATAGCAGCGCGAGCTGGCCGCCCTTTTCTTCACTATCACGTAATTTTTCATTAAAAAGACGCTCGCCTAGAATCCTATTTGGCAAGTTTGTTAGCGGATCATGATGGGCTAAGTGCTGAATATGTGATCTATTTTGTTCAACTTTCGACACTTCCTGCTGAAGTGACTGCATAAGTCGGCGAATATCCTGTATTAAAATAAAAACACTGAAGCCTGTAATTACGTAAATGACCATGATGAAAAGCACATGAGACCAGCTTAGAATAGGTGGGTTTGGCGATATCATGTCGTGCATTATTAACCAGGTAAGCGCAATGCACTGAAGAAGTACCAAAGATAAAACGGTGCCAAATAGGGTAACTCCACCTAATAAAGCGGCGAATATAATGACTCCCGGATAGCCAATCATGGCGATATCAAATACGCCTGCACCTGTTGCTGACAGAGCAAACAACATTGACGACATCGCGCCTAAAAGGAGGTAGCTGCTGGTGGTGACGTAATATCTGTATGCCAGCGTAGCTGTGACAATAAGTGAGAGCAAGCCCAGTAAAAAGATATCGAACGTTATGCCTCTCGCTACCAGAGATGAAGCGAAAAGCCCGAAGCCCGTTACCGCGCTTATCTGAATGACGCGGCGCCTTCGGATTGATGTCAGGTCAGCAAGTTTCGCTGATGAGAAAAAAAAATCTTTAACCTGCATTCTTCCATAATTTGAAGGAGGTTTATGTCAACCATAAACCTAACTTAAAAAAAAGCAAGTGCAGAGAAGCAACGGTAAGCGTGAATAACATAGGGCGAACATAAAGACGGCAAGACTGGAAAGCTCTGCCGTCTTTAAAACTCACTACTACCTTTCATCCGATGGCGCGTAACGCTCCAGCCAGTGCGCGTAAGGTGCGGGCATAACCCAAGACGGCTTTTCGACACCTAGCTTCTTCGCTGCAAAGTAAGTCCAATGCGGGTTGGTAAGGTGCATTCTGCCTACCATAACTACGTCAAGTTGCTGGTTTTTAATCGTATCGTTGGCAAGTTCTGGCGTATCTACTCCCCAAGCGGTTGCAACCGGAATATCGGCTTCATCACGCACTCTTTTTGCAATTGGAGCAAGGAAAGCCGGGCCCCAAGGAATATTGGCGTCAGGAATATTGAAACCAACGCTTACACTTACGAAGTCAGCACCAATTTCTTTGAACTGTTTGATAAGCTCAATAGACTCGTTTAGCGTTTGTTCATCATCGCCATCGTACTCAATAACGCCAAAGCGTATTGTAAGCGGCAGATTTTCAGGCCACACGGCACGCACGGCGCTTAATGTTTCAAGTAGGAATCGGCCTCGGCCTTGTGCATCGCCGCCGTATTCGTCAGTGCGCTTATTGGCGTGTTTTGAAAAGAAGCTCTGCGCTAAATAACCGTGGGCGAAGTGAAGTTCAAGCCACTCAAACCCCGCTTCAAGGGCGCGCTGGGCACCTTTAACAAAGTCGTTTTTAACACGTTCAATATCGGCCTTGGTCATTTCCGTAGGTGTAACTGGCAAATGTGCGCCAAAGGCCTGCGCCGAAGGGCCAATAGGCTGCCACCCTTTTTCATCAGTGGGTTGGATGTGGTCGTCGCCTTCCCACGGACGATTGGCACTGGCTTTTCGACCTGCATGGGCAATCTGAATTCCTGCTACAGCGCCTTGGCTTTTTATGCGTTCAGCAATGTTTTTCAAGCCTGTTACGTGCTCATCTTTCCAAATGCCCAAGCAATTAGGCGTGATACGTCCTTCTGGAGATACGGCGGTTGCTTCTACAATTACAAGCCCTGCGCCGCCTCTTGCGAATGATTGGTAGTTTGCTTCATGCCACTGGTTTGTAAACCCATCTTCTGCAGAGTATTGGCACATAGGAGGCACAGCAATACGATTGCGAAGCGTCACGTCTTTTAATGAAAATTGTTCAAATAGTGCAGTCATATTTCTCTCTTTTTGAAATTAAAGCAAAAACACTCAGCCATGGCTGAGTGTTTTGACAACTGGGGTTACGCCGCGAGAGTTAAAATTTCACGGGCTTTATTAAGGTCAATGTCACCATGCTCGCCAAGTGAGGTTAAACCATTGCGCTCAAGGTTTTTGATAAGCCGATCAATCGCTGACTTTTCAATGTCATAGTCTGACAAGCGAGTCTTAACCTGCATGGTCTCGAAAAAGTCCTGCACTGCTTTGATGGTCAAGTCGATGGCCTTTTCTTTGTCATCTTCTTGAATACCAAATACACGCTCGCCTAACTGCAGGATTTTCTCCTGCTTTTTGTCACGCTGCACAAACATCAACGACGGCAGCACAATAGCTAGGGTTACAGCGTGGTCTAAACCGTGTAACGCAGTAAGTTCGTGCCCAATCATATGGGTGCCCCAGTCTTGTGGTACGCCTTTTCCAATTAGCCCATTAAGCGCCATTGTTGCCGACCACATGACGTTCGCGCGCACGTCGTAATCTTCAGGCGTTGCTAGTGCTTTAGGGCCTTCCTGAATTAACGTTTGTAAAATACCTTCTGCAAAGCGATCTTGAAGCGGTGCATTGACAGGGTAGGTAAGGTATTGCTCAATCACGTGAACAAAAGCATCAACCACACCGTTCGATACTTGACGTGGTGGTAGTGAATAGGTGAACTCAGGATCGAGTACGGCAAAAACAGGCTGAACTGTTTCAGAAGAAAATGCGCGTTTTTGCGACGTTTCTTTCCTGTTTACTACCGAGTTACCGTTACTCTCAGACCCTGTCGCAGGTAAAGTAAGTACTGCACCAATAGGTAATGGATTTTCAAATGCTGCACCTTTTACTAAAATGTCCCACGGATCGCCTGCAAAGTTAACGGCAGCAGCTACGAATTTGGCGCCGTCGATAACACTTCCACCGCCAACCGCAAGAATGAAGTTCACGTCATTTTCACGTGCGACATTCACAGCTTTCATCAGCGTCGCAAATTCTGGGTTTGGTTCAACACCCTGAAATTCAATGACTTCAGCACCTGCTAGTGCAGTCGTTACTTTATCGTAAATACCATTTTTCTTAATTGAGCCGCCACCGTAGAGGAAGAGGACTTTTGCTTGTTTCGGCAAGCGTGAAGATACTTCATCTAGTTGCCCTTTGCCGAACAAAATTTCGGTTTGATTCTTAAACGTAAAATTAAGCATAGTGTTGCCTGTCCTTAATTAGATTGTGAATTTAACTGTTGTAAAAGCTTTTCAGCTAACAGTTCATCAGAAAACGGGTTTTGGCCTGTAATAAGCTCACGGTCTACTACTACATTGGGCGCCCACATTTCTTTGAATTCCATCTTGCCACCCGCTTGCGCCATGGCGTCTGCTGGGTAGTACAATAACGTTGCGTCGTTTAACGTGCTTTCAAAATAGGCCTCTTCCGGTGTGGAGAAGATTGTCATTTTGTAGCCATCATAAATCCAACTCTCAGATGAGGCTTGCTCACCGGATTTCAATGCCAGTTCAAATGCCTGCGGGTTAGATTGCCCAGAAAGTAAGGCGATTGGGCCATGACAGATAGCGGCAGTAGGTTTTCCTTCACTGTGAAAGTGAGACAAAATTTCACCCACTTGTGGATTGTTTGCCAGGTCGATAAGCGGTGCATGACCGCCTGGAATGAATACGCCTTCAAACTCTTCCAGACCTTGTCCAATCACTTCGCTCAATGACAACGTGTCATCAATGCCTTCTATTGACGCAACAAACGTTTGAATATCTCGCATTTGCGACTCGCCGCCATCAAAGTATTGCGGAATGACTGACTTTTTATCTACAGATGGCGCATTGCCTTTTGGCGTGGCCAATACCAATTTGTAGCCAGCGTCTACCAATGCTTTTGCCGGCACACCGAACTCGTTAAGGTAATAGCCTGTAGGCTCTGTTTTGCCATCTGCAAGTTGCATTACATTTTCACTTGAAAGTAGTACAAGTATTTCGCCTTTACTGGCATTGGCAGTTTGAGTTTCAGCAGCATAGGCCGACTGTGATAAACCCGCAACGATGGCGAGCGATAAAATTGATGATGCTGATTTCATGTGCAGCTCCTGTCGCATTAGAAAGTGCGTGTATCTTAGAGAGGTTGGCTCACATCGAGAAGTCAGATAAATTGTGATGAGTCATCAAAAATCTGATGGGTAGGGATTATGTCTTACTTAACACAGTTAAAAACCTTCGTAGAAG
Source organism: Alteromonas sp. S015 (assembly GCF_036864485.1). Lineage (NCBI taxonomy): Bacteria > Pseudomonadati > Pseudomonadota > Gammaproteobacteria > Alteromonadales > Alteromonadaceae > Alteromonas > Alteromonas sp. S015. The sequence goes on along the minus strand of NZ_JAZETO010000005.1, from coordinate 239,695 downwards.
TTTATCGAAGCGGCAACATTACGCGTGCTGCAGCTCGCCTTCATATGTCTCAGCCAGCGGTCACTTCTCACATACAAGCCATGGAGAATATTGTCGGTAAAGAGTTGTTCATAAGAAAAGCGAGAGGCGTTGAGCCAACGGCTATCGCTGATGACTTGGCGCTGCAGGTCGCCAGTCACATTGATACGTTAGAGCAGAAAGTGGCTTCTATTCGCAGTCGCGCTTCCACTGATCACGGTACGTTACACCTTGCAGGCCCTGCGGAGTACCTAAGTCTGGTGGCAGGTCCAGCACTTGCTAACTTGCTTCAGGCCGACAAAGTGAATTTAGTAATCCATACCGGCAACAAAAGTTCTATTTATCATTTGTTGGAGAATGATGTAGCGGAGCTTGCCATTACAGCCTCTGAGCCCACTGACGCGATGTATGAATACCAGAAGTTGGATAAAGAGCGCTTAATCTTAGTGATGAATCGCGTGCAGGGAAAGTTGCTGGGAGAAAGAGAAATATCGGCAGAGTTACTCAACCAACACAAAGTAGTGACGTATGATGAACAGTTACCGCTTGTTCGGCGATATTTTTCAGAGGTTTTTAACGCTGCATGTGAGTCGCCTGTTGCGGCTGTTTGCCCCGATATAAGGGCAATAAGCAGTATTATCAAAGCGGGAATTGGTTACTCAGTTTTGCCTGACTACTTATGTAAAGAAGGTATAGCAAAAGGCGAATTGGTCGCGCTGGGCAAGCCAGGCCCAGAAAATGATGTTTATTTAGTGTGGAAAAAGGGAGCGCTTCGTCACCCAAGAGTGGACTTCGCCAAAGACGTCATAATGGCCTTTGCAAACATGAATTATCTATCGGCACTTCCGGATTAACGCTAAGAAATTGGGGGAGGCGGCGCATTTACTATGAGGCGCCGCCACTCAAGCTCAGTTGACAAAGGCGATAAAAATTAGAATGTACCGATAACTTTTACCGTGCTATCAACTTTGCCCTCGTCCACAAAACCTATGGTATTGGGGTTGGTCGCAACAAGATTTAGCATCTCATCTTCTGTCGCTATCATTTCAGGCGGTGTGCCTCTGCCGGTGAACACAAGCTTCGACCAGAATGCGGAGTACTGTGATTCAGATTTTCCTAGTACATTATTATTAAAGGCGTCTCTGATATTATTACCTTGTTCGAAGGTGAGGGGAATTGCGCGGCTTCCATCGGGAAACGCCTTAACTTTTCCCAAATATATCTTTTTGACGGTATCGATATCGATACCAGAATTGTTATTGGCATTTATTATCACGGCTGTACCGGCATAAATCGGCGCAGACATTAAAAAACACAGGGCTGCAACTATCTTCATTAATTTTACCTTCGTTCTTAACTCGCTCACATTTAGGCAAGTGTGCTAGTGGTTTGTACCCAAGGGCACTGCACCTACGACAAAGTATAAACGAGAATTACATGTTGTCGCACTACGACAAAAGGTGAAATTTGAAGGATTCAAAAACATATAAAGAGAAGTTATGGCAAAACCTAATGCAAAAGGACCGGTCAGGACCGTTCAGATTCGTTGCGCTAAGTGCAAATTCCAGCTAATTAAATATCGCAAAGGCGGCAAAGGCGCGCTAGTTAAATGTTTCAAAGAGAGAATAGTTGAGGATTTTACCCTGGAAGAAGGAATATGCCCTTCTTGTCACAGACAGTTTGCAAGAAATACACTAATTCGAGGCGTACCGGCACTGAAAATTGTTGGCACAAAGGTGACCATGAAGTAGTACGATAGCTAATTGATTGTTCACTGGATGGCTTTCTTTAAATATAAACGTTTGGATAATTTGCACTTGCTTAATTTTTGCCTAAATTAATACCTAGGAATTCGCAGCCTCAAGCCTTTGTGTTGGTTGGCAAAAAATAAAGGGGCGAGGTAAAAAAGCGCAAAGGAATGGCTTGTATTAAACGTCTACATATCGAGATGATAAATGTCCATTCAAAGAAAGTTTCTATTTTCTATTTCTGCTGTTATCGCTCTGTTCGCATTAATTGTTGCCGTTGCAACGGTTATTACAACGTCCTCAAATGTTTCAACACTCGTTCAAGAGCAAAAGAAGAACACTGCTGATCGTTTAGTGAATATTCTTACTGTGACTGACTCTATCATGCTTGAACGCGTGAAAAGCAGTATGGCGTTGCTCAAGCAGCGAGGTGAGGCATTGGGCGAGCCCAATCAAACAGGCATCGTTTCCGTTAAAAATACGCAGGCTCGGCAATTGAGGTTGGGCAATACTGAACAAGCAAATACATTTGACTTGGTGGATAACCTGACAAGCGTAATGGGAGGCACCGCCACGCTTTTCAGTAAAACCGGTGACGACTATATTCGCGTGAGTACCAATGTTATTAAAAACGGCGATAGAGCGATTGGTACTAAGTTGGCACCCGATGGTAAAGCCATCAAAAAGATTAATCAGCAGAAAGCGTATTACGGTGCGGTTGATATTCTGGGCAGCCCTTATTTAACAGGGTACGAGCCAATGTTTAACAGCAGAGGTGACGTTATAGGCATATGGTATGTGGGATATTCAGCCGATCTTAACGTTTTAGAGCAGGCTATTAAGCAAAGCCACGTGCTAAAAGAAGGCTTTGTAGCCCTTCGTGATGCAAAAGGAAACATTCGCATGCATTCCGCGCATGTTACTGACGCACAGGTGGCTGAAGCTCTACAACCCAATGATGATTGGGTTGTAGAAGTAGTACCGTTTTCGCCATGGGGGTATGACATAATATTAGCCGCGTCGGCGTCAGAGAAATCGGCGATGGTTCGAAGCTCTGTGTTGGTTGTTGTGCTCAAAATTGTGTTGGCGAGTACGGGAATTTTGATCACTATTTGGTTACTGGTTAAATACATTGTTGGCAAACCACTTGAAGAGTTCATTGGGGTAGTGAGCAACTTATCTTCTGGTGAGGGGGATTTAACGTTCCGTTTTCAGGCATCGAGAAGCGACGAGTTTGGCACAATGGCAAAAGCGTTTAACGGGTTACTTAGCCAATTGCAGGAAACCTTGCAGAGCGTGGACGAAGCAACCGACCATATGCTAGCTAAGTCAGAAAGGTTAAACACTACAGCGTTGCAATCTAAAGATTCAGTATCACAACTTAGTCGAGAAACAGAGTCTATTAACAACGCTATTTCGTTAATGCAGCAGAATGCACAAACGGTATCGTCAACCATTCGCAGTTCAAGTGAAGCGGCTCACGCTGCTGATCAAGATACCAGAAATAGCGTAAGCGTGTTGGCAGAAACTATTAAAGATATCCAGTCTCAAGCAAGCGATGTAGATGCGTCGGTGAAGGTTATCACCGAATTGGCGCAGGCAAGCGAAGAAATTAGCGGAGTAATGGAAGTCATCCGAAATATCGCTGAGCAAACCAATCTTCTGGCACTTAATGCAGCAATTGAGGCAGCACGTGCAGGTGAGCAGGGGCGTGGCTTCGCCGTTGTTGCTGACGAAGTGCGCTCACTTGCGAGTAGAACGCAGTCTTCCACAGAAGAAATTCGCAACATGATTGAGCGCCTTCAGCAAGGGAGTCGCGTAGCTTCTGAAAAGATGCAACAGAATAAAGAGACCGCCTACAAGACTGTAGACACTACAAAGCATGCTGGCAATTCGTTAAAGCAAGCGCTTGACGCAGTTGCACGCATCACTACGTTAAATGAAGATGCTGCGACGATGGCAGAAGGGCAAACGGCGGTTGCCGACGATGTAAACAAAGGCGTTAGCAGTATTCAGCAGGTAGGCAATGCCAATACTACCTATGCAAAAGAAGTAGTAGACAACTGTGAAGCGTTAGTTCAGCAAATTAAGCAAATGCAGATGCAACTGCGACGATATCACTTCTAGTTGACATGATGAGCTGTTGGCTTTTTTAACCCGTTTGACCGTAAGCAAGCGTGGAATGCGGTGAAGGTGTTCAACTGGTACTTTTAGTCTTAACGTTATGATGTAAAGCGCGCCCACAAGGCGCTCTTTTTTTGTGCATAAAACTGTAACATGCACCACCGAGAGTCACTGAAATATTTCAAAGCTGAAACATTTACCCATTGTGACAAATCAACTTTCCCTGTACCAAAGTTCAGCAGAGTTAATCAATAAGTAAGTTTATTTTAAACGTCTAAGTTTCTGATTTTTAACGTTTGTGACGTTTATATTATTATTTTTATTAAGTGCTTGCTGTATATACGTATGTATAAGAATTTATACCTTCCTTATACAAAAAAGCGGAAAGCAAAATGATTCATGAGGGTAACACACAGCAGTATAAGCTGAGGAGATCAGCTAAAGTAGTTAACGCCTTGTTGGCGGGCGCATTGTCGTTAGGCGTTGTTTCTATTAATGCCTCTGCAGATACAGTATGGCAAGAGGACTTCGAAGCAAATGAACTGCAAGGCAAGGGCGCAACTGGCTCAGACCCAGCGGGAGCAATTGTTGACCTTGAAGGTGTTGATCGTTGGTCAGTAGACGTGTCAGCGAGTGAGCTAAGTGCCACTTCAGACTGGTTCCGTGTTGAAAGCGGCGCAATGCAAGCACGTGATACTGACGGTGAAGTAGTCTGGTTGAGCGAGTCTATCGATATATCTGGTGCCGGTGATATCACCATAAATGCCGTGCTTTCTCAAAGTGGAAATTTTGAGTCGACAGACTACATCGATGTATTTTACTCATTAGATGGTGGCGCATTCGAGCTTATTACGCTTTCAGAAGGGGCAACGAATACGGTACAGGAAGACTTTGGTTCTGCAACACTGACCGAAACGATAGGTAGCGGAAGCACTTTAGAACTGAAAGTAGCCATGGCTAACAACTCGGGTACCGAATATCTCAATTTAGACAGTATTTCAGTAAGTGGAAATGGAACTACCGATGGTGGGGATACTGGCGGTGACCCTGACAACGGCGGTGAACCTTCAAATGAACTTCTTTTCTTAAGTGGTACTTGTTTTAACTGCCCTGATTTGGAAGCAGTTAACCTAGCCAGCGACTTTGTTGCATCTGACTATTACGCAGCTCTCGACACAGCTATTGCAAACGGTGAAAGTGCGCAAACGTTAAAAGACACGGCGCATAACATCATTGAAAATGGTCATCGTACGCTTTCTTACTCTGAAGTGTGGACAGCACTCACTTACACTGATGAAGATCCTGCTAACACCGATCACGTTATCTTGTTCTACAAAGGCATATCACAAGGCAAGTTTACCAACGGTAGCGGTAGTCAAAGCACCAACCCAGACAATTGGAATCGCGAACATGTTTGGGCTAAGAGCCATGGTTTTCCTAGCTCAAGCCTAACGGCATACAGCGATATTCTGCACCTGCGTCCTACCGATATTTCGGTAAATAGCTCACGCGGCAACTTGGATTTTGATTTTAGTGATAGCGCGCTTTCTGAAGCTCCATTAAACCGAGTTGATGGCGACTCTTTTGAGCCTCGCGATGCGGTAAAAGGCGATGTAGCACGCTCAATGCTATACATGGACGTTCGGTACGACGGCAATACAGCTGGTGATACCGAAGACGATTTAGTGTTAGTAAATCGCCTTACCTCTACGAGCGAAGCCGCGTTTGGTAAGCTCTGCGTATTGCTTCAATGGCATGAAAGTGATCCAGTGGATGATTTCGAACGTCGTCGTAACGAGCGCGTTTATGAATTCCAAGGTAATCGAAATCCGTTTATTGATAAACCTGAACTTGCTTCACTTATCTTCAACGATAGCTGTGACGGTACCGGTGGCGATACTGGCGGTGATACGGGGGGTGATACCGGCGGTGATACGGGTGGAGACACAGGCGGCGACGCAACACCTTCTACCAGTAGTATTTATATTTCAGAATACATCGAAGGTGGCGGTTTCAATAAAGGTATAGAGCTTTTCAACAGCTCGACACAACCGATAAGTCTAGCGGGTTATGAGTTAGTTTTACTCTCCAATGGTGAGACCGCAGATGCTGATCGTAAAGTGTTAGCACTGGAAGGCACTATCCCAGCAGGTGGCGTAGCAACATTCGCTCACGGAAGTGCAGACCCATTGTTAACTGCCCGCTCAACGATTAGCAGCTTTGTGATTAATTTCAATGGCGATGACTACATTGAACTCGTCGCTAACGGGCAGGTTGTCGATGCGCTAGGTACTTACGGCGTTAAAACTAACTGGGGTAAAGACGTTACCTTAGTACGCAAGCGTTCAGTAACGGTAGGTAACCCTAATCGCAACCCAGCGTTCACTCTTGAAGAATGGGATAGCCTACCAAAAGATACGCTTAACAATTTTGGTGCGCACAATGGCGCTGTTAGCGACCCTACGGATCCAACAGACCCGACCGACCCAACTGATCCTACAGACCCTGTTGGTGAAGTAGTCTTAATTAGCGCTATTCAAGGGGAAGGTGATACCTCGCCACTTACAGGCAACGACGTTGTTGTTGAGGCGGTGGTGACTAAGGTTGTGCCGGAAATGAACGGATTCTTTATTCAAGAAGAAGCCACAGACTCTGATGGTAATGCTGCGACGTCTGAAGGTGTATTTGCCTACTCGACAACTTTTACTGAATACCCATCTGTTGGTGATGCTGTGCGTGTTAACGGCGCAGTAGCTGAATACAATGGCATCACAGAAATTGTATTAAGCGGCAATGCTGAAACGCTAGGTGCAGGTGCTGACATACTCGTGACAAGTATTGAAATGCCATTTGACGAGAGCGTTAACCTCGAGTCACTTGAAGGTATGCAGGTTCAATTCCAGCAAACTTTGAACGTGACAGACGTTTATAATCTTGGTCGATATGGGCAATTCAACGTGTCATCAGGCCGCCTGATGATTCCTACAAACCAATATGCGGCGGGTTCAAGTGAAGCTATTGCCTTGGCTGAAGCGAATGCACGCAACACATTGTTGGTTGATGATGGCTCAAGCGCACAAAATGCTGACAATATTCCTTTCCCAGTTGGCGGTTTATCTCATGCGAATCCTCTGCGTTTAGGCGACAGTGTAGAAGGCCTGGAAGGTGTAATGCACTACGCATTTGGTGCTTACCACTTAATTCCAGTTGGCGCTCTTCAAACTGCGCGCACAAACCCAAGAACAGATGCGCCTCAGTTAGACGAACAGGGCGATGTCAAAGTGGCTAGCTTTAACGTGCTTAACTACTTTAATGGTCCAAACTTCCCTACCTCTCGTGGCGCAGACTCAGAAGGTGAGTTCTCTCGCCAGAAAGCGAAGACAGTGTCAGCTATTGTGGCGATGGACGCAGACGTGCTTGGCTTAGTAGAAATCGAAAACGATGGGTACGGGAGTGATTCAGCCATTGCTTCACTTGTAGCTAGCGTGAATGCTGAACTTGGTAGTGACGTTTACAGCTACGTTGCACTTGAATCATTGCCAGGCGGGGATGAAATTGCGGTAGGTATTATTTATAAGCCTGCAACGGTTACACCACAAGGCGCAGCGGTTACTTCCTCTGAAGCACCTTTTGACTACGGTAACCGCCAGCCGCTGTTACAAACCTTTAGCGTAAATAGTAACGGTGAAGGGTTTACGTTCGCGGTGAATCACTTCAAATCAAAAGGAAGCTGTGGCAGTGCAACAGGTAATAATGCTGATTTGGGTGATGGACAAGGCTGCTGGAATGAGCTACGTACCCAAGCTGCGTTAGGGCTAACAGCGCTTGTGCAAAGCAGTGCAGGTTTGTCTGACCGAGTTATCGTAATGGGTGACCTAAATGCGTATGCGAAAGAAGATCCGATTCTTGCTTTGGAAAATGCCGGTTACACCAATTTGGTAAACGCGTTCGATGGCGCTAGTGCTTACTCGTACACCTTCGGCGGCGAAGTGGGTTACTTAGACCACGCGTTATCAAGCCCGTCGCTAACAGAGTATGTCGTAGATGCAACAGTTTGGCATATCAATGCCGATGAGCCTCGTGTCTTCGACTACAACGTTGAATACAAAACAGAAACACAGCTATCTAGCTATTATGGCGCTGATCCTTACCGTTCATCAGATCACGACCCAATAATTGTTGTGCTGGATTTCCCTGAATCGAGTGAGCCTGAGCCAGTAATTGGTGATTTTGATGGCGATAGTGACGTGGATAACACCGATGTTGTGGCCTTCTACACCTTGCTTCTTCAACGTCAAGCCACGGTTGAAGAGCACGATTTTAACAACGATGGCAGATTAAATATCTACGATTTATACGCGTTAATGTCTATGTGTACACGCAACGCATGTGCAGTTCAGTAGTTGGAAAGAAAATGAAAAAGATTATTTTAATGGTATTGGCATTTGCTACTTTTAGTGCAAATGCCGCAGTAATTGAAATCTCTACCGATAAATCGATTTATCAAGTAGGAGACACTATCACGGCGACGGTAAGCTTTTCTAATGAAGATGCTTTTTTAGGTAGCGTACCGTTTCCTCAACCATTTGATGTATATAACACGACAATTGGTTTTAACGATTCGCTCTTGAGTTTTATTGGCGCTTCTACGTTAAATCCTTTTGGCTTAGTTAGCAGCTTGGGGACCCCAGTGTTAGAGATGTTTCTTCCTCCTTTCACCACGGATGGGGTATTAGAGATAGGCTCTCTAGCGTTCTTGGAACAAATCGATTTGCTCTATCAACTGCAAACACCGGTGATTGGGTTATACACCCTACAATTTATCGCGCAGTCTGTTGGTGACATGACAATCGATGGGGTGTCAGGTTCGTACCTTTTTCAAGGCTCTCAAGGGGGCCAGCTGACGCCTATACAAGTGAGTAGCGCAAGTTTCAGCATCGCAGAAGTTCCTGCACCAGGTACCTTCGCGCTATCGCTTCTGGCTTTAGGTGGTATGTTTTTCGCTCGCAAACGTGTGAAGTCATAAACATTAATGGCTAAAAGTTTAAGCCCAGCCAAGTGCTGGGCTTTTTATTTCTTTTGCTATTTACATACGGCTTTAAATGAACCACACTGAATAAAAATACAATAAGTGTGCACTATGTTAGATACTATTCCCTTTCCTCAACGTCAGCGGCTGGCGTATATCGATTTTTGCTTGTTATTCAAAGGGGCAATCCATCGCCAAGACTTAATAAATCGTTTTGAAGTGGGGCTATCGGCTGGTTCTCGTGACTTTACGCTATACAAAGAGCTCGCCCCTGATAACTTAGTGTACGACCCAAGGGAAAAACGTTACTTTCAAACAGAAAATTTTGTTCCAGTTTTTGAACATGATGCAAAACGAACCCTGGTAAAGCTTGCCAATGATATATCTGATGGCTTTGATGCTATTGGAGACATACATTTCCCTGTTGAAAGTGCATCTTCACTTAATGTGCCTGATATTTTTGTCGTAGCGAAAGTGGTACAAGCCATCGTAAACAAAAAGGCGATGAGCGTAATCTATACGTCGCTTTCAAGCGGCAGTGGTGCGAGAGAGTTAGTGCCTCATAGTATTGTTGATAATGGTCAACGCTGGCATGTTCGCGCGTTCGACAGAAAATCACAAAGTTTCAGAGATTTTGTACTGACGAGAATTAGCAAGGTAACGGTTAAAGCTGAACCTGAAGCGCACGAATGCATAGATTGCGATGAGGAGTGGGGACGACTTATCTCACTTGAAATTGTGCCACATCCTAAGAATATTAAATATGCTACCGCAATAGAGCTTGATTACGCCATGGAAGAAGGCGTGCTTATATTGGAAGTACGGGCTGCCATGGCGGGATATCTGCTTAGACGCTGGAATGTTGATTGTACAAAACATGCAAGCTTACGAACTGGCGAATATCAGCTTTGGCTAAGAAACCAGCATAGCCTTGTTAATACGGATAACCTAGCCATTGCGCCGGGGTACATTGCAGAGCAAGAACCCTATACCGTATAAAATGTGAGCGTGGCTTGCCGACCGCCCATTGTTGAGTGTTTATATTAACAGCTATCCGATATATTTTTTAATACAAACCAGCAGCGTGTCTTTATCTAACGGCTTGGCTAAAAAGTCAGTCATGCCAGCAGCCAAGCACTCTTCTTTATCTTCCGCAAAGGCATTTGCAGTAAGTGCAACGATCGGTATGTCGGTTTCTAATGTCGTACGCAATATCATTGATGCTTCAATACCGCCCATTACAGGCATATTGCAGTCCATCAAAATAAGGTCGAAATGATGACGTTTCGCCACGTCCACGGCGTCTTTTCCGTTTTTAACGTGCAGGAACTTATAGCCTTCTGACTGTAAAATGGTCTTCACAATTTCTGCATTAATTTCATTATCCTCAGCAAGGAGTATGCGTTTCTTGTTGTTGCCACTTTGCATATCAGTGCGAGAAACAGGCTTGGTCTCTATAAGCTTACCTAGATCGTGCTCAAGTTCTTTGCGGTTAATCGGCTTGGCATGCGTTCGCCAGATAAGTTCAGACACATCATTTTCAACTTCTAGCCTCTCCAGTTCGGCAGAGATCAGAATGATTTTAGGAAATTGTTCCGGGTTCATCGCCTTTAACTTTTCTATCAAATCGACACCGCTCATTTCAGGCATAGATAAATCAAGGATAATAACATCGAAGGCCAGTGGGTCGTCTGATAGGTAAGCTTTTGCACTTTCATAAGTGTTGGGTACTATCGACATAGACGTAACAACGTGCTCAAAGTACTCGCGGCTGGTTTGCAAATCATCAACAATTGCACATCGCAAATTAGCAGTGGGCTCAACACTAATGTCGGGCAGGTGAGATTCTTCTGCTGCCATGGTGAAACTGAAGGTGCTTCCTTGTCCTATACATGAGGTTACGTTGATGTCCCCATCCATAAGCTTTGCTAGCTGTTTAGCAATACTTAAACCTAGCCCTGTGCCACCGTATTCACGGGTGGTGGATTGATCAGCTTGCTCAAACTTCTTAAAGATATTATCAAGCTTAGATGACTCGATACCAATGCCGGTATCAATAACATCGAAGCTTAAATAATTGCCGTTTGGGCGTTTGGTATAGGTGACCTTTAACGTGACAGAACCTTGTTCAGTAAACTTGATCGCATTGTTTAGCAAGTTGTGTAGTATTTGCGAAATACGTGTGTTATCTCCTTTGATGACGTGAGGCAGGTGTGGGTCTTTAATATAATGAAAATCAAGGCCTTTCCGTTGGCAGTGCACCCGCTGTAACGACACTACATCATCCAAGACTTGTAACAGGTCGACCGGAGCCTGTTCAATTTTGATTTTACCTGCCTCAATTTTTGATATATCGAGAATGTCGTTGATTAAGACAAGGAGCTGCCTACCGGCAGTTTTGGCTTTTTTTAGATAGATGTCGCTTTTGTCAGAGTTATCTAGGGCCAACTCGATCATGCCGAACAGGCCGTTCATTGGTGTGCGAAGTTCGTGACTCATGCTTGAAAGGAATTCTGATTTTGCTTTACTTGCTCTGCGGGCCTCATATGCCAAACTTTCTGCTTGCTCTTTCAAGCTCGTTAGTTTGGCAAATGATCGTTTAACGGTGCGCTCCATAGGCGAAAAGATGAATGCTGCCTCGATACATAATAGAGCGAGTGTGGCTAGCCATAAGTAAACTTCAATCGAAAGAAGCACATCCACTCTAGCAGTGGCGTCTTGCTCGAACTGGGCGACAACATAATCAAGCTGTTGCAATAGCGATGTCAGCGCTTGAATATCTAAAAGCGTAGTGGGTTGACACTGTTCATAATCTAAAACTTGGTCGGCGCTTTTTATGTATCGGTTTACTTTGTTGTCGAGCTGGCCTTCGTTAAAGTAAGTATTAGAGATAGAGGAGGGAAGGTTGTCAAGCGACACAAGCTGTTGATGATTTTGTTTAAAACGTGCTAACGATTGCGCCAAATACTTTTGCTCGTCACTGTTGTCGCAAACGTTTGGTGTGGATGTAAGCAATGCAATACGCTGTGAAAGCATGCGCTGCTGACCCGCGATATTGATAATTTGAGCATCGTTCTTCTGATCACTGATTAACTCATACAGAACAACAAAAGAAAGAGTAACGAGTGTAGCGGTTAGCAATAAGGCAACGATATAACGAACACGTATAGACATAAGGGGAGCAGTGGCACAGTGATAACTAAAAGATAATAGATACCAAGTGGTTACGCAATGTGCCGAGCAAATTACTTACGCTAATGTTGCTCTATTTAGTGTCGCTCGGGACGTTATTAGGCATCCAGCCACGCAATACCGCCTCTTTAGTATAAAAAGCCGCGTTTTTATCATTCAGAAAATGAGAGTTTATTGCTGGTGAAGAGGTGACTTTAGGCGCACCTTCCCCATGAGATTGGTACTCGGAAAATCTCGCTTCTGTGTGGGGGTTAAACGGTCTTTTTGTACCTGAACGGGTAGTTCCACCCATGGTAGTCCAGCGCTTTTGGATGATATGACCTGCCATATACGTGTTTATAAACGTGGTTTTGCCTACTGCGTAAAGATTTGCATACCGACCATCTGAAAAGGTGGTCGTTGGATGCCAAGGCCTTCCCAGTGCGACGCTCTCATCTGGCACGCCATCCTCTCTTTCTAGCCTGCAATTGCTGAACGTTAGCCCATATGGCCGCTGCAAATGCGTACTAGGCGCGGTAATGTAGCCAGTAAGTCCTTCAATATCGCCGTTGGAATAACGGGCTCTGGAAAGAATGGTGACGCGGTCGAAAAACGCTGTACCTTCTCCGAAAATAAAATCTATATGTCCTGCTATTGTTCCGCCTTCAATTAGAGCGCGGTCACCTTTTAGATAAAGTGTGTCTTGATAACCCCAAAGTGCGACGTTTTTAAGATAAGTGCGATCTGAATTCGCGTCGGTTTTAAGCGCAACCGCCTGTGTCCCTGATAGGCGGGTAGGGTCATCTTGTGCTTTTACTTCATTGCCAGGATAATCGAAATCATTGGTGATAGTGATATCTTCGAGAGTGATATTATTACCCAAAATCTCTACAGTGGCAGTGCGACGAGTTCCCCATTTTTCTTTAGCGTTCTCTGCGATTTTTTGACCTGCATATCGATTGAAAACGATAGTCGTTGTTTCTTGCGATTGTCCTACCAAATGGACATTATCAGCGTTAATGACGACGCGCTCTCGATAAATGCCTTCGTTAATAAAGACGGTCCATACTTTGGCTTTATGTGACTCGTGTGACTCGATATAAGCAACAGCTTGGGTTATAGAATTAAAATGAGGCAAAGCGGTATTGACCGATGTATTCGCCAAATCACGGTCATGTAACTTGCCTACCACTATATCGGTGGTTGCAGGCATTGCTACGCTCAATCCGCTGAACATTCCGGCCGCTAGCAATCCAAGGGCTACATTAATCGGGTAACGAACTTTGGTCATCTTCATTATATTTATTTACAACCCGTTATTGTTAAAAGGCTGGCCATTTATAAACACATCGTTTATAGAAAGTTGCGCCACGTTTTCAATGATCGCATCGTTAAGCGCAAGTTTTATCGTTATATTATTTAACGTCAACCCAGAAATAGGCGTATGGTCATACCCGCGAAGCACAAAGGCTCGGTTAGCGGAAGCCACGCTCAAGTTCTCTATAGTGATATTTTCCAGTAGAGGAGGGAAGTTGCCAGCGTCACCTTCTTCATAAAAGAAATTCACCACTACCGCATCTTTCACTGTACCAATATCAATATTGCGGTAATTGAGGTTTTTAAGATGACCACCCCGAATACTGTTGGTTTTAATTCTAATGCCGCGGTCTAAATCAGGGCTACTCATGCTGCAATACTGAGCATAGAGATTCTCTACACCACCGGATATCTCACTGCCGATGACAACACCCCCATGGCCAGCCTTCATCTCGCAATGTTCTATGACGATATTACTGCAGGGAACATTGACCCTTCTGCCGTCTGCATTACGTCCAGATTTAATGGCGATGCAATCGTCTCCTGTATCAAACGTGCAGTCAGAGATAAGCACGTTCGTGCAGCTTTCAGGGTCGCACCCGTCCGAATTGGGGCCGAAACTTTTGCAATACACGTCGTTAACGGTGACGTTCTTGCAAAGCACAGGGTTAACTAGCCAAAATGGAGAGCGCAGGATGGTAACACCCTCAATAAGTACATTTTCACAGCGGTAAGGTTGTATAAACGGAGGTCGCAGGTAGTTGTTTTCAAAAACGCGATCACTGACAGGCGTGCCCCTTTCTACCATTTGTTGCAGCGTATCTCTGGTGTATTTTTGGTTCTCAACCGGATCGTCACCCCATGTTGAAGCCTTCCACTTACCTTTCCACGGCCACCAGTTGTCTTTTGCTGCACTACCGTCAAGCGTACCTTTACCGGTAATTGCGATATTGGTTTGCTCAAACGCATAAATAAGAGGGGAGTATCCCATCAACTCCATACCTTCCCAGCGAGTAAAAACGTAAGGTTTGTAGTCATCAGGATTAGTAGAAAATCGAATTGTTGCGCCTGCCTCAACATGCAAGTTTATATTCGACTGTAGGTGAATTGGGCCGTTGCATAGCCAGTCGCCTTTTGGCACAACCACTTTGCCACCACCCCGGCTTGCGATTTGGTCGATAGCTGCGTGTAATGCTTGCTTAAAATCACTGCCATTTTCTTTTAAAAAGTCAGTAATGTTAACTTCGCGCTTTGCAAAGGTGGGGCGCTTTATCATCCCTTTTATAAGGTTTGCTTCGGCGTCCCACTGGCGTTGCGTCCTTCCTGTTTCGGTCACATTTGCACAACCAGATAGGAACGTAGGAACACCTACAGCCATCCCAGAAGCTGCTACAGTGGTGGCGAGACCGGTCTTTAAAAAATGTCGTCTAGTGCTCATTGAGTTAGGTTGGGCCATCATAGACTCCTTGCATTACGATTTAGTGCTTTCTACTTATTTAGGTAGTGTGCAGCCAGAATAAATGGGCCTACACCTTTCGCGTCGTTTGCTCTGATTGGTTCGCTCATGTAGTAGTCGAATGAACCATCTCTATATGGATTTCCACCAAGGCCAGCAACAGCGCAAACCTGTTCAAGGCTGATTACGTTAGTTTCCGGGTTAACCGAGATCATTTGATCAAGAAGTCCAGCAAACCCTTTTTCTGCGTGAGCTTTGTATTCCTCAGGAAGAAATTTAAGGCTTGCACCTTTAGCCATAGCGTAGGTCAGCATTGCTGTACCTGATGCTTCTAGGTAGTTTCCTTCACGGCTGCCCAAGTCAGTAACCTGATACCAGGTGCCTGAATTATGTTGATAGGTAAGCGTGGCATCAATAAACGCTTTAAAGCGCGCCTGTAGCCACGGTGTTTTTGGGTGTTCCGCAGGAACAATTTCAAGCACATCCACCATTGCCATAGCATACCACCCTAGCGAACGTGACCAGTGATGTTGAGAAAGGCCTGTTTCTTTGTCAGCCCACTTTTGCTTTTTAGATGCGTCCCAACCATGCAAGGGTAGGCCGGTTTTTTCGTCGTAAAGGTGCTCTTCAATGAGTTCAAATTGCAAAAATACATCGTCTAGCTCTTTCATATCGCCGTATCTAACGATGTATTCAGCGTAGAAGGGAGCTCCCATGTATAGGCCGTCAAGCCACATTTGATCTGGATAGCGTTTTTTATGCCAAAAGCCTCCATGCTCTGTGCGCGGGTGGCCAGTTAGCTGGGTTCTCAAAAGGTGCGCTGCCTTTTTGTACTTAGGGTTGCCAGTTTCTTCATACAGAAAAAACAGTACTTTGCCGGGGTTAACCATATCAATATTAAATTTATTGATATCATAAGTCTTAATGCTACCGTCGTCTTGAACTAACATGTCATAGTAGTCATTCACGTAGGACAGAAGTCGAGGGTCTTTGGTATCTCGATAGACTTCTGTAATGGCAAGAAGATTGAGACCGTGAACGTAATCCCATTGTGGCTTTTCATCCCAATCGATTTGCCAAGCTTGTGGGAAACGCACCATTTCAGACTCAATCATTCTGATAGACCATGGTTGCGTGTTGTCGAGAGGTACTTTTACCCAATCATTTGCATTAGCAGCGAAAGCAACAAACGCTGTGCCAGCCACAACGGACACCGCACGTAGAATACCTTTTAGCATAACAAACCCTTATTCTTATAACATTGTTAAAACACTATGTGCTACCGGTAGCATAATGGTTTTTATTTAGTTGCATGTCAACGAAATTATTCACATTTATTAACTTTTATTTTACTCACTGTGAAGCCTTTGTTATTAACTAAGATGTTGTATTAAATGGTTAAAATTTTTTACTTTTCTTTTTTTGTTAGTTCATGTGACGTGTTTTTCGCCCATTAATGCTTTCAAATTTTTTACTTATTGTTAAATTTTTAAATAAAATTGTTGCCACCGGTAGCATTAGTGTTTAGGATGTAAATCAAATGTAAAGCTGGCGTGTTGTTTTCAAAGTTTTACATTAATGCCGAAGAGAAGATTTGCATCAACTAATAAACAGAGCTGTACCCTGCAACGCTTCTCATTCAAGGCTCTGGTGGTTACGAGACCACTATAGAGAATAAATTAGAATTGACGCGTTTTCGCTTCCTTAACAGCCTAGTCGTGATACCGGATACGTGTAAAGCATAAAGAGTGCTAATTACCCGAATGTTATACGGTGGCACGAAGGGAAGCGAAATGGTTAACTATGACAAATGTTGAATCTATGTAAATTTTAACGGTTTACACACGTTTGAAGAGCACTTTCGCCCTTTGTCAGCATGCGCGTCTTTTATAAATATAAAAACCGGAGAAACAACAATGTTACCAAAGAAAAAGCAACTCGCTGTTCTTGTTACACTAGCGTTGTCAGGCGCGCATATTCATGCCCAAGAGGCCGCAGACGAACAAACCAGTGAAACCGAAGCGCAAAATATGGAAGTTATTGAGGTATCGGGCTTTCGTGGATCACTCAATAAATCACTGATGGAAAAACGAACGTCAGTGAACAGCAAAGAATCCATTGTTGCGCAAGACATTGGTAAATTCCCGGACTTAAATATTGCAGAGTCAATTCAACGTGTTCCTGGCGTGGCTATTTCTCGTGAAGGGGGAGAAGGGCGTCAAATTACATTGCGTGGGTTAAGCCCTTCATTTACCCGCACAACACTTAATGGCATGGAAGTGCCAGCAAGTACAGACGGTACAGATTCAGGCGGCGGTGTTAACGGTGGACGTGGTTTCGACTTTAACATTTTCGCTTCGGAATTGTTTAACCGCGTAGATATTCAAAAGTCTCCAACTGCTTCAATGGAAGAAGGGGGAATTGCAGGTACCGTTGACCTGTACTCCGCTAAGCCGTTTGATTATGACGGCTTTAAATTCGTATCCTCTCTTCAAGGTGGTTATAACAGCATTACTGAAGAGACCGATCCTCGCGCAGCCTTTATGATTAGTAATCGCTTTGCTGACGACAAAGTCGGCGTGCTCTTCTCAGCCGCATTTTCAGAACGTACGGTAAGACAAGAAGGCTTTGGCACTGTGCGCTGGACAACACCGGCTCTCGACGGAGGCGGTATTTTTACTGACACGTCTGATACTGTCGTGAACGGTACTCCAGATGTCGGCGATTGCCAATATCAAGGCGAATCAGTGGATCCTATTAACTGTTTGTGGACACCGCGTCTTCCACGACCTGATTACTTTGGCAACGACCAGGAGCGTACTGGCTTCACAGGCTCTATTCAGTGGGCTGCCACCGATAATTTCACTCTTACGCTAGACGGCCTGGTATCTAAGCTTGATAACACCCGTACCATGTATAACTTCTTCCATATGTTCAGAAGTACGTTCGAAGATATCACGCCGACCTCTATTACCGTTCACCCTAATGGTAAACAAGTATTAGCGGGTACTTACGACGGCATCAAGTCGCGCATTGAAAGTCGTTTACAAGAATCAACCACAGACTTTAGTCAATTTGTGATTTCTGGTGAATGGTTTATTGGCGAAAACTTTAAGCTCGATATGATGGCAGGCACAGCAGAGTCTGATGCTCGTTCAGAGCAATATCGTTACAATATGACATTATTGGAAGAAACCAGCTACGGCTTTGACTTTAGCAACAACAGCAATGCCCCTGAATTGACCTACGGTTACGATGTTAACGACGCAAGCAACTATAACCTAAGCGATGGTCGCTTGCGTGCGACAGACGTATTGCGTGAAAATGACACGGTTAAATTTGATGCGACATACTTAGGTGATGAAGTTACCATCAAAGCGGGTTTTGCTTACAACGACCGTGTTGTAACCTACAGTGAAGAACAAATTAATGGCTTCCCAGACCAAGATTCGGCGGTAGGCTTTGCCGAAATGATGCCAGTAGATGATTTCGGTAGTGGCTTTGATGGTCCTCTTGACCCCTTCCTTGTTGCTGACTTTGACGCAATTAATAGTCAATTGCTAGACGTTGTTTGGACGCCGCGTTCTGCTCAAAGCTGGAAAGTAGGCGAAGAAACCACTGCGGCTTATATCGAGATGGATACAAGCTATGAAATTGAAGATATGTTGCTTCGTGCCAATTATGGTGTGCGTTACGTGAAAACAACCACAACTTCTGAAGGCTTCATCCAAGGAGAAACCGTACAAATAGAAAACGACTACAATAACTTTTTGCCAGCGGTTAATTTAGCGCTTGAAGCCACCGATGACATTGTTGTTCGTCTTGGCTTAACGCAGTCAATGACGCGCCCAAGCCTGAATTCATTAAATCCTGGCAACCCTAGCTTCGATTATATTAACGGCTCGGTAAGTGTAGGTAACCCGTTCCTTGATCCGTTTACGTCGAACAATGTTGATTTTGGTGTTGAATGGTACTTTGACGACGAAGCGTTACTTGCAGCAACAGTGTTCTATAAAGATATTGACAACTGGATTGTTCGCGCATCGGAGGAACGTTTAGTCGATAGTGCTTATTATGATTTTATCGATAATGATGCACAGTTTGACCCTGTGATTGCGCTAGATCCCCGCACTATTCCATATGAGCATAGCAGTCCAATTAATGCTGAGGAAAGAAGTATAAGCGGTTATGAGTTGATTTATCAGCAGCCGTTAAGCTTCCTGCCTGGACCGTTTGAAAACATGGGTATTGTATCTAACTACACCCACGTTAACGCAGATGATATCGAAGGGATGAGTGAAACGTCGTATAACTTTACGGTGTATTACGAAACAGACCAGTACGGCGCCCGTGTATCAGTCAACAAACGTGACGATTACCTAACAGACTTTACTGGCAGCAATGGCAACGTCTCCCACGGAACGACAGGCCCAACGCAGGTGGATTTTTCGTCATTTTATAACGTGAACGACGAGCTAACGCTGACCTTTGAGGTAATTAATCTTACCGACGAATATGAGCGTTTGTTCACCACGGGTGATGGCTCGTTGAACTTGATGCGTGAGTACAACCACACGGGCCGTCAGTTCTTCCTAGGAGCACGTTATAACATGTAAAAATAACAGGTTGACCAGCTGTATTGGTCAATCTGAGAATAATTACAACGTATTGTGTTCCGTGAACACGGGTGTGTTTGGCCATCGTAATGATGGCCTTTTTTATGTGCAAAATGTGTATGCCGGGAGGGTTTTGGTACTCGTCTACCTGACTTTTTTGAGCAATTTGCATCGCAGCAATAGAAATATTGAGAAGGAGAAAAGGTGTGAGAAATTCAGGTAAGCCCACTACGGGGAAAATATTCAACGCGCTACGCTACAGTCTTGCAAGTGTTTTTGCTGTAACGAGTACTTTTACAGTGGCAGACCAGCAAGATACTCGTGGACTTCACATTAGTTACGGTGCCCAATCGAGCGGTTATGCACTTACCAGTATGGGTTCCCATATTATTTCAAGCCAAAGCGCTGCTAATAAGGGCAGTGAAGAGGCTGTGAAAGCTTCGCCCTACAAAAAGCCGGTTACCTTACATCTGGTTGGCGACTCCACCATGTCAGACAAGCCAATGTTGTCATACCCAGAAAGAGGATGGGGACAATTGCTTCCTGAATTCATGCTGCCAAATCTTAATATTAAAAACCACGCGGCTAACGGCAGAAGCACAAAGCGATTTGTGGACGAAGGGCGTTGGCAAGTGCTGTTATCTGACCTTTCTGAAGATGACTTTGTGGTCATACAGTTTGGCCACAACGATCAAAAACAGTCGGACCCCGCGCGCTATGCCGACCCTCAAAATGCCTATCCTGCTTACTTGAAACAGTTTGTGCAAGATGTTCAAGCAAAAGGAGCATCAGTTATTATTGCAAGTAGTATTTGCAGGCGTCATTTCACCGAGGAAGGTGTGTTAAAACGGACGTTGCTGGCGTATGCCGATGCTGCGAAGAAAGTGGCAGCACAAAATAATGTGCCATTTATCCCTATGAACGCTTTAACCTGTGATTTTCTTACTCAGGTAGGCGAGCCTAAAAGCAACCATTACTTCATTAAAGTGCCCGCCGACCTATATGCGCGCTACCCCGAAGGCAAAACGGACGACACTCACTTGAACGTAGTAGGCGCGGCTAAAATGGCGCAAATATTCGTGCGAGAGTTAAAAGCGACAGCGCACCCACTGGCAAAATACGTATATCGAGACACGTTGTAAGCTTGCATAAAAATGGAGTGGCGCGTTAGTACGGGCGTGCCGCGTTTTTTAGTGGGGTATCGTTTTTATTTTATTTGGCGTACTTGTTTATGGTTGCAGTGGCAGGAAATAGAAGAAAAAAGAAGAAGGAATGTCACATACCGACTATAGCGACGGTATGTGCTTAGTGAAGGCATTACTTGATATAATGGCACCGGGGTAGGTTATCACTGTGGCCGCAACTTTTGCGCCATAGCTTGCGCTTTCTACAGGCTTTCTACCAGCCAGTCGAGCGGCCATATAACCACCGTTAAATGCATCGCCAGCAGCCGTTGTATCAACCACCTGTTCAACACGCTCTACCGGCACTATACATTGCTCTTTTTGGCGGAGTATATGAACGCCAACTGCCCCGTTTTTCATTACGATTTCTTCAATCTGTTTGTCGGCTAGATAGCTAAATATTTCATCAGCATTAATATGTCCAAACAGCATTAAATGGTCGTCAGCGCCTGGGAACGCCAAATCTGCTTCGGCATATGCCTTACCCGTCCAGTATTTGGCATCTTCTTGAGATGACCAAAGGCGTGCTCGATAGTTAGGATCAAAGGCAATCTTACTGCCTTTGGCCTTGAGGGACGAAATCAGTTCGAAAAGTGTAGCGCGCTGTTCGTCATTTAAAATGGCAATAGAGATACCGCTCAAATAAAACCAGTCACACGCAAACTCAGCGCCCTTCATAATGTTGAGCGTCTGTGTCGCCGCAGACTGGTTACGCCAATACGCAAAGGTTCTTTCACCTTCGTTGTCGTTGCGGATCATATACAAACCAAGATTACGCGACGACGAGCGAAACACTAAATCAGTGTTAATTTCGTGTTCACCCATTTTAAACAGCAGCTCATCGCTTAAAAAGTCAGCACCTATCGCTGTTAAGTAGCTAATGGAGGATGAAGGCAAACAGCGCTTTAAATAAACCGCAGTGTTGTACGTATCGCCAGCAAAGCTTTTCGCCATCAGGTTATTATCTGTGTTTTCATCACACGTACTAACCGATGACTCACGCTGAGTGCTTCGAAGCTCTACCATGCACTCGCCAAAAATAACCATTCTTTGTTTAGTATCAACTATGCTCATGCCGCAGCCTCATCAAATAGCGTTAGGCTTTGTTGGCATGCCAAAGTAATAGCTTGCCAATTTTGTGCTTCAATGGCTGTCTTCGGCATCATCCATGTACCGCCTACTGCTCGAACATTGCCAAGCGCGAGATATTCATTCACGTTTTCGCCATTAATGCCGCCGGTAGGGCAGAAACAAACATCGCTAAATACACTTGAAATAGCGTTAAGAAACGGTGTTCCGCCGCTAAGACTCGCAGGAAAGAACTTCATTTCGCGAATGCCTTTTTGGTGAGCCAAAAGAATATCGGCAGGCGAAGCGACACCTGGCAAAAAGGGTGCATTAGAAGCAATCAGTGTATCGAGCAATGTCTCTGAGCTTGTGGGCGTTATCAAAAATTGCGCGCCTGCATCCAACGCTTCGAATACATGGTTGCGATTTAACAATGTACCCATGCCCACAACGAGTTCGGGAAACTGTTTTCTAATGGCTGACAGGGCTTCAAATGCTGCGTCGCTGCGTTTCACTACTTCTATGTTGCACAGGCCGCTATTTGCAATTGCTTCTGCTAGGTGAAGCCCCTCGTCAACAGATTTAGGCTGAATAATAGGGAGTAATGGGGCGCCTTTAAGCATGGAAAAGGTACTTTTCATCACGCGGTTCCTTTTAGTGAATCTAGCGAACTTTCTGTTAACTTTGTCGTAGCAGAGCCTTGCTGAATTTCGTTGCTATTTTCGTGCGATAAAATATCAAGTAGCTGATTAACTTTCTCGAGCACCTTTTCCTTAAACGTATTATTTACCGACAGTTCGGCGAACATGGTATCGAGAGATAGCAATTTTTTAGCAAGTTCAATCGCCTGAAAGTCTACCGATTTCGCTGTGGCCCTTAACGTACTATCTAGCGGGTCGGTAATGGTTTCGTTTAAGCGCGCCTTGTTGTTCACAAATAGACACCACGCAGCAACAGCACTGCAGAGCAAATCGATGTTTCGTTTTGCTTTTAGGTTATCGCGTACAGTGTCGAGAATTCGAAATGGGATTTTCTGTGACCCATCCCAAGCAATTTGCGACAACAGGTGGCGAATATGCTTATTCTCATAGCGCTTAACAATGTCTTGTGCGTAAGCGTTCAGGTTGAAGTCTTGTGTACCGCTATCGGTATTGTCGTGCTCACTGGATAGAGACGGAACAATTTCTTCTTTCAACATGGTTTGAATCAGTTGCTTTATGGCTGGGGTACGCATTGCGTCGTATACGGTTTCCTTGCCAAGCAATAACCCTATGTAAGCCAATGTTGAATGTGTGCCGTTTAGAATGCGAAGCTTAGCTTTTTCAAAGAAGCTCACATCATGAGTAAAAGTAACGCCAACTTTATCCCATGCGGGTCGTGGGCCAGAAAAATTATCTTCAACCACCCACTGAGTAAATGCCTCACGCTGAATAGGCCAGTTATCAGTTAAACCCAGCTCAGCGGCAACGTTGGCTTTAAAGCTGTCTTCAGTAGCTGGCGTAATACTGTCAACCATAGTGCAGGGGAAGGCGATATTCTCCGTTATCCACTGGCCTAATGATTCATCCGTTTTATTGGCGAACTCGGTCACCGCTTTTTGCAGCTTTTTACCGTTGTCTGACACGTTGTCGCAGCTAATAATAGTAATATCGGCATAGCCTGCCTGCTTACGTTGTGCGAGCGCTTGTACAATAAGGCCAACGGCACTTACCGGTGTTTCTGGTGTGACTAAATCAGCTTTAATATCCGGATGATCAGTATCTAGATGACCTTGTGCATTAAGGCAATAGCCCTTTTCTGTCACGGTAAGCGTAACAATTTTAGTTTGCTTATTTACCAGCGCAGCAACAATGTCATCTCGGTCATGTGCTAATGTAGAAAGGATTTTAATTGCGCCAATAATATGGGTTTCAGGCTCGTTATCAACAATACACAACGCATAGAGATTGTCTTGTGTACTCAACGCTTCTTTAAGTGATGCACTGCGCATTGACACACCGTGAATTCGCCAGTCACCACCGTAAGCCAACGCCTTTTCGGTGTAATACGCTTGGTGCGCACGATGAAAGGCGCCCGGGCCAATATGCACAATGCCACAACCGGTTGTTTCTAAGTCGTAATTTGGTTTACTTACGCTGTCACTTAAAAGAGGTAGCGTTGAAATTGATAACGGCTTTGTCATGATTACCCCAGTTTGTACGCTTGTTTAGCAAAGTCATAAGTTAGTTTTCTGGCAATGCTGGCCGCTTCTGTTTCACTAATGCGGTGTTCCACAACTAGCTGTGCAAGGAAACGACAGTCAATGCGTCTGGCAACATCATGACGCGCAGGGATAGACAAGAACGCGCGCGTATCGTCGTTGAAACCAACAGTATTGAAGAAACCGGCGGTTTCTGTCACTTGGTGTCTAAAGCGCAACATGCCTTCTGGGCTATCGTGGAACCACCAAGAAGGGCCTAGCTTCAGGCAAGGGTAGTGGCCTGCAAGTGGCGCTAGTTCGCGGCTGTACGTAGTTTCATCTAATGTGAACAAAATAATGTCGAGATTAGGCTCGTTACCGTATTTACCCAGTAGCGGGCGAAGCGCTTTAACAAAATCTGTTTGCATTGGAATGTCGTGGCCTTTATCGCGGCCAAACTGAGCAAAGAGCTGACTATTGTGGTTTCTAAACGAACCAGGGTGAATTTGCATCACCATGCCGTCCTCTACGCTCATTCCCGCTAATTCGGTAAGCATTTGGGCTCTAAATAGCTCTTGCTCTTCAGCGTTACTGTTTCCACTTCTTACTTTATCGAATAAAGCAATACACTCAGCTTCACTTAAATCAGCTGTGTTTGCCGTTGGGTGTCCGTGATCTGTCGCTGTCGCGCCGTGCTCTCTGAAGACGGCGCGTCGTGCACGAATTGCGTTCAGGTAGCCCTGCCAGCTTGCAGTATCTTCACCGGTTAATTCACCAAGTTTCTCAATGTTTGAAACAATATCTTCGCGCGATGCATCGACGACATCATCAGGTCTAAAGGTGGTAATAACTCGCTTTGCCCACGGTGTATCTTTAATCGCCGCGTGATGGGGTAGGGTATCAAGAGCACCTTCGGTGGTAGCAATCACTTCAATATTGAAGCGGTCCATAAGCGCACGGGGTTTAAAGTCATTCCCTTGAAGCTGCGCAGTGATGTGGTCGTAATAATGCGTGGCGTTGTCGCTACACAACATTTCTCGTAAGCCAAACACATCGTGAAATACGGTGTCTAACCATAAACGGGAAGGTGTGGCAGCAAACAGGTGATAATTATCTGCCAAAAGTTTCCAGATTTTACGCGGATCTTTTTCCGTCTCGCCGCCATCCCAACGTGGTACACCAATATCGGTTAATTTGATACCTTGGCTATAAAGCATTCTGAAAACATAGTGATCAGGGGTGATAAATAGCTCGGTTGCATTGGTGAAATTGTTGTTCTGTGCAAACCAACGTGGGTCAGTATGGCCATGCGGACTTATGATAGGGAGATCTCGAATTTCCTTGTACAGCGCCTTTGCAACACTTCGGGTTGCTTCATCGGCAGGAAAAAGTCTATCTTCGTGTAATAATATCGATTCCATAACGCTCTCTTTTAGAGGGTGACGCCACGTTTCCAAATAGCGATCTCATGGCTGCCATTTTTCTCGTTGCAGGTTTGTTGACCAGATGCTACTGCCAAGCAATGTTGAAGTAGCGCTTCGGCACACTTATCGATAGATACGCCTTCTAGAACTTGCCCAGCGTTAAAATCTATCCAATGTGGCTTCTTATTAGCGATATCTGAATTTGACGATATCTTGACTGTGGGTACAGGAAAACCAAGGGGCGTACCTCGGCCTGTGGTGAATAAAACGATATGTGCCCCCGATGCTGCCAACGCTGTTGAACTAACAGCATCGTTACCGGGCGCTTGTAATAAACTTAAGCCTTTATCTTGCTTGGGCTCACCATATTGCAAGATAGACTGAATAATAGACGTTCCACCTTTTTGAACCGCGCCAAGTGATTTTTCCTCTAGCGTGGTTAAACCGCCTGCCTTATTACCTGGAGACGGGTTTTCGTAAA
This sequence comes from Alteromonas sp. S015, assembly GCF_036864485.1. Lineage (NCBI taxonomy): Bacteria > Pseudomonadati > Pseudomonadota > Gammaproteobacteria > Alteromonadales > Alteromonadaceae > Alteromonas > Alteromonas sp. S015. The sequence goes on along the minus strand of NZ_JAZETO010000005.1, from coordinate 213,880 downwards.
TAGGTTGGTTGTGGGCGATAAAGTAGTTCTTAAACTCATCAATCAGCGAGTTAAACGCCTTAAATACTTCTTTATTTTTAGCGCGATTCATTAATAGCTGCTCAGCGCCAAACATTTCAGGCGTTTCGGTTAAAATGACCGAACCACCTAGATTACACATCAAATCGGTAACGCGTCCTACCGTCGGATTGGCAGTAATACCGCTAAAAGCGTCGCTACCCCCGCATTTCATACCTAATGTTAATTCGCTAGCGTCTATAGGCTCGCGTTTGTCCGTTGCCATAACTTTTAGCAAGTCATAAACCGCATTAACGCCTTCTTCTAATTCGTCTACCACTTCTTGTGCGTTGTAGAAGCGAACGCGATTTTCCGGTTTGTCAACGTGAGGCAGTAAACTCTTAAGCTGATTGTTTTCACATCCCAAGCCTACAATTAACACCGCACCAGCGTTAGGGTGGGAAGCCAGTGATGCCAAAATTGTGCGTGTGTCATCTAAATCATCACCAAGCTGAGAGCAGCCAAAAGGGTGGGTGAAGGCGCGGAAACCGTCGCACTCGCTAGCGAAACGCCGGCTACATTCGTTGGCAATACGGTCTGCTGTTCGATTCACGCAGCCTACGGTATTGATTATCCACACTTCATTTCGAATACCTACTTTTCCATTCTCTCTTCTGTAGCCCATAAACTGTAGCCCAGAGCTAGCATGTGTTTGCCTCGATGGGATATTCGACGGCGAGTAAACGTATTGTTCAGTGCCTTGTAACTTGGTCTTTGCATTATGGCTGTGAACGTGTTCACCAGCATTAATTTGGCTTGTTGCTACGCCAATGCTGAAGCCATACTTTATGATATCACTACCATTATTTATGGCGACTAAAGCAACTTTGTGGCCAGCAGGAATGTCTTGGCTAACAGTGATGTTATATGCACCGATGTAAGTGCCAGCCGAGAGAGGGCAGGTTGCAACCGCAACGTTATCGTTACTATGCACTTTTACTAGTTGTGTTTTAACGTCCATTACAAGTCCTGCTTTATCTTTACGGCTTAATTAACCGCCAAGCTTTGTTAAATAAGCACTGAGCATTTAAAAAGAGCGATAGTTTAGAAAACATTTCTCTTTACGCTCTGTTTACAAATTGTTTATTTTTAACATTCTTTTTTATTGTCATGCCACCGGTGGCATAATAGGTCGAAAATGAAGTCTTAGCAACACTTCATTGTAAAAAATCACACTTTTTTGATGGAATCGCGAATAATTAAGTGAGGCTTAACCAAATAGGTTTCGGATTCACTGACTTCACTACCCTCGATATGGGCAATGATTTTACGGGCTGCGATAGCTGCCATGTCCCCAACGGGACGTTGGACGGTTGTTAGGGCAGGGATAACGCGAGCGGCAAGTAAGTTGTCATCGAACCCTGCAACGGAAAGTTCGTCTGGCACGATTATTCCCATTTCATGGGCCACTTTTAACACGCCTGCCGCCATTTCGTCGTTGTTCGCGAAAATAGCTTTGACCCGCGGAGACTGAATGAGTAATTGGCGTGCGCACTCTATGCCGCTTTCGAAGCTGTTTTTACCCTCAATGACTCTGTTTTTAGGTACATCGACACCTAAACCATTAAGCGTTTCAACAAAGCCCTCCAAACGCTCTTTTGATGAATAGTACTGTTGAGGACCGCTTATAATACCAATGTCTTTATGACCTAGTGACACCATATAGCGGGCCAAATCACTTAACGCAGCTCTGTCATCACTGACTACAATGTTTTGATGATCATCCAAATCGACTGACGCCATTCGTACATAGTTAATGCCTTTTTGTTGAAGCGCGTCCGCGAGTAACTTAGATTCAGATACCGGTGGTAATATAATAACGCCATCTATGTTTGATCGACGTACAAAGTTAATGCAGTCTTCTACGAACCCTTCTGCGTTGTAATGGCACGGATGAACGACTAATTCGTAGCCCTTTTGAGAACATATACTTAACACGCCTCGTTGAACTTGGTCGATGTACAGTGCATCTGGGTTGTCGTAAATCAAGCCAATCAAATAGGAACGGCTGGTACTTAATCCTCGCGCTTGTTTGTCTGGGGCGAAGCCAGTTTCCCGAATAACGGCCTCAATGCGCTCACGTGTTGCTTTACCCACATTGGTTGCGCCGTTAATGACACGTGACACAGTACGTTTTGATACTCCAGCTAATGCTGCAACATCATTGATAGTTGGGCGCTTGTTCATAATTCTCTATTTTTCCGCGCTGTTATGTCGTTGTTACTGATTTTAACACACAAATTAAAGCGATATATTCTTGTTACTAAAAGATGAAAGGTCGAGTGCTCAAATTGCACCTGAACAATCGATTCAATTTTTATCACTCAATCTTTCTAAAACCCTAGTGCACGTGGTAGCGCTTCACTGAACCAAGCGACATACGTGACTAACATGAGGACGACAAACATAGCTACATACAAGGGTATTAATGGTCGAATGATGTTCTCAAGTTTGGTTTTGGCAATCGCACAAGTAATGAAAAGTACTGCACCAACGGGGGGCGAGCATAGCCCAATAGACAGATTAAGTACTAGCATGATGCCAAACTGAAGCTCGCTCATACCAAGCTCTAGTGCCACAGGTAAAAATATGGGTGTAAAGATAAGTACGGCAGGCGTCATATCTAAAAATGCACCAACTACGATGAGTAATAGATTGATCAATAGAAGAATAAGCAATGGGTTTTCGCTTACCGACAAGAGCGCATTACTTAAGGTTTGCGGAATGTTCTCGAACGATAAAAGCCAAGACATGGCGGTAGACGCCGCGATAAGCAACATAACAATCGCTGTTGTTTCCGCCGCTTTTAAGAAAATGTCAGGTAAGGCTTTCGCCTCTACTTCTTTGTAAAACACCACGGCTAGCAGCAATGAGTAAACCACCGCAATGGCGCCAGCTTCAGTAGCGGTAAAAATGCCGCCCACAATGCCGCCAATTACTAAAAATATGAGAAACAAAGAAGGAAGCGCCGCAACGGTTTTTTCAACAACGACTTTTACAGGAAGTCGCGGTGACAGAGGGTACCCCTTCATTTTTGCGTATATAAAGCACACCAGCATGAGCGCTAGACCTACCATAATACCTGGAATATAGCCAGCCATAAAGAGGGCGGCGATGGATACGCCACCGCTAGCGATTGCGTATACTATTAAAATATTACTTGGTGGAATTAACATGCCAGTGGTGGATGCTGCGGCAGTGACCGCGGCGCTAAAATTTGGCTCGTAGCCAGCTTTTTTCATCTCGGGCAGCATGAAGCTGCCAATAGCAGATGTGGTCGCTACCGCAGACCCTGAAATCGCACCAAAAAGCATGCAGGAAACGACGTTAACCAGGGCTAGTCCACCGGGAAGGGCACCAATAAGCGCCATTGCACATTCAATTAATCGCTTGGCTATCCCACCGCGTCCCATGATAAGGCCAGATAAAACAAAAAATGGAATTGCCAAGAGCGCGAAGCTATTGAGGCCACCTGCCATACGCTGGGCAATAGTAATGGTAGCCGGTGCAACGTCCATGCTCATTACCATAGCAAGCAGCGTGGCTACCCCTATACTGATTGAAATAGGAACATTTAAAAGAAGGAGTACAAAAAAAGCGACGATTAAGATTATACCGGTCAGTTCCATTACACTGACTCCTTATTGTTGTTATGCCATAGCGTCGTAATGTTGACCAGTGCGTAGGCAATGATTAGGCCTCCAGATAAGGGAAGCACGCTGTAGATAAAGCCCATTTTTACACCAAGCGCTGCTGAGATTTGCTCTAGCTCTAATGTGAGAGAAACCAATTCGGCGCCGCCGTAAACCATCACTAAAACACAGAAGATAATGACAATAACTTCAACGCAGGTAAGTAGAAGGCGTTTCACTTTACGGGACTGACGCTCAACAATTAAGTTGAATCCTAAGTGGGCATGTTGGCGATAGGCGTAGGCCGCACCTAAGATGCCAATCCAGATAAGTATGAACCTAGACAATTCTTCGGTGACCGAAGCGGGATCTTTAAGTATGTAACGTGAGACCACTTGCCAAATTACGGTAAGTAAAATACTCACCATGGCAATTATAAGGGTGCCGGCTAAGGCTTTATCAATGAGGCGTAATATTGTCATTGTTACATCGCTTTTATTTGCGTAATTAAGTCGCCAATTGGCGTGTCTTCAAAGCTCTTGTGAAAAGGCTTTACCGCTTCAACGAAAGGCCCTTTGTCCGGCATAATAACTGTGACGCCTTCGGCTTTTACCTTTTCTAAAGAGGCTTGTGTCGATGTTTTCCACAGTTCGCGTTGGTATTCAACAGAGTCTTCCATCGCTTTGGTTAACCACGTTTGTTGCTGTTCATTCAAACTTTCCCATACCGGAAGCGATGCCAACATGACGTCTGGAACACTGGTATGCTCGTCAAGGCTGTAATAACGGGCAATTTCGTAATGACGTGAAAGGTAGTAGCTGGGCGGGTTATTCTCTGCGCCGTCTACCACGCCTTGCTGAAGCGCTGTGTAAAGCTCTCCCCAGGCAACGGGAGTTGCAGCTCCTCCAAGTGCGCGAACTGTTGCTACTGCAGTAGGGCTATTCAACACGCGAATTTTGAGCCCGTTTAGATCGCTGGGTGTTTCTATTGGTTTGTCGTTGGTGTAAAAACTACGGCTTCCTGCATCGTAATAGCCGAGACCTTTAAGTCGGAAGTCTTCAACACCAGAAAGCAACTCATCGCCTAAGTCGCTGTTTAATACACGCCAGAAGTGTTCGTTATCGCGGAAGATATAGGGAATGCTAAAAATCTTCATTTCGGGAGCAAACCCTTCCAGAGGGCTTGCAGACACCTTAGTCATGGCGAGTGAACCAATCTGCAGCAGTTCTACCATCTCTCTCTCGGTTCCCAACTGGCTGCTCGGGTAAATAACCACACTCATTGTACCGTCAGAATAGTAGTTTAGGCGCTCTCCAAGATACTCCATTGCCTTATGCACTGAGTGTTGAGTGTCTAAGGTATGCCCCAAGCGCAACACGGTGACTTCACCTTGCAACTCATTTTGAGAACACGCCGAGATTAGCAACAGGGCCGTAGCAGAGAGTGTAAGTTTTATATACCGCAACATAATCATTTCACCTAGTTAGAACAGGACTGCTTAGCGCAACTGTGAAGGTGGAAACTTATCCATATCATCGTAATCCAGGTTTTCACCTGCCATTCCCCAGATAAATGCATAGCTTCCTGTACCTACACCACAGTGAATCGACCAAGGTGGTGACACCACAGCTTCTTCATTTGCTACGAAAATATGGCGAGTTTCGTGAGGTTCGCCCATAAAGTGACACACGCGGCTTTCGCTATCCATATCAAAATAAAAATACACTTCATTGCGTCGGTCATGTTGATGAGCCGGCATGGTGTTCCACACTGAACCCGTGTGCAGACGTGTTAGTCCCATCTGCAGCTGACAAGTATCGACAACAGTATTGATAAGTAACTGTTTGATTTCACGCTTGTTGGAGGTTTCTTGACTGCCTAAGTGAAGAATATTTGCGTCCTTGCTGCCTATCTTTTTACACGGATAAGCATGGTGAGCTGGCGCTGAATTTAAGTAGTACTTAGCGGGATTAGACGCGTTGTCTGACTCGAAAATGACTTGTTCATTGCCTTGGCCGATGTACAAGGCTTCTTCATTATCCAAATGGTAAGTGGTGCCTGAAACAGTGATGGTGCCAGGTCCGCCGATATTAATGGCACCTACCTCACGACGGGCGGTAAAGAACGGCATCTTCAGCTGATCTTCAATGGTTTCTAACGTTAACGCTGACGTTGTCGGTACCGCACTTCCAAGCATAAACCGTTCGTAGTGGGTGTATATCCATACGACTTCGCCTTTTGTCATTAGGGTGTCGACTAAAAACGCGTCGCGCAATTCTTGCGTGTTGTAAGCGTTGGCCTCTTTACGACCAATAGCATATCGGGTGTCTATTTTTTTACTAACGTATCTTTTATCGCTCATGGCTGTGTTATCGCTTATGCTTTTTCCATCGCTCATGGATGTATCCCCTATTCGTAAATTAACGTGCTAGAAAGCCGCCATCGACAGCAAGGATATGGCCGTTTACGTAATTGCTTGCTGCGCTCGCAAGAAATACCGCCGCACCCGCTAAATCATCACTTTCTCCCCAGCGATTAGCTGGAATGCGGGCACAAATTTCAGCACTGCGTGTTTCATCGTCTTGCAGTGCTTGGGTGTTATCGGTTTTGATGTAACCGGGCGCAATTGCGTTTATCTGCACATTGTATTGACCCCATTCATTTGCCAGCGCTTTGGTAAGGCCTGCAATGGCGTGTTTACTCGCTGTATAGGCAGGAACGGTAATGCCGCCTGTATAACTTAACATTGATGCAATATTGATGATTTTGCCTTGCCCACGTTCTACCATCGTCTTGCCAATAGATTGGCTGAGTAGAAAAGCTGAATCGATGTTGACCGCAAGTACGTTTCTCCACTCGTAAAAAGGAAAGTCGATAGCAGGTGCTCTGAAAATAGTGCCGCCGTTATTCAGCAGGATGTCGATGTGTCCTTTAATGCTTAACGCATCGTGGGCAAGTTTAACTACCGCGTCGGCATCGGCGAGGTCAGCGTTTAACGCCATTGCCTGACCGCCTTTACTTTGAATTTTACGTAGTGTCTCGTCACATCCACCTGGTCGAGAACTGGCGCAGATTACGAAGGCGCCAGATGTGGCGAGTGCTAAGGCAAGCGCTTGGCCTATACCTCGACTTGCTCCGGTCACTAATGCGGTTTTTCCTTCTAGGCTAAAGTTGACCATGTAATTTACCTTTTACTAAATAGTTCATGGGCATGACGAATTTTATCGACATACTAAATTGAAAAATTCCGTTAACAAAATTTAAAATAATTGCCACCGGTGGCATTTGTCAATATATTGTTTATAAATATCGTTAATTATTTTAATACGTTAACAACCGATGGAGAGCATAAAAGTGATAAAATTTAGTAAGATAGGTCTAATTCTGGTGCCATTATTGGCAAGTTGCTCACAAGGGGATATAGATTCGGTTTTGTCTGTCAAGGTGAAAAATTCGGCAGACGGTGGTAGCGGCGAGCAAGTTTTCGAAGTGTCTTTGCCGCCGCAATATTCAGGTTGGAAGCTAAAACAACACCCTTCAGAGTGGGTAGTGAATAGCGAAGGACAAGCGGTACTATTAGGTGCCGCATCCATTGCACCGGGAGAAAGTGCGTTATTGGAACTCGTGCCACCAGAGCAAGCAACCAATGTTAACCTCCAAGACCGTGCACACGCTGAACTTTCTGTACGAACGGGAGGAGAGTGGCAAGACGCAGCATATAGCGCTGAGGGTTTTTCTTTTGAAGAAGTTACCTCATTCACATCACCTCCACAATTGACCGATCATTCTTACTTTTTGCGTTACGAAGGACCAGGCTGGGAGTCTGATCAAATGGGCTATCGCCTTTATCTTGATTGGCGTAACGCTATTGATGCCTTTGTTAAAACGAACGACAGTGTTGTATTACCTGAGGTGGGGCAAGACGGCTACGATAGCTATCACAATTTATCTCCGTGGGGCGGAGACGCGCTTAAAGTTGGTAAATCGTTGGGCGTGGGGGCGCTAGGTCGATTAATAGAACAAGAAACCCAAGACTCCTCAACGCAGACAGTTATGCATTTTCAGCATGTAGATAATACGCAATACCAATTGGTATCGAATTCTCAGTTGCGGGCTGAGTTCGAGGTTGGCTACGAAGGGTGGTCATCGTCTGATGCGAAAGCGGACAGTATCGACGTTACCACGCGCTATCGAATTGAAGCGTTCGACCCCACAACCCATATCAGTGTTTCTGTATCAGAGCCTTCGGATAATATTGTCTCAGGTCTAGTGGCGCATGATGGAATGCAGGTGATTAAAGCCGAGCGCGGTGAGTGGGGCGTGGTGGCGACTTGGGGAACGCAAAGTATCTTGGCAGATAACGACAACTTAGGGTTGGCCGTTGTTTACCGGTTAGATCAGGTTGAAAAGGTATTCGAGGGTGAACATGACCACCTTGTATTGTTCAAACCTTTAACCGCTTTAGATTATAAAATACTCGCGGTCTGGCCCAAACGTAGCAAAGATATACAAACTGCAAAGCAGTTCGAAGACTATCTAATAAGTAAATTAAAAGTGTATAGTCATCCGCTTACCGTCTTAAACTAAGTATCGTCAAGTGACCGGGCTAGCGCGCTGTTGTGAGATGCTTAGCCCGTTAGCTATTCAAATTATTTCCTCCCTTTACTTTCTCTTACCACTTTACTCCATCTAAGTTTCGAGAAGTGTGCTCTGTGGTGTTCATGTAAACAAAGCTTGGACCAGTATTGTGAAACAAATAATTCATAAACTGACTGAGTGGTTTAGGTTTTCTTGATTGAGCATTCAATAACCCCAGTGATTACAGCGCCTTTGTAAATCTTCGCATTTGTTTTATTTGTTTTTCAGACCCTTGTGTCAATAAAGGTTCATTTTGGTGTCAATTCACTGTCACCGGAATGTCACAAATGTCCTCCAAACTTTCGCCCGCTAAGACCATTTAGCGAGGTAAGCCATCTGCTCTCCTCATCTCTAATTATAAAACAAGCATAAGCAAGGAACCGTAATGAAAAGCGAAACTCTTCGTGGAATAAAGTATTCAGCGATTGCACTAGCAGTAACACTTGGCATGTCTGCCTGCTCACTAGAGGGTGATGATGGTGAAAACGGCGTTCAGGGTCCAGTAGGTGAGCAAGGCCCAGTAGGTGATCAGGGGCCGGTAGGTGAGCAAGGGCCTCAAGGTGACGGCGCAGGCACACTTACGCGTATTGCTACGGTTCCACTTGGTGCGGAAGTGACTGGTATTTTTCTAACTGATGAGGGTGATTTGTTTTTCAACGTTCAGCACCCGTCGGGCACTAATTCAGCAACAACAAGTGTAAATGCAATGCCTATCAATACCGGTACGGTTGGTGTGCTTGCAGGTGCTAACTTCAATAATCTGCCAGTTACATTACCAGATTCACCTGTACCAAGCTCAGATGAAGAAAAAGAGCTGGTGGTTTCTGCTATCGGTCAATATCAAGTACTGGGACAAACGGGTGATACTTTCGGTACCGACTTACCAGAAGGCCTAGGCCACATTTACACACTAGATGGTGAAGAGTTGGTTCTCGAAAACGACATGCCTGACTTTAACGGCTTCATCTCAACCGCCGAAGGCGAAGGTTACCTTTTCTCAAACTGGGAAGAGCTTCCTGGCGGTATGAGCCGCATGAAAGTGGAAAAAGATGAATTTGGTATGTGGGAAGTGACCGAAGCCATGATGCTCGATTTTTCGCCTGTGTGGGGAACGGCGGCAAACTGCTTTGGTTCAATGTCACCTTGGGGTACGCCGCTTACCTCAGAAGAGTGGGTAGTAGATTCGGCGGTAAATACAACTACGTCACCCAGCTGGAACAACCCTGAAGCTGTATCTACAGATCCGCGTATAAGTCGAATGTGGCAAATGACGGCGCCAGATGCACCAAACCCATACAACTATGGTTACATTGCTGAAGTAACAGAGCCGTTGGCTGATGAGCCGGTTATTGTTAAACATTTTGCCATGGGTCGTTACGAACACGAAAACTCAACGGTAATGCCTGATGGAAAAACCGTTTACCTCTCTCAAGATGATACAGGTGGCGTATTGTTTAAGTTCATCGCAGATACGGCTGAAGACTTATCTGCAGGAACACTCTACGGCGCTAAGCTTACTCAGGATGCAGGTCAAAATGATCCTGCGACTACGGGCTTTGCGGTTGAATGGGTGGAATTAGCTAGCGGTGATAACCTGACTATTCGCGCGTGGATTGATGAATACAATGGTATTGGTACCGACGATTACGTGGAAGGACAAAGTTCTTACATTACTATGGCCGACGTTCAAGCATGGGCTGATGGCGATGCGACCTATCCAACGGTAGAGGAAGGTGGCTCTAGCGTAACAGCAGGACAGCCTATGGATAACCGCGTTGCGTTCCTAGAGAGTCGTGCAGCGGCACGTCTTAAAGGAGCTACAGCAGAGTGGAGAAAACTGGAAGGTATCTCAATCAACCAGAAACGCGCAAAGGAAGCGGTTGAAGGTGTAGATACTATCGAAGGTGAAGTGGTACAGAATGCATACCTTTACATCGGCATCGCTGATATCGACAACACAATGATTGACGGTGAAGGCGATATGCAGCTTTCAGCCCGCGTTAAAGACTGTGGTGGCGTTTATCGTGCCAAGCTTGAAGCAGGCTACAACATCTCTCGTATTGAACCTGTGGTGATGGGCGGTACGTACCGTTCAAGCCTAACTGGCGCCGAGCGTTGTGACGTTGAACAGCTTTCTCAACCAGATAACGTAGTGGTGATGAACGACGGCCGTATTCTTATCGGTGAAGACGGTTTCCAAGAAAACAATACGCTGTGGATGTATGAGCCAGCAGATAAGTAAGTTTTCTTTTTAAATAAAAATATTCCGGGTACCTGTGTGCCCGGTTTTTTCCGTTGTGACGATTATGAAAATGTTAAAAATAACTTCGAGTGTTGGCATTCTGCTTTCACTACTTACCAGTGCAGGGTGCATTGATAACACGGGTGACAACGTAAGCAATCAGTCAAATTACGAACTAAGCTCACCTAGCTCTGGCGCTCACGCACAAGCGCCTTCATCTACAAAGAAAAAGACCGACAGCACGAACGCTTATCCTTATCAAGAAGGGGATACTATTCCCGCTCTTGCGTATATTGAACATAACGAAGTGTATAATCCTGAGTCGGTTATTCCTCCCCAGTGTTACACCAAAACGGAAGGCGTCAATAACCCCTGCTACGCATGCCATCAAAGTTACGATGCAATGGAAAAGCGCCCTAATCAAATGGGTGATGGCACGCTACAGGGCAACTATGAATTTTCAGACGTAGGGTTAACAAACAGTTGGAAAAACTTGTTTATTGACCGTACATCACTGATTGCGAGCATTGATGATGCCACGATTAAGAAGTATATAGCACAAGATAATTACACTGCTTCGCTTAACAATGACACCATGCCAGATTACATGCGAATTGAAAATTTGAGCGCTGCTGACAAAGCATTTGATAGCGACGGTTTCGCTAAAGATGGCAGCGGGTGGGTGTCATACAATTACAAGCCTTTCCCGAGTACCTTTTGGCCGACGAACGGGTCGACCGGTGACGCGATGATTAGGCTTCCGAAAAACTTTCAAGCGCTTAATGGCGAGTATAATAAGGCTATTTATATATTAAACCTCAGCTTGGTTGAGATGGCGCTTAAAGATTTAGACAAACTAACTGTGGCGCCGATTAATGAGGTAGCACTGAACCTTGACGTAAACCAAGATGGCAAGCTGTCACAGTCAGTGACTGAAATCGCTCGTTTGTCGCGCTACGTTGGCGATGCAAGCGCAGTTTCGCTAGCGCACATGCTTTATCCTGAAGGCACAGAGTTTTTACATACGGTACGCTACATTGGTGTGGATGAAAACGGGAATATTTATAACGCGCCGCGTATGAAAGAAGTTCGCTACATGAAAAAGCATATGTTCAGAAGCAGAGAAAGTTTAGCGTCCGCCTATTATGCGGAAGCAAAAGATAAGCATTTTGAAAAGCTGCCTCAAACTCGTTATCTAGGTGAGAAAGGTATAGACAATGGCTTTGGTTGGACAATTAACGGCTTCATTGAAAACGAACAAGGCGCGCTTCGCGCACAGCACGACCAAGAGCTTGCTTTTTGTAACGGCTGTCACAAAACCGTTGGATCAACCTTCGATCAAACATTTTCATTTGCCCGCAAAGTACCTGGAGAAGCGGGGTGGGGCTATATAAACCTGCGTGAAATAGAAGATGTGCCAAATATCAACGAGGAAAAAGGCGAATTCCTTACTTACATGGAACGCGTGGGCGGGGGCGATGAGTTCCGTCAAAACGGTGAAATGCTGGCTAAATGGTTTAATGAAAAAGGCATGGTTAAGGCAGAAGAAGTGCAGCGTGCTAAATCAGTATACGACATCATTACCCCTTCTCCCGAGCGTGCTTATGCGTTAAACAAAGCCTATTTGACCATAGTGAAAGAGCAAAGCTATTTGTTTGGACGTGATGCAACGATAACCGAAGCAACTAACGTGCTGAGTACCATTGATGCAGAGCAACCACCACTTAAACTAGAGCATCGTTTTAAGTGGGATATGCGTCTGAACTGGCAGCAAGGAAAAACAAGCGCTATTGCAGAAGCTCGGTAGCGCTTGTTTATTTAGAAGATAACGCTCGCGGCTAAATATTGGCCGCGGGTAAAACTTCAAACTGAATCGGTTTGTAACGGAAGTTATTTGACTCGCCCGCTAAGTGTTCGGTTAATCCCACAACCAAATTAGGTTTCATTAAAGACGCTCCATATCTTCCTGAAAGCGTTTTATGCCGTTGTACTCAAAAGGTCAGTGCTTTTCTCCGGCGAATGAAAAGATGTAAATTCAACGTTATTATGGGTGTATGTTACCGTTAAATGGTCCACCGGCGAACTCGGCGTGTCTTCATTTTCCTGTTGGGGAAGTTGCTTGATTTTGATGCCGTTTTTCTCATAATCGGCATTAATAAAGCCCTCTTTAGCATAGGCGTTCAATACATCGACACAGGGGTAGAAATTCCATTTAGAGTGAAAACGCTGAGCGTTGTGTACAAAATCGAGAAGATGGTGTACCGGGCATTGATAATTAGGTCGGTGTGGCGCAAATGTGCGCGTGGGTAATTGCTCTAAAGAAAGACCTAACGCTCTACAGTTTGTAAAAAAATCTTCGTCGTTTAGTCCGAAACCCGCGTAGCCTTCATCGAAGCCGCCGGTTTTTTGAAAGTCTGCCTTACGAATAAAAAACACTGTAGAACAAATACTATCGTCACTAAACTTTCCATGATTAATTTCCTGCTCTCTTGAAGGGATTTCATTATTGTCATCATCAGGTAACGTATCGTCGTTACTCGCGAGATAACCAATTTGTCTTTCATCTTTTGAAATTTGTAAATAGGGCTTATTGCATCGATCGCTAGGAAGGAAAACCACTGAAGTAAACACTAAGGTGTCGTCTCGAAGGGCCAATAAGCCATCCTTAAACAGCGAAGGTGCAATGACAGCATCTACGTTTAAATACGCCAAGTTTGCATGTTTCGCTGCCTGCATCCCCTTGTTGCGAGCTTTCGCAATGGGTAACGCTTCTTGTGTAGTAAATTTATGTACAATATCGAACTTATCACTGCGAACGAGCGATAAATCAGAAGGAGGTGCCATCCATACAATCACGAGTTCATCTGGCGTCGGAGAGCATTGCTCTAACTGCGTAATTAACTTGCTCAGTTTCTCAGTTCTATTCTTTACTATAGTCACTGCACTAATAGGTGAACGCATACTCTACCTCCTTTATTAATTCGTTGAATCAGTTGTTTCTGTACGACGCGCTATTCGTTATATTTTGGTACAAGCAAAGAGTGTTCCTGTTTTCTATCATTTTGAAAAGTAATGGTTTATTTTGTTTTTTGCGCTTTTTTTGAATTTTTTTAGCGATTGCTGAACAAGTAGGCGAGCAAGAGGTGCAAAGTACGAGAAATATTTACAATCAAAATAGTTGAGGCATAAATTAGCAGTTCGTTAATAGGAAAGTTAGGTTGCTTACGTAAGATTCGCAGACCCATATGACTCACTATTATATGCGTACGATTTCAACGCCTATTTAGCGCGTATTAACTTTTCCATCACTACATAGTTTGATATGCTTGTTAAGTGGGTTAAACATTACAATTCAATAGTTTAAATATTCCTGTAATTATTGCTTAGCAAATTTTCTTTCGAGTAAAGCTTATCTTTTATTGTGGGTTTACTCATACAGGGTGTAGGCAAATCTTCAGCGTTGCTTGTAACGTATTAATAACTGTATTTCGTATTTTTGTTTGGTGGATAAAGGCTGTGGAATCACAATCGTCTGTACTTATTCGACAGTATGACAAGCAATCATTAAAGTTGGTTGATGTTATATCAGGCATCTCACCGAATGCTATGCGCAGAGTATTTGGTGGCTGGATATTTTTCGCAGGTGTTGTAGGCGTCATAGTAAGTGTGGCACCAGATTTAAGCGATCAATTTATTGGTTTAACGCTTTTCGTGCTTGTTGCCTTTACGCTCGTTATGTTCGGGCAAAGCAGAATAACGGAAGGCTGGCCCGCTATTATTTGTGACCACGACTATATTGGCGTGGTAAGAGACCCAATGAAGAGGGAATACATTTGCGTCAACTCTGCCTTGGTTAAAGATGCGAAGCCCGCGCTTATAAAGCCCAATAAAAAAGCAATTGAAATTATACTTGTTGATGAGCGGCTCACAGCACGGGATAAAGAGGTGCTTAACCAAGCAGTTTGGCCTAGAGATAGTACGCTTATTGGACTGGCGCATTTCAAAAAGCGTGAAGACGCGTGCGATAGTCTAATGTGGTGCGTAAAACACCGTGGCGTTCGCTAGAGATCACAAATTAACATCTATCGTCATTGCTGATGAGCGCAAGTTCGGTGTAAAGAGGGTAGTGGTCCGAACCAACGCCCTCAAGCTTCTCTATGTTTACCAGCGCAAAATGTTCAGAATGAAATACGTGGTCTAATGGCCACTTCACAAGTGGATATTTTGCGTGAAAAGTATTAAAAAAACCACGTCCCTCTCTGGGATCTAGCAGTCCACTTATTTTTTTAAATTTCCTGGTAGTAGGGGACCACGCCACATCATTTAAATCGCCAGCCACGATAATAGGCCCGTCTGTTTTAGCAATTTCCTCACCCACCACGGTTAGCTCAACATCTCTGGGCTTCGCATAAGTGTTTTCTGTTGGGCTTGGGGGTTTTGGGTGAAGAAAATATAAAGTAACAACGCTGCCGTGATGATTAATTTTCACTCTCATAGACGGAACATCCTCTTCAATTAGGAATCGCAGTGAGACCTCTTCAAAAGGAATTTTGCTATAAAGATGCATTCCATAGAGATTTTCTAATGGACAAAATTTACGAAACGGGTATTCAGACTCAATTTCACTGATGCCTTTCTGCCACTTTTCATTAGACTCCAGCGTGACAAGAAAATCGGGTTGCTTATTTCGAACGTGTGCGATGAGTTTGCGAAAGTCGTCATTTGGCATATACACATTGCTCGATAAAACACTTAGCTTTTGACTAGCGTTTTCAGCTTTTAAATGCCTAACCTCCCGTTTGTACAACGGTGTGTAAGGAATAATCCAAATGATTTGATAAATAAAGCTTACTATTAACCCAGCTACAATAACTATTGAGAACACGCCTATATGCGTGTGGTAGCTAGCATTAAACGCATGTCCTACAATCAATATTGAAATAATTGATGCAATTTGCAACCGCGGAAATTCCCACACTCTGACTAACCAATGAGAAGAAGGAAGTAAAGGGGCCCAACTAATGGCTATGAATAAGACTGAAACGGCATTAAGTGCAGAGTCCATGTCTGACTGTTCCTTGAACTTGATTAATAAAAAGCACCTTACCCGGAAAAATAGCGAAGTAAAGAAACACGCAACGACCGGAAAAGTAAAACAAATCATGATAGTTACGCCAACTTTCTAAATTAAGTTTAACCTCAATTATTATTAGCAAAACGAGTTTTAAGAGCAATATCAAACGCTGACAATAAATTTTGCACTACCGACTCACAATAAAAGGGGTTTACACGAGTACTTAAAATTAAGTAAAAAATTCTCAAATTAACGCAAAGTTTTCAAATCAGTGAATGTAAACATACAGTGGTACTGTTGATTTAACCTTTATAATCAAAGTGATACGGTTTTGGCAAGGATTTGGCATTGTTTACTGTGAGTTTCGACAAAGGAGAAATGTTATGAAACGTTCACTAATTTCTATGATTGTTGCTACAACGTTGACTACAGCTGCTTATGCAGGTGACATGGGGACAGACAACAAATGGGAGAAAGGTGCCAAAGACGCATGGATTGACGGTAAAGCTGAAGCTACGCTGTTGTTCAATGGCAACCTAGATTCATTCGACATTAACACTGACGTGAAAGACGGTAACGTGGTGCTTACTGGTAAGGTGGAAAACTCTGTCGATAAAAAGCTAGCGGAAGAGCTAGTAGCCAACATCGACGGCGTAACTTCTGTAGATAACAAGCTTACCGTTGTTGCAGATAACGATATGGATGGCGACATGTCCGAAGATATGGAAGATTCCGTAGATGAAGGCACGAGCGAACTAACAGACGCCAAGATTGCTACAGTAATCAAAACTCGCCTTCTTATGGACACTGACATTTCTGGCTTTGACATTGATGTTGACGTAGAAAACGGTGTGGTAACACTGACTGGCAAAGTTGATTCTGACGCTGAGCGTGACCTAGCAGTGGAAATTGCTAAGAATGCTTCTGATGTCAAAGACGTAGAAAGTGACCTACGTGTTGTTACTGAAACTGCAATGAACTAAAGGTTCGTTTATTCGACTTAATGAAAAAGGGGCATTCGCCCCTTTTTTCTTGCCTAACGTAAGTAAGATAGACCGGTCAGCACATCGACATAACTAATGTTTCCACTCTTTATTCAATAAGACAACTTCATCGTTTTCATATTTAATTTCTTTACGGAGTTCAGTGCCATTGTCTACATTGTCGCTTTTTGTCGTTGGTCTTTGCGTCACAAGGTTAGCTTTGAAGATTTCTGTAGGTTCGCTGCTTTCACCTACCGTTAAGTTGGAAAACGCGACCTGTACATAGTCACCATTTTTCTTATCTTCTGCCCAGTTTCCTGTACCCATACATGCAGCGTACCAAAAGCCGTCATCATCTTTAGTACTGCACTGGTTGTAAGCCCCCGCTTTGAAGTAATTCCAGTCTTGCGTATAACCGTAAGGGTGATCGTGCTTATCTAACTCACCATAAGCATTTACACCATTGGCGAGATTGATAGCATAATTAACGGTTTTGTGTCTGTCTGATTTAAAGCTTAGATACATCACATCACCGTGAACATTCACTTCATAACTAAAGCTCTCGTTAAGTTTGATACCTTCGCTACCAGGGTCTTCAGGGTTGGTCCATATATTCCCCCAAACTGGATAAGCAATATCAGTGCGGTTTTTTTCATTCTTGGGCAGGTTGCGCTCGTAAGTCCAAAACACAGACCCGGTTTCATGGCGTGGCCACTTTTTATAATAAATTTTGAGTGGCTCGTTACCCCAACCAAAGCCCTTTACTTTTTTCTTCCATTTACTGGCGTGTATTTGACCCACTACAACTGAAAAAGCTGGCGCTTTATCAGGATATTTAGCTCTGGTAGCGACATGCTGCACTTTAAGCGTAGCGTTTAATTTTCCGCCCACTTGAGCAAAGCGGTCTGAAAGAGGGTTACTGGCAACAGTAAAGTTATTATTGGGGGAGTGGGTTTTTATGCGCGTGTTAGAACCGCGAAGCATGTGCCGAAGTTCGCTACGGGTATTAGATGAATTTTGAGTGGTTAGCGCTTTATTGGGCGCAGCAAATACCATGTTGCCTTCATCGTCCACATAGAAAAAGTCTTTGTGTTTGAAACTCTGAATATCCTTTACTGATATTTCGTCAACCTTGCCATCGTTATCTTTATCTGTAGGGACAGTGATTTTCCATTCGTTTAAATCAAACTTATTAGCAGGAATAGTCTCTGCAGTGACTAGGGTTGCAGCAAATATAAAAGGCAAAACAGCAACGGCGTATCTTGCGCTTATAGCTAGAAAACCCTTTTGTGTAAAAGGTACGGTAGTTGAACGTTTTACTCGAAACATAATAACCTCTGGGTAGACTATCTCTTATTTATCTAATTAACAATTCTTGGTTTATTGGTAAGTCCAATTTGTAGGGAGAGTTTAAATGTGTAATGCCAAAATATCATTTATGTAAACCAATTGTAAGGCATCTCATAGTGCTATAACAAAAGAGCAAGCGAGAAAGGAATTAGAGGAGTATTTAAAGCTGAGCAGAGCCTATCTAATTAATGGCGTCGACAAGATTGGACGTCTTCCAAAAAAGGTGAGTTTCAGTTGGTAATCTTGGGTTGTTAATGGGTATGACCATTTTATGGGGTCAATACTGTTGAACTTACATATTCGCTCTGTGGAATGAATCGTTTGCTTAAACAAGATAAAAACGACAGGGAAAATTTTTTCTTCAAGTGTGTAGAAAGTTCTTTCACCCTATTTTATAACCGCGTTTGTTTTTGTAACCTTTTGATATTTATGTAAATTCAATGTGGTACAGAAGCTGCTTTTATAAATGGAAGAAGCAGCAGGTTATTTTAGCGAGCCACTCGGCTTTAACATCGCCTTGGTTTACGTAAATGTGTCCGGGTGATAATCAGTCGAAGTGATCTACTTTTTAAGAATAACCTGGTCATTAGTAATATGGGCAGATTAACCTTGCTCAAGGAGTGAGACATGAACGTTTTAAAGTGGGTTTTTTCAGGTATCGTAGTATCAGTTGTAATCGTCTTAGTGGGCATGTTGGGGCAGGGTAAGCTCTCGGTTAGTCAAGCAACCGCTGATGACGCCAAGCGTAAGGTCCACGCTGACATTGGGAAAGTTGAACAAACCTTATCACTTGTTGAGTTTGATTTATCTAAAAAAGCGCATTTACTTAGAAAAACGCGATTAGACTTTTATATCGCGCAGGCAAAACAAGCAGATTTAAGAGGTTGGAAATTTAAACGCGATGAGTTTGTTGAACGCGCAGAAAATATATTGAGCCACCATCTTACTCAATATGCCAATGATGTTACTAAGGACTCAGAGACTTACACAGCACAAGCAATTTAACGCGAAGATTACACGTGAAAACTCACTTTCCTTTACAAAGAACGTAAGGTGCTTTTTAAAAGACGTTTTTTAAATTGAAGAGACTTTCTCATTATGAGCGTTAGCTTATCATCGTTTGAGTAAAATAAAGGCATTAAAGCGAAGCACTTGCTTCGCTTTAATGCTGTAGGTAAGGTTATTCGACTTCTACAATCTTAAGGGTGTTAGTCGCACCTACTTTTTCCATTTCATCGCCGTATGTCAAAATGATGCTGTCACCCGTTTTCACTAGTCCTTTTTCTTTAAGTGACGCAATGACATCGTACTTCAGCTTGCCCGGTTCACTGTTTGAAGAGTCGAAGAAAACTGGCTTAACGCCGCGGCAAAGTGCCATTGTGTTAAGTGTTGAGTGGTGGCGAGACATCGCGATAATTGGCAGAGATGTAGTGATGCGTGACATTAACGTTGGCGTAGTGCCGCTTTCCGTTAAACCTACGATCGCTTTAACACTTGGCAAATGGTTCGCGGCATATACTGCAGACAGAGCAATTGACTCGCTTGTCGAAGAAAACTGCTGATCCATGCGGTGCTTGGAAATTTTAACACTTGGATGAGTTTCCGCGCCTTCACAAACACGAGCCATAGCGGCAACTGTTTCAATAGGGAAGTTACCCGCCGCTGTTTCAGCCGAAAGCATTACCGCGTCAGTGCCGTCTAGTACAGCGTTTGCAACGTCCATCACTTCTGCACGGGTTGGCATAGGGCTGTCAATCATTGACTCCATCATTTGCGTCGCTGTGATGACAACCTTGTTTAGCTGGCGAGAACGAGCAATTAGCTTTTTCTGAACACCAACAAGTTCTGCATCGCCAATTTCCACACCCAAGTCACCGCGGGCAACCATTACTGCGTCAGAAGCAGAGATAATATCAGTCATCGCTTCGTCAGACGCAACCGTTTCGGCACGCTCCACTTTTGCGCAAATTTTGGCGTAGCAGCCTGCTGCTTCTGCAAGTTCACGTGCGTAGTTCAAGTCCGCGCCGCTGCGAGGGAATGACACTGCTAGGTAATCGACGCCAATTTTCGCGGCGGTTTTTATATCTTCTTTATCTTTGTCAGTAAGTGCATCTGCTGAAAGACCACCACCTTGGCGGTTAATACCTTTATTGTTTGAAAGCTTGCCGCCTACGGTTACTTCGGTAATCACTTTGCGACCTTCAACACCAGTGACTCGTAACTGAATACGACCATCGTCAAGAAGCAGAATATCACCTGCTGATACATCATCAGGCAGCGCTTTATAATCAATACCTACTTGATTGATATCACCTTCATCACGACCTAATTCAGCGTCTAGAATGAATTTTGCACCAACCTCTAAACGAATAGCGCCTTCGGCAAAACGAGCAACTCGAATTTTTGGGCCTTGCAAATCACCTAAAATGGCTACGTATTTACCTAAGTTCTTTGCTGCCTGACGAACGCGTTTCGCACGTTCGATATGATCTTCAGCCTGTCCGTGTGAAAAGTTCATGCGCACTGTATTTGCGCCTGCGGCAATGAGAGCCTGAATCTTTTCAAGTGAGTCTGTTGCAGGTCCTAGGGTGGCAAGAATTTTCGTTCTTCTGGTCATGTTATTCCGTCGCTGTTTCTAAGTTAGAAAAGACAAAGAGTGATAGGCTACGCGTTTATACGGTGAGCCTGTAATCGCTTTACGTAATTTTATTACAGAATAATAGTTTAATTTGACAAAAATGTGAATGAAATAAACAAAAACGCCACACTGGCTCGACCAGTTAGGCGTTTTCGCTGTTTTGTTGAACTAGTGTTGTTACGCTAACGCATTCTTTAATGATCATGTAGAAAGAAAATTACTCACCACGCTTTTCGTAGCGTGAACCACGCAGCGTATCTTTTACTCGCTTTAGGTTCTCTCTGAACTTGTTTCCGCGGCGCAATGTGAATCCTGTAGCAAGTACGTCAATCAGTGTAAGCTGCGCAATACGAGAGGCCATTGGCATATACATGTCAGTGTCTTCCGGTACTTCCAATGACAGCACGTAGCTGCATTCCTGCGCCAGAGGGCTTTCCGCAGAAGTAATACCGACTACAGTTGCGTCATTCATACGGGCAATCTGCGCGATTTCTACTAAGCTCTTAGTTCGACCAGTGTGACTGATTAATACAACAACATCGCCATCTGAGCAGTTCATGCAGCTCATGCGTTGCATCAGAATATCCTCAAAATACACAACTGGAACATTGAAGCGGAAAAACTTATTTAACGCGTCGTGAGCCACTGAAGCTGAAGCGCCCAAGCCGAAAAATGAGATTTTCTGGGCCTGCGTAAGTAAATCAACAACGCGATTTACTACGTTTACATCCACAGATTGGCGCGCAACTTCAAGCGACGCCATGGTTGATTCGAATATTTTATTGGTATATTCGCCTGGGCTATCGTTTTCATCTACGTGACGGTTAACATAGGGCGTGCCGTTGGCCAGGCTTTGAGCCAAGTGCAATTTAAAGTCTGGAAAGCCTTTGGTATCAAGTCTTCGACAGAAACGATTTACGGTAGGCTCACTGACATCCGACATCTTAGCGAGCGTTGCTATACTCGAATGAATGGCCGTTTGTGGGTTAGCTAAAATGACTTCAGCTACCTTCTTCTCAGATTTACTGAATGCCGCTTGATTTTGTGTGATTTTTTCTAAAATGTTCATACAGATATAGCAATTAGTTAGCACAATTTATTGTAAGGTACACTCGTAATAGTACCCAATGTGACGACTGTGACAAGAAAAATGTAATTTTTTGACAATTTTTGTTATTTCAATCGGGTTAAATGAGGGTAAACTGAGGGAAAAAGTAAAGAACGAGATGCTGTAGTTGGCACAAGTTGTAATTTTACTACATTTAGTGTTAACTATAGGGTAAAAATAGTCGTTAGTGTTGTAAATAACTGTACAATACGCCGCGGACACATACATTTAAAAGGTCGACGAATATGGTATTGGATAATTCCTACGAACCCTGTGATTTTGTACTTTTCGGTACACTGGGAGATCTTTCACGACGCAAGTTGTTGCCTTCTTTATATCAGCTTGAAAAAGCGAACTTGATGCACCCCGACACCACGATTGTAGGTGTTGCGCGTCAAGAAATGGAGCTGGACGCCTATATAGAAGAAGTTTACGCCAATCTTATTAAGTTTGGTGAAAAGAATTTGTGTGAAGCCACTTGGGAGAAAATGAAAGCGCGTTTGCATTATGCATGCGTAGACATGAAAGATGTTGAAAGCTATTGCGTACTAGACGATCACGTTGACCCAAGCCGTACCATGGTTTGTTACCTTGCAACTCCCCCAGCAATATACGGCGACATTTGCCGCGGCCTGCATAGCTGTAAAATTATCGATTCAAGCGTTCGTGTAGTGCTGGAAAAGCCTATCGGTCACGATTTGGCATCGTCAAAAGTGATTAATGAGCAAGTTGCTGAGTATTTCGACGAAAAGCAAATTTACCGCATCGACCATTACCTTGGTAAAGAAACGGTGCTTAACTTAGTATCGCTGCGTTTTGCCAACTCTATCTTTGCTACTAACTGGGATCACAACTGTATTGATCATGTTCAAATTTCAGTTGCAGAGTCAGTGGGTATTGAAGGGCGTTGGGGTTACTTTGACGACGCGGGACAAATGCGGGACATGGTACAAAACCACTTACTGCAAATATTAAGTTTGGTGGCGATGGAGCCTCCGACAACCCTAGACGCAGACAGCATTCGAGATGAAAAACTCAAAGTGCTTAAAGCGCTTCGTCCTATCAACTCGTTTAATATTAATGAAAGCACAGTTCGAGGTCAGTATACGTCGGGCTTCGTGAAGGGCGAGGAAGTGCCTGGATACCTTGAAGAAGAAGGTGCCAATACGCAAAGTAAGACTGAAACCTTTGTTGCGATTAAGGCGGAAATTGATAACTGGCGTTGGGCTGGGGTGCCGTTCTACCTACGCACAGGTAAACGCATGCCAACTAAGGTGAGTGAAGTTGTTATTTACTTCAAGCGTCAGCCGCACAACTTATTCGGTGACAGCTTCAAGAACCTTCCGCCGAACAAGCTGGTTATTCGTCTACAGCCAGATGAAGGTGTAGAAATCACCGTAATGAACAAAGTACCTGGCCTCACCAGCTCTGGTTCTATGGATCTACAAAAATCGAAGCTTAACTTAAGCTTCTCTGAAGCGTTCGCCGATGAGCGTATTCCTGATGCTTACGAAAAACTGCTTCTTGAAGTTATGCTGGGTAATCAGGCGCTATTCGTTCGTCGCGACGAAATTGAACAAGCCTGGACATGGGTAGACTCAATTCTTGAAGCGTGGAAGCAATCGAGTGAGCCACCAGAGCCGTATCAAGCAGGTACGTGGGGGCCGGTAGACTCTATAGGACTTCTTGCTCGCGAAAATCGCAGCTGGTACGAAAGCAAAACAGGGAAGAAAAAGTAATATGGCGTTGACAACTCTATCATTCGAAACACCTGATGCATTGACTGATGCATTTGCGCAAGACTTAGTCAGTATCTTAAAAACAGGTATTAAAACTCGTGGTCGTGCATCGCTTGTAGTGAGTGGTGGTCGCACGCCGCTGGCGCTTTTCAAACAGCTAAGCGAAACCGATCTTGAGTGGGATAAGGTTGATATCACCCTTGCTGACGAGCGTTGGGTTGAAGAAGGCCATGAGGCCAGCAACACAAGCCTAGTCAAAAATAATTTAATTCAAAATAAAGCCGCAGCGGCTCGTTTTATCGAATTGAAAAGCGAAGCTGACGATGCAAACGAAGGCGTAAATGCAGCAGAGTCAAATCTTGCTAGCATGTCGCAACCTTTTGATGCATTAATTCTTGGCATGGGGGAAGACGGTCATACTGCATCGCTTTTCCCTTGCTCTGAGCAAGTACTTGACGGCTTAGATGTGAACAGCGGCAGAACCTGCATCGCTGTTCAACCTACAACAGCACCTCATCAACGTATTTCATTAACGCTACCAGCGTTACTCAATAGTCGTAATATCTTTTTGCATTTAACTGGTGAAAAGAAAAAACAAGTTTTACTTGACGCTATTGAAAATGCCACCGAAGCGCAAAAGCCCATCACCGCCGTAGTTAACCGCGCGCCGGTTACTTTGATGTGGGCGCCATAGGAGACAAACATGAATCCAAAAATTGCTGAAGTTACGCAACGAATTATCGAGCGTAGTAAAGAAACGCGTAAGGCGTATCTAGAAAAAATTGAGAGTGCACGACGTCAAGGGCCACACCGTGGCGTGTTGTCATGCGGTAACCTTGCTCACGGCTTTGCAGCATGTGGTACAAGCGAAAAATCTGACCTTCGTTCAATGACTAAAGCCAACGTGGCTGTTGTGTCTGCGTATAACGATATGCTTTCGGCGCACCAGCCTTACGAGAGCTATCCTGCGCTTATCAAGGATGCAGTAAAAGATGTAGGCAGTGTAGCCCAGTTTGCTGGTGGTGTACCTGCAATGTGTGATGGTGTTACACAAGGCCAGTCTGGCATGGATTTAAGCCTAATGAGCCGTGATAACATTGCTCAGGGTGCTGCCATAGCCCTTTCTCACAACATGTTCGATAGCGCACTGATGCTAGGTATCTGCGACAAAATCGTTCCTGGGCTACTAATGGGCGCACTAACGTTCGGTCATTTGCCAACCGTTTTTGTGCCAGCAGGTCCAATGCCATCGGGCCTTCCAAACAAAGAAAAAGCCCGTGTTCGTCAAGAATTTGCCGAAGGTAAAGTAGGGCGTGACGCGCTGCTTGAAGCTGAATCTCAATCTTATCATTCAGCTGGTACTTGTACGTTCTATGGAACGGCAAACTCGAATCAGCTAGTGGTTGAAATGATGGGCTTGCACCTTCCTGGTTCGTCTTTTGTTAATCCAGGTACACCTTTGCGCGACGCGTTAACAAAAGCGGCTGCGGTTCAAGCAACACGCTTAACTGATCTTGGCGACAACTATACGCCAATTGGTCACATTGTAGATGCAAAAGCCATTGTGAACGGCCTTGTAGGTCTCCTTGCTACGGGTGGTTCTACTAACCACACCATGCACCTTATTGCGGTAGCTCGCGCTGCAGGTTACATCGTAAACTGGGACGACTTCTCTGATATCTCTAATGCCGTGCCTCTACTTACACGCATTTACCCGAATGGCTCAGCCGACATTAACCACTTTGTTGCAGCCGGTGGTATGTCATTGCTAATTAGACAGTTGCTTGATGCGGGTCTACTGCATAACGACGTTAAGACTATTTGTGGTGAAGGCTTGGACTTCTATACTAAAGAGCCTGTACTTAAAGATGGCGAATTAGAATGGCGAGATGGCCCAACTGAATCCCTTGATAAAGAAGTGCTGGCAACCGTTGACGCACCGTTTAAGCCAGATGGCGGCTTGAGCGTGCTTGATGGCAATCTTGGTCGTGGCGTTATTAAAACCTCAGCGCTCCGTACGCCTCACTGCAATATCAAAGCGCCAGCGGTCGTGTTTGAAGATCAGTTTGAACTGGATGATGCATTTAAGTCTGGCAAGTTAGACAAAGACTGTATTGTTGTTGTTCGATTCCAAGGTCCTTCTGCGATTGGTATGCCAGAGCTTCACCGCTTGACGCCACCTCTAGGGGTGCTTCAAGACCGAGGCTTCAAAGTTGCGCTAGTTACTGACGGGCGTATGTCTGGTGCATCGGGTAAAGTTCCTGCGGCTATCCATGTTACCCCAGAAGCCTATAAAGGCGGCTTACTTGCTAAAGTGCAAGAGGGCGATATTATTGAGCTAAATACCGAAACTGGCGCGCTTACACTTCACGTTGACGATGAAACACTGGCGGCGCGTGAAGCTGCTCCAGCAAATCTAACGAAGCATCATGTTGGAATGGGACGTGAAATGTTTGCGGGTATGCGCGCTATGCTAACAGGTGCGGAAGAAGGTGCGTGTTCACTGTTTTATACGCAGGAGCAAGCATAATGAGCCAGAAGTTTGTGGCTGATGTTGGTGGTACGAATATTCGTGTTGCAAGGGTAACCGAGTCAGGTGTAGCTGACATAAAAAAATACATGTGTAAAGATTTTGCCAGTATTGACCTTGCTATTGCGCAATATTTTAGCGACATGACAGGGTACAACTTTTCGCAAGGTTGCATTGCAATTGCATGTCCAGTATTAGGCGACCACGTCGAGATGACGAACCACAGTTGGGCATTTTCTCAAACAGCACTTAGCTCACAGCTTAAACTTGAAGCGTTGTTCGTTATTAACGATTTCACGGCCGTAGCGCACTCTCTTCCAGTTCTGAGCGGCGAGCAAGTCGTGCAAATTGGCGAAGGCACAGCGAAAGAAAATGGCAATATTGCTGTTTTTGGGCCTGGAACGGGATTAGGTGTTGAGCATATTACAATGACCGCAGCTGGCTGGCAGACGCTGGACGGAGAAGGCGGCCACGTAGACTTTGCACCGGTAGACGAGACCGATGTTGTTGTATGGCGTCACCTCCAATCTACTTTAGGGCGTGCGTCTGCCGAAGAAGTGATGTCTGGTCGCGGTCTACACAATATCTATACTGCGTTAGCCAAGCACGCATCAGCGCCAGTTGTGTTTACTGAGCCCGCTCAGATAACTGACGCTGCGCTAAACGGTACCTGTAAGATTGCTGAAGCAACCCTTACCCAATTCTGTCGAATTATGGGAAGCTTTGCGGGTAATTTAGCACTTAATATGGCGACCACAGGCGGCATCTTCATTGGTGGTGGTATTGCTAATCGTTTCCCTGAATTTATTCAAAATAGCGATTTTAGAGCGCGTTTTGAAGCAAAAGGGCAAATGAAGCATTACGTAAAAGACATCCCTACCTATTTAATTGCAGAACCTGATCATGGTTTATTGGGTGCGGCTGCATATCTGAATCAAAATACAGCGAGCTAAATTATGACAACGAAATGGAAAACCTCTCCAGAGGAAATTTTTGCCGCCGGACCAGTTGTACCTGTGTTGGTAATAAATGACGTAGAAAAAGCCGTACCTCTGGCAAAAGCGCTGATGGAAGGCGGTATTAAAGTACTAGAAGTAACACTACGTACTCCTGCGGCAATCGACGTGATTAAGCGAATCGCACAAGAAGTGCCAGATTCTTTAATTGGTGCGGGAACGGTTACTAACGCGCAGCAGCTCAAAGCGGTAGTTGAAGCTGGCGCTAAGTTCGCCATTAGCCCAGGTATGACGGCGGATTTGCTCAAGGCGGGTATGGATTCGGAAATCCCACTTATCCCAGGTATCTCTTCAACCTCTGATTTGATGAAGGGTAAAGATGCAGGTTACACCCACATGAAGTTCTTCCCAGCAGAAGCTTCAGGTGGCGTTAAAGCCATTAAGTCTATCAGTGGTCCTTTCCCTGATGTGACGTTCTGCCCAACAGGTGGTATTGGCCCAAACAACTACCATGACTATCTGGCGCTTAATAACGTTAAATGTGTTGGTGGTTCATGGCTTGCCCCTGACGACGCAATTGAGGCAGGTGATTGGGCACGCATTACGCAACTGGCAAAAGAAGCTGTTGCGGGCGCTAAACAGTAATTTGCCGAACGTATAAACGAAAAAAACCTGCCCATTGGCAGGTTTTTTTATGTCATTTACGGAAGAACGAGACAGTCGACTCCCTTAAATGCGCGTAGAACGCGTTTACACTAAAGATAATTCACTTAGGCACTATGGTTTGTCTAAGCGTATGACTAGCGCCAGGCGCTACCGTTTTACCTTGGGTTATTGATGTTTCTACGCACAGCATATGCTTATAACCAAATGGGTCCATGTCTGAAATAGATGCTGCTCCTAACCAAGGGTTCCACACTACCAAAGAGTCATTACCGTCGGATAACACTTCTGTAAACGGGCTGCCTTCAACTTCAATTTCTGCAGTTTTAATTGGCGCAACATGAATGCGGTCTGTCTCACCTGTAATGGTGTAAGGGCTAGGGGTTGGCTTTAAACTCCAGTTGTCTAGTTTGTCTTGATATTGACCTTCGATGCCATTTATTTGTGTATGCTGTATGTGATCAACATGAAAATAAGTATGCAGCGCGCAATTAAAATCAAAAGGTGTAACGCCCGTGTTTTCAGTATTTAACGAGATGTCCATTGTGTCACCAACGGTAATGATCATGTTCACATTACAGTCATACTCAAACCCCTCAGCTCGGGTGAAGTTTGGTGAAAGCGTAATTGTTGTGCCGTTATCCGCTTCTTCTGAGTGGATCAGTTTCCACACTTGGGTTCTTAAAAAGCCGTGGGCGGGGAGGGCACCTTTTTCTCGGCCGTGATCATCGCTGAACCAGGGCCAGCATACCGGTATACCTCCGCGAATTGGACGCTCTCCATTTAAGTATGCGTGCGGGCTTACCCAAAGACGTTCTTTACCATCCTTTTTAGGGATGTATGACAAAATATGACCGCCAAAAAGGCTTATACGTGCTGAAGCAAACGTATTGCTTACGTCTAAAAAGGTAAGCCCATTCGACTCGCTAACGGTGACTGAATTAACAGGTGGCATAAGTCCTCCTTGGACTAAATAAGAAAACAGCAAAGGGTAAGCGACCGGAAAGCGTGTGTCGCCGAAATATCGTTATTATGTGTGTTTACGACCACGGAAAACAAAAAGGTGCAAACGTTGTGTTTACACCTTTAGATTAACTCAATTTTAGCGTAGTTAGTTTAACTATTTT
Source organism: Alteromonas sp. S015 (assembly GCF_036864485.1). Lineage (NCBI taxonomy): Bacteria > Pseudomonadati > Pseudomonadota > Gammaproteobacteria > Alteromonadales > Alteromonadaceae > Alteromonas > Alteromonas sp. S015. The sequence continues at coordinate 185,143 of NZ_JAZETO010000005.1, read as the reverse complement.
TGCTAAATACAGTTAATTATTTAGAAATATGAGCCACAAGGTCAAGTACCTTGTTCGAGTAGCCCCATTCGTTGTCGTACCATGAGACAAGCTTAACGAATGTGTCAGTAAGCGCGATGCCTGCCGTGGCATCAAACACTGATGTACGCGCGTCGCCAAGGAAGTCGTTAGATACAACCGCATCTTCAGTGTAACCCATGATGCCTTTAAGCTCGCCCTCTGACGCTTCTTTCATTGCTGCACAGATTTCATCATAGCTAGCTGGCTTTGCTAGGTTTACGGTAAGGTCTACAACTGAAACGTTTGGTGTAGGCACGCGGAACGCCATTCCAGTTAGCTTACCGTTAAGCTCAGGGATAACTTTGCCTACTGCTTTTGCAGCACCGGTTGATGATGGAATGATGTTTTGACCGGCACCACGACCACCACGCCAATCTTTCATTGAAGGACCGTCTACGGTTTTTTGCGTTGCCGTAGTAGCGTGAACAGTAGTCATCAGACCGTCTACAATACCAAACTTGTCATTAAGTACTTTGGCAAGTGGTGCAAGACAGTTAGTAGTACAAGACGCGTTAGAAACGATAGTTTCACCTGCGTAGCTTTCTTGGTTCACGCCCATTACGAACATTGGCGTGTCGTCTTTAGAAGGCGCAGACATAACAACTTTCTTCGCGCCAGCCTCTATGTGCTTCGCTGCAGTTTCTTTAGTTAGGAATAGACCTGTTGATTCAACAACAACGTCAACGTCTACTTCATCCCACTTAAGGGTAGCTGGATCTCTTTCTGAAGTAATACGAATAGTTTTGCCGTTTACAATTAGGCTGTTGTTATCTACTGTAACTTCACCGTCGAATAAACCGTGTGTCGAGTCGTATTTCAATAGATAAGCAATGTAGTCCGTGTCTAGTAAGTCGTTTATTGCAACAACTTCAATGTCGTTGCGCTCTGCTGCTGCGCGCATTACTAGGCGTCCAATACGGCCAAAACCATTGATACCGATGCGAATTGTCATAACGTACCCCGATTATTTAAATAAAGTGAAAATTAATTACGTAAAGTATGGATCAAAATGCCATAATTAGCAAAATAAAAAGCCAAAGTGTTGCAAAATTACGAATAAGTGCTATTGCAATCGTATTCAGATATCGCCGCGCCCTCGTTTCTAGAATAATGTTAAAAATTTGTTTGTAGACGCACCATGCTTACTTTTGCTTTGCGTCTTTCACCGAATAACAGGAATGATAGACCATGACACAACAACTTCTGCAACAACTGGTTGAAATGCGGGGAATAGAAACCCAATACGTCGACGCATGGGGAAAGCCAGCAACCATCGCAGAATCAAGTAAAGCAAAATTACTTAACACACTTGGCTATGACACCAGTAGTGATGAAAAAATTCAGTCACAAATTACACAAGATATAAAATCGGTTTGGTTGTCTCCGTTAAACCCTGTTCAAGTAGTTCGCAACAACCAAGTAATTTACCTTGCGGTACGTTTGCCTATTGAATTGGTAAACGATGACCACACGCTAACAATCACCTGTGAAAATGGCGACGTGCTCACACATCAATTTACGCCTGTTGATCAGGATATGACAACGATGGCGCATATTGATGATGTTGAATTCCATGAATACGTCGTAACGTTGTCTTTGGATTTACCCCTTGGGTATCACGATATAGCCCTAAGTGCAGATGACGATGAGTTTGCTCGCTCGCGATTAATTGTGGCACCAGAAGCGTGTTATACGCCAAACGAGATCAAAGAAGGTAAAAAGGTTTGGGGCTTAAGCGTTCAGCTCTATTGTGTACGCAGTGAAAAGAACTGGGGTATTGGTGACTTTTCGGATTTAGCGCTACTTATTGAAAAAGCCGCTGGCGTTGGTGCAGACTTTATTGGGCTTAACCCTATACATGCCCTTTATCCAGCAAACCCTAATGCATGCTCGCCTTATGGACCAAGTTCTCGTCGCTGGCTGAACTATTTATATATTGATGTTACCGCTATTGAGGGTTATGAGGATACGTCAGTACAAGCGGTAGTGAGCAACGATGAATTTAAAGCTACGCTTGAACATGCGCGTAACGTAGAACACGTAGACTACGAGGCGGTGGCGCATGTTAAATTAGCTGCGCTAAAAGCGGTATTTAACGTATACGATGCCAAGTATCTTCGTAGAAACACTAAACAAAACAAAGCATTCAAAGCCTTCGTAGAAGCGGGCGGAGAAAGTTTAGATATGTTGGCGGTGTACGATGCTCTGCAGTCACACCTAAAAGCTGATGGTAAGGAAAGCTGGGGTTGGCCAGTGTTTCCACAGGAATACAAAGACTACCACAACCCAGCGGTGGCTAAGTTCAAAAGCGCCAACCAGCATGAAGTTAAGTTCTACCTGTTCCTTCAATGGGTTGCGGCGCAGCAGCTCGAACTTGCAAGTAGCAAAGCCACAGATGCAGGCATGACCATTGGCCTTTATCGCGACTTGGCGGTAGGCGTTAGCGAAGGCAGTGCGGAAATTTGGGGTAATAAAGACCTGTACTGTACAGGCGCAAGTGTTGGGGCGCCACCTGATATCTTGGGGCCACTCGGCCAGAACTGGGGATTACCTCCTATGGATCCTCGTAAGTTATACGAGCAGGGGTATCAGCCTATTATTGACTTGTTCGCGTCCAACATGGCGTCGTCAGGTTCACTGCGCATAGATCACGTCATGGCGTTGCTGCGTTTGTGGTGGGTTGTGAAGGGCGATAACGCGAAAGATGGCGGCTATGTTTATTATCCTGTTGACGATTTGCTCGGTATCTTAGCGTTAGAAAGCCATCGCAATCAGAGCTTAGTTATTGGTGAAGACTTGGGTACTGTGCCAGAAGAAATCCGCAGTAAACTTGCTGATAATGGCGTGTACTCATACCGTGTATTTTTCTTCGAACAAGCAGAAGACGGTGGTTTCTTCTCACCTAGCCACTATCCTGTTCAGTCGATGTCAACCTTGACTACCCATGATATGCCAACACTGATTGGTTACTGGCACTGCTTAGACCTAGAGTTAGGTAAAGAAATTGGGCTATATCCAACAGAAGAAATTCTTCAAACGCTGTATGCGGATCGTCATGAAAACAAACAAGCGATTCTAGATACCTTACACGGGCACGGTTCCGTTAACGATAAGGTGGGCCACGATGTTAACTACACAGGTATGAATCGCGAGCTGAACAACGGTATGCAGGTGCATATGGCAGGCGGTTCAAGTGCACTGCTGAGCCTACAGTTGGAAGACTGGCTAGAAATGGATAAGCCGGTGAATATCCCAGGCACATTTGATGAATATCCAAACTGGCGTAGAAAGCTCACCGAGAATATTGAGTCGATGTTCGATAGACATGATATAAATGAGTTAGCGTCTAAACTTACTCATGCCAGAAAGCAAGCAAGCCAAGGTTAGTTGCCTATTATCAAAGAAATGATATTAGGCGGTTGCCTAGGTAACTTAAACGAGTAAGATAAAGTACCAAGACGGTACTTGATAGAGCTTAAATGTGAACCACGCATTTAAGCTCTCAATTCAACCCGCTGCCATGCGGGTTTTTACTAGGAGTAGTGAATGCAATTAGCGCAGCAGTTTGAACAGGTATTATGTTCTCAGCCGTTTTCCCATTTAGGTATAGTTAAAAAACAGCAAAAGTCGATACTTCGCGTGTGGCGCCCTAACGCCAGTGAAATAACGATTAAATGGGAGAATGCAGCGCTAGCAAATGTAACCGTTATCTCCAAAAATGGTCTTTTTGAAACACCACTGCATAAAGAATATCAAGGTGAGGTTTATCGTGTTATCGCCAAAGGCTTGAATGACGATAAGTGCTATATCGATCCTTATCAATTCTCTGAACAGGCATATCATGCGGTACATTACATCGACAGCAAGCCTGCAAACTTGTACGAGCAAGCGGGAGCGCAACTTTTAACACTCACATCATCACAAGGCGAGGCTGTAAAAGGTGTAAGGTTCTGTGTTTTCGCGCCTAATGCGAGTACGGTGTCGCTCATTGGCGATTTCAATCACTGGGATGCGCGCATGCATCCTATGGAAAAGACCTCTATGGGATACTGGGTACTGTTTGTACCAGAACTCGCAGAGGGGGAGCGTTACAAGTATCATATTAAAGATGCGCATGGTCACGACTTACCTCATAAGGCTGACCCTCTTGGCTTCAGTGCAGAGCAATACCCTTCCCACGCTTCGAAAATCTACAATCACAATACCTATGAGTGGAACGATAGTGCTTGGATGGAAAAGAGAAAGGAGAGCAAGTACAACAGCCCAATGAGCATTTATGAAGTGCATCTTGGCTCTTGGAAACGTCCTGATATTGAAGGTGATGCGCGCTATCTTACGTATAAAGCGTTGGCTGATGACCTAATAAACTACGTTAGCGATATGGGCTACACACATCTTGAGTTGCTGCCCATTTCCGAGTTTCCTTTTGATGGTTCATGGGGCTATCAGCCAGTAGGGATGTTCGCTCCAACCAGCAGATTTGGAAACCCAGACGACTTCAAATATTTTGTTGATAAAGCCCACCAAGCAGGTATTGGCGTAATTATCGATTGGGTACCTGCGCACTTCCCAGAAGATGGCCATGGTTTAGCTCGATTTGATGGCTCATGCGTTTATGAATATGAAGACCCAAGAAAAGGCTGGCATCCAGACTGGAATTCTTGCATTTACGATTTTGGTAAAGACACGGTTCGTCAATTCTTGGTAGCGAACGCATTGTTCTGGCTAGACAAATTCCACGTTGATGGATTGCGGGTTGATGCTGTGGCATCCATGCTTTATCTCGATTATTCACGCAATGACGGTGAGTGGATCCCCAATGTGGATGGTGGTAACGAGAATTACGAGGCTATCAGCTTACTTAAATGGATGAATGAAGAAGTGTACAAGCACTTCCCTGACGCTATGACGATTGCCGAGGAGTCAACGTCATTTCCCAAGGTCTCTCGCCCAGTATTTGATGGTGGGTTGGGCTTTGGCTTTAAGTGGAATATGGGATGGATGCACGACTCATTGCACTACATTGCGAAGGACCCCGCATACCGCAACTATCACCACGGTGATATTACCTTCAGCATGGTCTACGCGTTTGACGAGAACTTTGTGCTGCCTATCTCGCACGATGAAGTGGTGCATGGTAAGGGCAGTATGTTGCACAAAATGCCTGGCGACGAATGGCAACAAGCAGCTAACCTACGTTGCTATGCGGGTTTCATGTACGGTCACCCGGGCAAAAAGCTCAACTTTATGGGAAATGAGCTTGCGCAAGCCCGTGAATGGAACCATGACAGCAGTTTAGACTGGCACTTGCTCGATTACGAAAAACACAAAGGCATTCAAGCGCTTTATAAGGCGCTCAACCACCTCTATACGACGACGCCCGCATTGTATGAGCAGGATCACGAACCCAGCGGTTTTGCTTGGTTAGATCACAATAATGCGGACCAAAGTGTAGTGTCGTTTGTAAGAATGTCGAAAGACGCCAAACAAAAAGTGTACGTGGTGTCTAATTTTACGCCTGTACCACGCAAAAATTTCAGAATAGGCGTAGATGATGCATGCACGCTTACGCTGGCACTTAATACAGATGACGGTACTTACTGGGGCAGCAATTATGAAGTTGTGTCGACTGTAAAGGCCCAGAAAATGCCTTGGAATGAGCGTGCGCATTCGGCGGAGGTTACCTTACCGCCGCTCGCTACGGTATTTTATGTTACCAATGTGGATTAGTCGCCTAGCAATTCAGGCTCTGGCGAACAGATAGATTGAGAACGTAGTGAACGAAATTCGAGACACCGCACTAATTGTAGAAAGTGGAATGGGTAAAGCCCACCCACTTGGCTCAACTATTACAGAAGATGGTTGTAATTTTGCCGTGTACGCTCCCGACGCAAGGGCGGTTGTGTTGTGTTTTTTTAATAGTGACACGGAAGAGGCCATAAGCGAGCACGCTTTACCTGAGAAGACCGGTGATGTCTGGCACGGTCACTTTAGCGGTGTTAAGGCAGGGCAGTACTATGGTTATCGCGTAGAGCGTGGGGAGGGTGGTTTACATGCTGTACCCACCGACAAATTGCTTATCGATCCTTACGCCAAGAAAATTAGCCGCGCAATAAAATGGGATGCTAGGCAATATAAACACGACTCTCAGTTTATGATCCCAAAAAGTATTGTGATTGACCACAAGGGCTACGCGCCCAGTCATGTTAGCGCGCCTGCTATCCCGAAACACAAGCGTATCGTTTATGAAGCGCATGTTAAAGGTCTCACAAAGCGCCATCCAGATGTTCCTAAAGAACACCGGGGAAAATTTTTAGGTGCTGCACACCCGAGCGTAATCAAGCATCTAAAAGCATTAGGCGTAACAACGGTGCAGTTTATGCCTTTGTGCTCATTCATGCCTGAACCATTTATTACAGAGAAAAGCCTGACCAATTATTGGGGATATAATCCGGTTAACTTTTTTTCGCCAGAGCCTCGTTACGGAGTATCAGATGCCCTTGCTGAATTGAAGTCTATGGTTGACGCTTATCACACTGCCGGATTAGAGGTAATCGTTGATGTAGTATTTAACCATACTGCAGAGGCAGGCGTTGGCGGCCCCATTTTATCCTACAAGGGTTTCTGCCCTTACCAAGCGTATTTGCTTGAACAAACAAAGAATGGAGAACTGGTTTATTCCAATCACTCTGGCTGTGGTAACACGGTAAATACAGCACAACCATTTATGATGGGTCTCATTTTAGATGCTATGCGTCATTGGGTATCCGTTATTGGTGTGGACGGCTTCCGCTTCGACTTAGCAGTATGTTTGGGCAGAGAGCCGCAAGAATTCAACAAAAAATCAGGGTTGTTACGAGCTATCAGGAGCGATCCTATTTTAAAAGAAAAGGTGTTGATAGCTGAACCATGGGATATTGGTCCCGGCGGCTATCAAGTCGGAAACTTTCCGTCACCTTGGTTAGAAGTGAACGATAAATATCGCGATACCGTGCGCGCTTTTTGGCGGGGCGATGACGGGGTAACAGCTGACTTTGCTACACGCTTGATGGGCTCACGAGATATCTTTCACAAAGGTCATCGACATATCAGTACGTCGGTGAATAACGTGACCTACCACGATGGATTCACGCTGCACGATATGGTGACCTACGCCGAACGTCATAATCTCGATAATTTAGAAGAAAACCGTGATGGCCATGGGCACAACCTTTCTGCTAATTATGGTATTGAGGGGGAAACGAATGATGAGCAAATTCTTGCTACTCGTGAACGCCAGAAGCGCAATCTATTCGCAACCCTGATTTTCTCCCAAGGTACACCGCATATTCTGGGCGGGGATGAACTAAGCCGCACCCAAAATGGCAATAACAATGCCTACTGTCAGGATAATCCAATTAGCTGGATGAATTGGGAATTAAACAAGCGCAAGCAAGATTTCCTGAGCTTCTGTCAGTACGTTATCCGTTTGCGTCAGTCATCATTGCTGTTAAGTGAATTAAAGCTGCATGATGATACTTTTACGCTGTCGCGGAACGTGAAAGAAATAAACTGGTATAAGCCCGATGGTTCTGACAAGGCGTCAGAAGACTGGAATGCACACCACAACAAAGCGTTTGGTGTAGAAATAAAAGGTTGTGTAATGGGCGATCAAAAGCCTGAGCATTGGTTCTTATGTGTAAATGCAAGCGAAAGTGACGTGCGGTTTCATTTGCCTTCTGTCATACCGAGAGGTGGATGGACAATGCATCTTGATACACGCTACAGTTCCCTCGAAGAGCAACCGTCAATTTGTATTCAAAAAGTGTTTTTACAGGCCAGCAGATCGCTTACCTTGTTTAGCTTCTCTCAGTTTTCGGGATAACCCCGTGGCGTTAACAAGGGCTGATGTTTATTAAGATTTAGTGTGTAAGAACAATATTTCACAGACAAAGGTAAAACGGAGCTTGCTACCAAGAGGTGAATAAGCAGGGCAGACAGATGAGAAACAAAGTCTTTACCTTTGTGTGAATTTTGTACAGGGTGAGTGCCCGTGCGCTCACTACATATAATAAGCGTAGTAAAATATCGGTCATAATACGCTGTCGAACCCGTTAATGTTTACCGTTGGTGACAATTACACCAGCACGCACTAAATTGTAAGCTTAGACTGTTCTTTATTCTTTCTGGTGGTATCATGCGCAGCCATCTGAAATGTGAGGGTGTTCCTATGCAAAAGAAAGGTGGTAATTCGCACGAAGACAAGTCGTGTGATATTGGTTTTATTGGTTTAGGGGTGATGGGTAGTAACCTTACCATGAACCTAGTAGACCATGGCTATCGTGTAGCGTGTTTCGATTTAGACCAAAACAAAGTTGAGTCTATTCTTGCCAAAGACGCAAGTGAAAGAGCCGAAAATACTGAGCCTCGAGTTGAAGGCTGCAGTTCTTACACCGAGCTTTTAAGCAAGTTAAAAGCCCCGCATCTTATTATTATTTCTGTGCCTGCTGGCGATCCCGTTGATCATGTTTGTAATCACCTTATCGATGCCGGTATTCACGCAGACGATATCGTGGTTGATACTGGTAACAGCTTGTGGACAGACTCTGTAGCACGTGAAGAGCAGTACAAAGGTAAATTTATCTTCTTCTCTACCGCCGTGTCAGGTGGTGAAGTAGGCGCGCGCTTCGGGCCATCTTTGATGCCATCCGGTAACCCTTACGCGTGGACTCGCATTGAGCCAGTACTGAAAGCTATCGCTGCAAAGGTTGACCCTGAAACGGGTAAACCCTTGGAAAGCCACACCCCAGGCCAGCCGGTGCTAGAGGGTGAGCCATGCGCGACCTATATCGGTCCGGTGGGGGCAGGGCACTATGTAAAAATGGTGCACAATGGCATCGAGTACGCAGACATGCAGCTAATCTGTGAAACTTACCATATAATGCGCGAAGCGCTGCACATGGCGCCAGCTGAAATTGCAGAGGTGTTTCGTCGCTGGAACGAAGGTAAGCTAAATAGTTATCTGATGGAAATTAGCGCTGAAGTGCTCGAACAAATGGACCCTGAAACACAACAGCCATTGGTTGACGTCATTTTAGACAGAGCGGGTCAAAAAGGTACAGGCCTTTGGACTGCAGTAAGTGCATTGCAAGTAGGTAGCCCTGCACAGACCATCACTTCTGCAGTATTCGCACGCAGCATTTCAAGTTTGAAAGACGAGCGCGTAGCAGCGAGCAAATTGCTTGCAGGACCTGATACACCGACATTTAGCGCTGACGAGAAAATGTCTATCATTAATAAGCTGGAACAAGCGCTTTATTGCTCTAAAATCTGTGCGTACGCACAAGGTTTTCAGCTAATGGCAATGGCGGGCAAGGAACACGGCTGGACCTTAGAGTTTGGTGAAATCGCTAAAATATGGCGTGCAGGCTGTATTATTCGCGCTGTATTTCTTCAGTCTATTTCTCAAGCTTACGAGAATAATGAAGATTTAGCTAATCTGCTTATGGATCCATTTTTTGCAGAGCAAATTACTCAATATCAAGCTGATTGGCGCGAGTCTATTGCTCAGGCAACATTGGCTGGCGTACCTTGCCCTGCAATGATGTCAGCGCTTAGCTACTACGATTCGTATCGCACTGCTGTGCTACCAGCTAATTTGCTGCAAGGGCAGCGCGATTACTTTGGCGCACATACCTATCAGCGTGTAGATAAACCAGCGGGGAAAAAGTATCACATTGAGTGGAGTGATCCTGCACGACCGCAAACCGCTATCAAAAAGTAGTACGAGATAAATAGAATTACACGCGCTCATAATTGAGCGTAAACTAAATGAAGGTGTATTTGTTTTCAAATACACCTTTTTTGTTTTAAGAGGTAAGTTATGTCCACAGGTAAAAAAGCGAACGAATCAATGGCAGGAAAAGACTGGAAAACCCAGCTTAGCGACGAAGAATATTATGTTTGCCGCGAAGCAGGTACTGAACGGCCTTTTACGGGGGTCTTGCTAGACGAGCAGCGAGAAGGTTTATACGTATGTAAGTGCTGCGAGGCGCCACTATTTCCCTCCGATACTAAATTTGACGCAGGTTGTGGATGGCCTTCATTCTATAAGCAGCTCGATGACGGTAACGTAAACTACAGAGAAGACTTAAGTCACGGTATGCGCAGAGTTGAGATTTTTTGTAAGCAGTGCGGTTCGCACTTAGGACATGTATTTCCCGATGGCCCAGCGCCAACAGGTCAAAGATACTGTGTGAATTCGTTGTCTATGACGTTTAAGGGTAAGGATAATACAAAAATTAAAGGTTAAAAGGTGATAGATCAAAGTGCCCTAACCGAGGTGCGCACAGAATTAAGGTAAACATCTGGTTAAAATTTAACCTTGCGCGAAGCGTCGAGCAACTTGCCCCCCAAAAAAACACCATAAATGGCGTTTTTCTTATTCATAATATGAATAAAATTGTGTAATTGAGTTTCAAAAAATCAGAGTTTATCGAGTTTTAATGAAACCGCGTTGAAGGTGCCGCTATCTAGACTGCTGACTATCTCCTCAACGATGTTATCGAGAACGTCTACTGGAAGATTGTGTTGTTGGCCCAGCTGCACGCGCAGAGTGTCGTTAAGCCTCTTATCATATTCTTCCGCCACGCCATACCAAACGTAGGCAAGACGATAGTTATCCATATCCATTCCCATAGACGCGAGCGAGTGGAAGATACCGACATCAATGTTTTCGCTATCAGTATATAAACTTAGCGCGCGATACAAGGTTTTTATTGTTCGTTTCTGGTCTGTTTTTATAAGAACAGAGGCCATGGCGACCAATAGCTTAGGGTCGCTAACGCGGTTGCTAGCCACATAGCGCTCAAAGCGATGAAAAGCATCGTTGTCGTTATGACGTGTCCAGTGATAGAACGAAAGATAAGGGTCAAGCGAGTCCTTCGTTTCACGGTTTAGGCGTTTAATTTCACGCTGAGCAGTCATGACACCTTTTAGTCTTGAAGCTTCATTGTCTTTGCGTTTAACGTGTTCGATATGCTGGACGACTTCAACACAACTTAAGTATTCTTCGAAGCTGAGAAGGAGAGGGTATTTGTAAGCGTCGTCTTTTGAATCTGCGTTGTAATAACGTAGACGAATAATTTCAGCGCGTTCAGCGCGACAACGTGCATCCAAATTCAAATCTGAGCAAATCTCGCTGTGAGATTCACAAATTTCACTGATAGTCGGCTCGAAAAGGTCGCCACAACCAGTCAATACTGTCGTTATTGCAAGACATACCGTCGTTAAACAACTTTTTGTTGGAAACTTACCAAATAAACTCTCTGTTACATGCGTTTTTATAGAGGTTTTGAAAATTATTGACAATTTGGTCTTCCTAGCTTGTTTATTTAAGATAGCGCTCGTCACCGTCAGGCGAAAACTCACCTAGTGTACCCTAAAAATAATAAAAAGCTGACGCGTAATTAGGATAAGTTGAGAGCGTTTGTACTAGTGAAAGATAGGCTGCGCTTACAACGACGACAACCGTTAAATTAATATCGATAAAGGCAGAAGCATGAATCAACAGTATGAGCAGGAATTACAAAGCAGCTGGCAAGAGCGTCAGGAATACGCAGAAATGATGTTGCCCCTTATTGGTAAGTTGTACCGCAATAAGGCCGTTGAAATTTCAGTTTATGGACGCTCGTTACTGAACGCCAGCGCTATTGATGTTATTAAAGCGCACCGCAAAGTACGTCTGCACGAAGGTATTAAGCTACGCCTACGCGAGAGTTTTCCAATTTTAGAAGCTCTGAGCAGTATGAAACTGGCCCCGGCTCAAATTGATATAGGTAAATTAGCGTTTGATTTTCACTACGGTTCTGCGGTCGACAACAGCGACCTTACGGCCTACCTTAACGAAAAACTAAACGACGTTGCCGACAAAGAGGACGATCAGAAACCTCAGGACGTTGTACTATATGGGTTTGGCCGTATAGGTCGTTTACTTGCTCGCTTGCTTATTGAGCGCCAAGGTAAAAACAATAAGCTTCGCTTACGTGCTATTGTGGTCCGTGGCGGGCGCGATGGTGACCTAGAAAAACGCGCAAGCTTACTGCGCCGCGATTCTGTGCATGGGCCGTTCAACGGCAGCATCACCGTTGACCACGAGCGAAACGCGCTAAAAGCAAACGGTTCGTACATTCAAGTCATTTATGCCAACAGCCCAGATGAAGTGGATTACACTCAATATGGCATCGATAACGCCATCATTGTAGACAATACGGGTATTTGGCGTGACCGCGATGGCCTAGGCCTTCACCTCAAAGCTAAAGGCGCTGCGAAAGCCATTCTTACAGCCCCTGGTAAAGGAGACATTAAGAACATTGTGCACGGTGTAAACGACGAAGAAGTCACACCAGAAGATACAATTGTTTCTGCTGCAAGCTGTACGACTAACGCGATAACGCCGGTACTTAAAGCGCTAGACGAAGAATATGGCATTGAAAACGGTCACGTTGAAACCGTTCACTCTTACACCAACGACCAAAACCTTATTGATAACTACCACAAAGGTGACCGTCGAGGACGTAGCGCGCCACTTAATATGGTTATTACCGAAACGGGCGCTGCGAAAGCAGTTGCCAAAGCGTACCCGAAACTGGCAGGTAAACTTACCGGTAATGCTATCCGCGTACCTACGCCTAACGTATCGTTAGCGATTTTGAACCTAAATCTTAAAACGCAGGTAGATCGCATCGGGGTAAATGAGTTTTTGCGTGACACAGCGCTGTTTTCGAAGCTTCAACATCAAATTGACTACACCGCAAGTAAAGAGATTGTATCTACAGATTTAGTCGGCTCTCGCGCTGCGTCTGTGGTTGACTCTCAGGCAACCATCGCCGCAGATAACCGCCTGACACTATATGTGTGGTACGACAACGAGTTTGGTTACAGCTGTCAGGTATTGCGCGTAGTTCGTGATATGGCAGGGCTAAGCTTCCCTACGTTGCCGCTTTAAGTAATACGCATTTTAAGAATTGTATAAAAAACCGACCTAAGTGGTCGGTTTTTTGATGGTGTAAACATTTTGTATACTTTCGATAGTACAAAACCCGCTGTACGCGTGGAATTTGTGTTTACGTCTATGCTAAATTAGCGCTCAAATAATGAGGAAAACGACAGTCTATGCATATTTCCAGTCAATTCGACAGCGGTAACATTGAAGTTGTTAGCGCACAATCACCAGACGATATCCGTCTAACTATTCCCAACGACAACCAATCTGAATTTGCTCAGTGGTTCCATTTTCGTTTAGTGGGCGAAACTTTTGTAACTCACACAATGACCATTGGTAATTTGGCAAAATCAGCATATCCAGAAGGTTGGAAGGGATATAACGTTCTCGCGTCTTACGACCGTCAAACTTGGTTTAGAATTCCTAGTGAATTTGACGGTGACAACCTTACGTTCTCACTAACGCTAGAACAGCCAAGCGTGTACTTCGCGTATTTCATTCCTTACAGCTACGAACGTCACCTTGATCTCGTGCACGACGCGCAAATGTCACTACTTTGCGAGCACAAATTCTTAGGCCTTACCCTTGATGGCCGTGATATGTCTATGCTGGTTATCGGTGAAGAAACACCAGAGAAGAAAAAAGTCTGGATCACGGCACGTCAACACCCTGGCGAAACCATGGCCGAGTGGTGTGCAGAAGGTATTATTTACCGTCTGCTCGACGAGCAAGATGGTTTGGCGCGACAGTTGCTTGATAATGCTGTTTTCTACATTGTGCCAAACATGAACCCAGACGGCAGTGCACGTGGTCACCTGCGCACTAATGCTGTAGGAACCAATCTTAACCGCGAGTGGGCGACACCATCGCAAGAAAAAAGCCCCGAAGTACTTTACGTACTTAACGCAATGAGCGAAATTGGTGTAGACATGTATCTTGATTTGCACGGTGATGAGGCACTGCCCTACAACTTTGTCGCAGGAAGTGAGGGTAACCCAAGCTACAATGACACCATCAAAATGCTTGAAAATACGTTCAAAGATGCACTGTTAAGTGCAACGCCAGAGTTTCAAGACGAGTTTGGCTACGATAAAGACGAGCCGGGTAAGGCTAATCTGACTGTAGCGTCAAATGCGGTGGGTGAGAAGTTCAAGTGTATGGCGTACACAGTAGAAATGCCGTTTAAAGATAACGCTGATGTACCAGACGACATTTACGGTTGGTCGGTACAGCGCAGCCGTCAGCTAGGTGAAGATTTACTTATTGGTGTGAATGCAGTTGTTAAAAAGCTAAAAGCACCGGAGCAATAAAATAGAAATAAGGAAGCAAAAGCTTCCGCAAAAAAGGCCTCGACAATAAGAGGCCTTTTAATTATCAAAATAAAACAACAATTAAACATAATAAAAAAGGGGAATAACGTTGGAAGGGTTATATGGTTTTCTAACTATGCTCGATGGTTTCTTAGGGGGCGCGTTCTGGTTTCCTTATGTACTGTTAGGCGTAGGTCTTTTCTTTACGGTTTATCTTAAGTTTCCGCAAATTCGTTTCTTTAAACACGCTTGGCAGGTTGTTACTGGTAAGTTTGATAAGGAGAGCGACCCTGGTGACACCACGCACTTTCGCGCGCTAACTACCGCACTGTCTGGCACGGTAGGTACAGGTAATATATCAGGTGTTGCTTTTGCTATTTTCCTTGGCGGCCCCGCAGCACTATTTTGGATGTGGGTAACGGCCTTTTTGGGTATGACGACAAAGTTTGTAGAAGTTACCCTGTCGCATAAGTACCGCGTAAAAACGGAAGACGGCACCATGGCGGGTGGCCCCATGTATTATATGGACCGTCGCTTAAACATGAAGTGGTTAGCGGTTGCATTTGCTGTTGCAACGGTAGTCAGTTCATTTGGTACCGGCAACCTTCCTCAAAGTAACGGTATTGCGCAGAGTATTGAAGCCACTTTTGGTTTTGAACCGTGGGTAGTAGGTAGTGTACTGGGTATTCTTCTAGCCTTGGTCATTCTTGGTGGTATCCAACGCATTGCAGCGTTTACGGCGCGCGTTGTTCCAGTCATGGCTGTTATTTATCTTATTGGTGCCCTTGCCGTTATTTTCGCTAATCTAGAAAATATCGGTCCATCATTTGCGGCAGTTATTGGTGATGCGTTTACCGGTTCAGCAGCCGCAGGTGGCTTCTTAGGGGCGTCGTTAGCTTATGCATTTAACCGTGGTGTAAACCGCGGCCTGTTTTCAAACGAGGCGGGTCAAGGTTCTGCGCCTATTGCCCACGCAGCAGCAAAAACGAAAGAGCCTGCGTCAGAAGGTATGGTGTCACTGCTTGAACCCTTCATCGACACTATTTTAATTTGTACTGTAACGGGTTTGGTTATTCTGTCGTCAGGCGTGTGGAAAGAAAAACACGAAAACGTGTTCGATCGTTCCGATATGTATTTCGTGGCAGGAAAATACGACGATACCAACCAAGCTGATGTCGATAAATTATATGGCTATCTAAACGAGATTGAAGGTAACGTAGTTGAACCTTACACGGGTTCAATTACCGTTGTTAACGGCACGGCGGTAAGCGATGGTTTTACTCTGCTTAACGCTAGGTCTGTAGCAGAAGACGTAAAGTACGCAGTAGGCAGTGAAGACTTGTTTACCGGCACGCTTAAGATTGTCGACGGAAAACCGGTTAAAGAGAATCTTGAAGTAAGCGGTAAGTCGCTGGTTCACTCAGCAGCGCTTACTACCATTGCCTTTACCCGTGGTTTCTTTGGCGATTTTGGTCAATATATCGTGTCAATTGGCCTTATGTTGTTCGCTTTCTCAACCGCCATTGCCTGGTCATATTACGGTGACCGCGCCATGACCTATTTGTTTGGTCCACGTTCGGTAATGCCGTATCGCGTCATCTATGTCGCTGGTTTCGTTTGGGCAGCATTCTCTGACACCACATTAGTTTGGGCACTTTCAGCTGTGGCTATCGTGGTAATGACCTTGCCAAACCTGTTCGGCATCATGTTGCTTTGTAAAGAGATGAAGGAAACCGTCAACGACTACTGGTCTCGACATAAAAAATAAGGTGAGTATTGTCTTTTCTTGAGTTTTATTGAGAGAAAAGGCAAGTCGGTCACCAGATAAAAATGCGTAGCGGTGAACTTTGTACAAAAGTTAACACCCTGCGCATTTTTGTTTTATGGCGATAAGGTTAATCCACAGAATCGACTTCATTGTTGTGATGAACTTAAGTATGATACCCATCCGCGTAAAAATGCTTACTCGCTTAAAGGCGTATAGCGCATTTCCATTTCGCACCCAATAAATAGGAGCAACATATGGCATTAGTTGACTGTCCTTCATGTAACAAGAAAACGTCTGATAAAGCTAAGACGTGTCCTCACTGCGATTTTAAAATCGGAGATGCGACTTCAGAAGATATAGAGCGCAAACAAAGCTTACAAAGATTTAAAAAATTAGCCAGTATCCAGAACCAATCGCTTCTTGCTATGCTGATATTTGTTGCCAGTTTTGGTTTTATGTATTGGGGCGGAACTCGTCCAGGTGACTTGCAACATAATTTAGCTATTTTGGGCGCTGTGGTTGGCTTTGTATGGTACTTAGTAAACCGAGCGCGAATTGTTTACATAAAGCGTTTTTCCTAAATGAATATAGAAGCACTATTATCCAGTATGACGCCGGAGATATACGAGCGTCTGCGCCAGGCTGTTGAAACAGGTAGGTGGCCTGACGGTACGCCTTTAAACGAAGAGCAAAAAGCAAGCAGCATGCAGGCCGTAATGCTGTATCAAGCGAAAATAGAAAAATCCTCTGAGCATATGACAGTAGGTGAAAGCGGCGAGATTGTTCATAAGAGCAAAGCCGACTTTAAACGCTCGTTACGAGATGAGCAGGAAAATGAAAACACAATAGCGCGGTTTAAACAGGATGATATTTAGTCGTATATTTGCGCCTTCACACCAAAGCCCAAAGCCTGAAAAACGGATGCAGGCGATCGAGAGTCTTTCTCCCGACAAGGCACAGGAAAAAACAATTCTTCACGAACTGGCATTTAATGACGAAGATGCAAATGTCAGTTTGGCCGCACTTGAAAAGCTAAATAGCTTTGTGTTGTGGCTTAAAATGTCGCAAATTGCCAAGCAGTCTCGCGTTAAAAAAACCGCTGAAAAAAAGGTAAACGCCGCACTACTGGGTGAGGGTGATGTGACACTTTCCCGTCAAGAGAAGTTCTCTTTTTTAACTGAAACGGCCAGCGCTGATTTAGTGGTGCAGTTAACACCACAAATATTGAAAAAAGAGCCTACGCTTTTACAAGACGACGACTTAGCTAACGCACTAATTGAAAAAGTGGGGAAGCCGTCTTTTACTCAGTTTGTTTTCTTAGAAGGTGCGAGTACCCAACTGCAAACCCAGCTAATTAATGCTCATTCAGACGTATCGGACTTGCAGAAGCTTGCTAAGAAAGTGTCAGACGATGCGCTTACTACGCAAATTAGTGCGCGGATCGATGCTATCAAAGAGGCTGCAAAGCGCCCGGTAGAGCTCAAAAAACAGCTTACTTTGGTGCTGTCTAAATATCAGGCTTTACTCGACAAGTCAGATGTAGAGACTATTGATGAAAAACGCAATGAGCTGGAGAGCGAGTTGACAGGGCTGTTTGCTCAAATTGATTTACTCACTCCAGAAGACGGCGCTGAATACGAAGAAAAGCGCGCCCGTATAGGTGAGCAGCTTGAGCGATATTTAAGCCGTATTCGCCCTGCATGGGAAGAAAAGCAACAAGCGTCGCAACGTGCCAATACCAAAGCTTTGTGCGAGCAGCAGCTGACTTACGCCAAAGAGCAGGTTGCCTGGCTGTATAATAACCGGCTTTGTGAAGCGACACTTGCTGATGTTGCAACGGTTAATGAAAGCGTACGTGGTGTTGAAGCAACCCTTGAGCAGCTAGCGCGTTTAGATAAAGAATCTGCTATCGATAAGCGAATTACGGAGATCAAGCGCGTTGTCGACGGACTAAATGCGCAGCTTGATCGCTTTTCTATGCAGCAACAATACGGTCAGAAGCTGTTAATTAAACTTCAGTTGCTTGAAGATATTGCCGCTAAGATCGTATCGGTAAACGATAGCGGGTCGGATAAAGGTACTCGTGACGTGAGTGTTGAAGAAGCTAGCGCATCGACTGAGGATTTAAGTCAAGTAAACGGTAGTGATGAAGCACAAAACAGCAGCGTAGTGGCTCTTAAAGCGGAGTTTGACGAAGCACGTCAAGCGTACAAAGCGCTTAGTCGCGAAGTCGATGCCATTCCTAAGGTGTTGTCTAAACGTTTTAACGCAGCGACAAGCAGTGTAAATGCCAAAGATCGTGCTCAAAAATCCAAAGAAAATGAGCAAGTAAAACACATTAGAAAGCACATTAGTGTTATCGACAACTTAATTGCCCAGGGTAAGTTTCGCGTTGCAATTTCTAAGTTTACAAAGCTTCAGGTAAGTTATTCTGCGCTGCCAGATTCAGCGAAAAAGTATGTGGAAAAGCGCTTTGAGAAAACGGCAGCTGATGTGTCGCGCCTAGAAGGGTGGCAGGATTACCTAGCTGCGCCGCGAAAGCCAGCGCTTGTGGAAGAAGCAATCGCGCTGGCAAATGCCGATGTCGATAACATAAAGCAGAGAAGTGAAGCTATTAAGTATCTGCGCAAGCAATGGTTATCTTTAACGTCGTCTTCGTCTGATAGTGAAGAAAGCAGTGAAGATATGTTGTTACAACAGCAATTTGATAATGCACTTGAAAAGGCCTTCGAGCCTTGTAGAGCGCATTACGCAAAGTTAGACGCACAGCGGGCCGCTGCGCGTGAACAGCGCATATCGATTATCGCTACGGTGAAGGCAATGGACATTAACATGCCGGAAGCTGAGTTAGTGAAGGCTTTTGATAGAGTTTCTAAACAGTGGCATGGTACTGGTCAAGTTGAGCGTGAAATATATGAGCAACTGAAGCAAGAGTGGAAGGCGGTGTCATCGCCAATTCAAGCTAAAGTGAATCAATGGCAGAATGACAACCAAACACAAAAGCGTGCGCTGGTTGCTCAGGCTCGTCAACTTTCGTTGCAAGATGATGTGGCTGACGCTGCCGACAAAGCTCAGCAACTGCAAAGTCAATGGAAGGAAGTAGGCCACGCAGGTAAACGCGAAGAAAGCAAGTTGTGGGCAGAATTTAAAGCCGCAAATGATACTGTGTTTGAACGTTTAAAAGCTGAGCGCAAAGTCCAGAACAATGCGTTTAATGCGTTAGTAGATTCGCTACTTAAGCAAGTGGAAGCTATTGACATAAACAGCGATAATATCACGTTCGGTCAATCAATAAATGACATTCGTGCTCAGTTTACCGACTTGCCTAGAGCGCAGCGTACACAAGTTGAGAAAAAGATAGATTCACTTGAAAGTAAGCGTGCTGCGCAAGTTAAAAATGCGCAATCTCAAGCCCTATTGGCGCGGGCTCAGGCTCTGATTTCTTTACTACAGCTTAGTGTAGGTGAGGGAAGTGGTGATGAGCAGTCTCTAGCTGAAACGTTAGGGAAGCGTTGGGCGAGCGTATTAGGTCAGTCTACTGGAAATGAAACAACTCAGCACGACAGACAATGGTTAACGGTAGCCTTGGAAGTCGCAACTGGTATGCCAAGCCCTGATGCAGATGCATCTATACGCTCTAGCGTACAGTTACAAATGATGACAGCTAAGTTGGAACAAGGTGAGGCAGCAGCGCCCCCCGACATTCTTGCAGACTGGTTATCGTACGATTCGATAAGCGAAGCAGATAACCATTACCTTCAACGGGTTATTTCAGTCATTGAAGCGCATCCTGAAATTGTCGCTTAAACGGAAAGCTTATATGGAAAACAGTGTTGAGTTTCAATTTGAAACAGAAATGTTTGCTTATCGGTTTTTTAATACCGTTAAGCATATTGATGCTGAAGGGCTAAAAGTGAAGTTTGGGCGCTCTGATCATCACGTGAGCGTAAAATACCGATATAGGCTTGGTGAGTTTGATTCCACGCTATCTTTACTCGACGATCTTGCCCGTGAGTTAGGTGGTGAGGAAGTGTCTTAACCAACACAGTCAGGTTAAGCGTTTTCGACGACAAATACAAAAAGGGCCAGACATTGTCTGACCCTTTTTTTGATAAAAACGTGATTAACAGTCTTTATCTTCAGCGTCTACGCCTTCTTTCACATCTTCACAAGCGTCTTCAACGGCATTGCCTGCATCGGTAACAATTTCGTCTAATTCTTCGCCTGCGTCTTCGGCTTCACCGTCACCGCATGCTGCTAGTGATAGTGCAAATGCTGATGCTACTAGTACCTTTGAAAGGTTCTTAAATGAAAACATATCCTTACTCCTTTTTCCTATTTAAATACTTTTTACTTTTATGCTCTTGGTGCTTTTCCACGTAGCGCATTTGCGATAAGTGAAATTACGAGCAACGCGATAAACACAAAGAACAGAAATTGTGCGATACCTGTTGCTGCACCTGCGATGCCACCGAAACCAAAAACTGCTGCAATAATGGCGATGATAAAAAATGTGATTGCCCAACCTAACATAACTTAATCCTCGAATTGCTTCCGTTACTTTCACATTAACTAATGCTATCTCCGTGCCTGTTTTATAAGTATTTGAAATATATCTATATATTCTGATTTTTCTATGGTTGCTAGACCGTATCTGCAGTTAATTAACGTCACGATTACACGTACGAATGCATTTTTTACATGATTGAGGCAGACCCTTGTCTCCCAATTTTATTCAAAGCGTATTAAGGGCCTTTTGTTTGGGTTCTTGTTTGGATCTTACCCGCTTCCGAAGAACGTGAGAGCGAGGTTGTGGTTCGTGATGGCGTCACAATTCGTTTGCGTACGTAGCTTTTCTCATTGAAAATAAAAAAGAGGCGAAGTGAAAGAGAAGGAACGCTTTGCCTGTAAAGGGAGAGTGTTATGCCCCTCTCACTTTTAAGAATTGAAGGGCTAAGGACTATTTAGTTACTGTTTGGTTTGTACGGCAATGAGGATTGGTGAGCAACAATACGCAGGTCGCCGTCACTATCTTTAACATAGGCAAAGGTATATTCCACTTTCGTTTCGCCACCTTTTGTGTCAGTAAAGAAGTAGTTACCCATGGCAACAGCCATTCGACAGCTGTTGTTGATAATACCCACATTGTCGAATTTCACATTCGTGTAAGGCTTTATTGCAAAGCCTTTGTCTTCTTCGTAAGCGTCATTACCACCAACAAAGTAAGAAAGTGCAGCGTCAAAGCTTGAGCGGAACTGGTCGTTGGCAGCAAGCGTTGGTTTAAACAGCACGCTGCTTAAGTCGTAACCGTACATAGCTTGTATGAAATCTGCGGCCTCGCCGGAGTAATCACCGTCGTTACTAAACACTGCACCAATTCGCACTATGCCATCACCCCACTTCTGTTGTGCGGCTACCACCTCTCGCTCAGTAATACATTCATCTGAATAAAGTAGTGCGTTGTCCAGCGCTTTAGCTTTTAACGCCGGTACATTAGGTTTAGCTGAATGCGTCATTTGTGGTTTTGCCACTGCACTGCAACCGGTTACTAACATGACGGTGGTTGCTACAAAGGTTGCTTTTGTTACTAACGTGTTTAGCTTTTTCATCGTCTGACTCCTTAGTCATATGCAAAATAAATATTTGTTATTTACTGATTCGTTTGCCTAGAGCAGAACCTGTATCACATTGTTGATAGAGGTCTATAAATCTGCTCTACAGTTCATGAACTTAATGATAGCTAGCTACGATGAAGGAGACTTTTGTACAGCATTAATAGAAGATTAACGGGTCATTAAAAGTGAAATGTCCCACGGTATGCTAGTTTAAGAGCTATGCACGTCTTATTTGTCATTTAAGTAAGCGCGCATTATTGTTGTATTACTTCATTGATATTGAGTGAGTTATGCCCAAACTTATGTGTTACTTGTATGCGAAGGAATGGAACCACTCAACTTTGCAGGTCCTTAATTGGCTTTTCTTGAGACGCTCAGTGTATGGAAGCTAGCCAAAAATTAAAGGTAGTGGTTTGGTAGCGGCAGTATCATCGACGCTTTTTAAAAGAAACTAATACGACACCGGCACAATTTGTAGAAAAGTAATGAGTGCAGCCAATCAGTGGCCTATAACTCACCACTGAAAAAGAAATAAAGACTATTGCACTGGTTATAGGCTTTGAATCATACCTCTGTTTCTCCATGCATTAGAGCGATGCTTTTCAGTAATGCCAACTAGGGCCTGTTGAACTTTGATGTACAACAAAAATCAACAGGCCCTAGGTACCGAAAAGCATTTCTATTAAAAAACTGGTGTTTTCGTGTAGGTGAGTAGGATGATGCTCACTTAGTTTCCATTTTTGGACGCTAGAGGCTCCGAAAGTATGTCTAAGACAGAGAAAGCGCTTTTGCCCAGTTGAATTTTATCATTCGCCATCTTTACATTAATAGTAAAGTAGATGTCGTTAATCTGAGTTTTCACGACATCGTTTGAGCTTGGGACTGCCATCGGCTGAGCGACTTCATCACAACCTGACATGGTGCACTGCGTATTTGTTTGAAATGCAGCAGGTTCTTCGTTATTTGCCATAATTTCACGAGCTAAAACTGGCTTTTTATCTACGTTGGTTTTAACAATAGCTAAATAAGTAAAACCTTGTTTTTGCGCAATTTCCGCTGCCCTGTAAAGGGTATATTGCTGAACTTTGTCAGCAGCCGTTTTATCTGTTGCTTTGAAAAGAATTTTGTATTCGTTTTCAGCTATCTTTTCGCTGGAATAGCCATAGGCCGCTTTAGTATTCGCCGACTTGTAAGGGGTAGGGGCTGCTACAGGGGTCGATGAACAACCTACTATTGCAAGGCTAAACGCCGTACTAACACAGGCTAGTATCGTACGACTTTTCTTCATATTCTTTTTGTTGTTCATCTCACATATTCCTTAGTACTGTGATCATTGAAATAGTGACAGTAACGCAGTTCTACCTAATGTTATTAAGGCTTGGTTACGTTTTGCTTTGGGTTTTGCGTCTACTGCACCTTTGTATGCGCCAATGGCCGCGATGCCAAGTAATGTATCGGGCTTACCCATCATGAGTTTACATTGCCTTTTCGCTTGCGTAAGCGCAACATCTGCATGATGTTTTTGCGAAAAATAAGCATGCTCTTTTTGCGCAATATCTTTTATGTTGGCTTTTAAAAAAATGTTCATTGCTTTTCTCACTATTGGCCGAAGCTTTGCGCAATGCTGAAACTTTCTTTATTCGAATACGCGTCGCCACGTTTGAATGAGTCTGCTAAAGCTCAGGTAATTGAATGAATTTTGGGCAAGTTTAAACAGTCCAAAAGCTACTAGGCTGTTTAATGCGAGCAACACAAGTGGGACTACTACATAGCTAACTCCTATACTGTAAAGTATAGCGCCAATGGCAATGTTTAAAATGAGCCAACATACTGTGCCCACGGCAAATGCCGCTAAACATGCGAATACTGTGACAAAGAAACTCTTCTTTATGAGCATTAACTCACTATTTGTGAGCTCCAAAAGTGCGAAAACCTGTGCTTTTCGCTGAGTAAACGCTTCGCCAAATGCCGAGAAAATATCCGAAAATGATGGATCGGGATAATTTTGTTCCGACGTATTCTGTTGCGCCGATTGCCCTGAGTCTGTCGATGCAGCGTTTGCATCGTCACCAATGCTTTTGACATAAAGATTCGCCTGCGCCGAGGGTGGCGTCAGGCGAAAGGGATTTTCTTCACACAAATTAAAATTTGCTCTTCGAAAATCTGGTGCTGTCATCGTATTACTTCTTACGTAAAAGTGATGTCACTAACATCCCTGCTGCGAAAGCGATACCCGCAGTCGCTACTGGGTTTTCAATGGCATATTTACGTACTTTTGAAGCTTGCCACTTCTGTTGCGCAAGACGCTTTCGTGCTGACATATTCTCTGCAGACGATGTTGCAGTGCGACGGATATTTTCCTCTGCAATGCTTGCACTATCTGCTAATTTGTCGACTGACGCATGAAGAGAATCTTTCAGTTGATCCGTTACTGGGTGATTCGGCTCAGCCACGCCATTTGCACCGTTAGTTTTAACTGTTTGCGATTTAGCTGAAGTTTGTGTAGCCATAATACTCTCCTTAATATTTTGGGTTCACAAGGAAAGCTGCAACTGGTATACCAAATTATTATCCCTTTGATTTATATGTTTTATTTTTGTTTTAATGTTGTTTGAATAGATATTTATGTGCAAGTCTCACACACTGTGATGTCTTGCGTCTGTAATATTTTCTTGGTCTTGATAATAAGCCGCTCAACCCCTCACTTTCTTTAATGGTTAGCAGCGACAAAATTAAAATTTCTAGCCTACCACAGACGCTAGATCATCTTTCGTGACAGGTTTGAGTAATGCGCTATTGATGCCTATGGATGTCATAGCTTCAGAGTCTGCCTCGTGACCACTTACAATAGTGAGAATGGCATCGGGTAGCTTTTGCCTGAGCTCAGTCGCCAAGTCGTAACCATCGTAGTCGGGAAGGGTGAGGTCCATTAGAATGTGATCGAAACTCTGGTTTTCTGCAGCCTGTAATGCTTCGGCACCGCTGTACTGAGTGATAACGCTATGACCCAAGTGTGAAAGAAACAATTGCAAAAGCTCTGCCGCATCCTCATCGTCTTCAACAACGAGTATGTGCTTTTTGGCAGATTCATCTGAATTATCGTTTGAATCGGGAGATTGTGCTTGTAGCTCAGCCGAAGTGTTAGCGGTATGCCCTTGATAAGAGGTCTCGTCTTCTGGCGCATGCGGCTTGTTGATTGGCATATCTGCAACTTGCGCTTCCACGTTGGTAAATGTTACGAGATTACCCGGCGGAAGGTATTGCGAAAGCAAGCTAGCGAGTGCAAAACGGTCAATCGGCTTTCCAATTACATCATTAAATCCTTCGCGAATTAACGATTCTCTTAACCCTTTACGACTTGCTGCTGTGACGGCGATCACTGGAATATTCTGCCCATGCCGTCTAATTGCATGAAGTGCTTCTATGCCATTCATCACTGGCATATGAATATCCATTAAAACCAGATCGAAGGGCTGATTGTGTTCATCTGCCTGCAATACCGCTTCCAACGCTTTTACGCCATTTTCAGCGTAGCTAATGTCAGCTTGAGATTGACTCACAAGGTGACCGGTTAGCCGTCGAATTTCTCGTAAGTCATCAACAATCAATACACGCCCAGTCACGTTCAAATCGATACTACTCGATTCGACAGGTTGAATTTGGCCCAGTTCAAGGTTTACACGAGGAAGTGTGGATACATCACCAGGGTTTATATTAAACGAAAACGTACTGCCTTCTCCTAAACGAGACGTAACATCAATGTCTCCGCCCAGTTTAGTAACAAGCTCTTTGCAAATAGCGAGTCCCAGTCCCGCACCGCCATGATTGGCGCGCATCACATCCTCTATTTGCTCAAAAGGCTGAAAAATATTGATGAGCTTATCAGGCGGCATACCAATACCTGTATCATCGACTGAAAATTGCAGCTGTGTTTGATTCGAATTGTTTTCAGTCGGCTCCTCTACAGAGATAGTCAGCGTGATACTGCCTTTATCCGTAAACTTCACGGCATTCGAAATTAGGTTCAGCAAAACCTGACGCAGACGGGTAGGGTCCGTGTGAATGAACTCAGGTATTTTTGTATTTGAAACGACGTGAAGGCTAAGCCCCTTGTCTTTAGCGTTCAAACGCATTAATGAATGTATGTCCGTTAAAAACGCGCTTAAGTTCACTTCTTTGATGTTGAGTTCAAGTTTGTCTGCCATTATCCTCGACATGTCTAGCAAATCATTGAGTAGGCTTAACAGGTGCTTGCCATTGGAGTGAATAATAGATAACTCTTGTTGAAAAGGGCTGTTTCGCGCGTCGTCTATAAGTAGTTCGGTGTAGCCAAGAATTGAGGTGAGGGGCGTACGAAGTTCGTGCCCCAAATGAGCAAGAAATTTATCTTTGGCCTTGTTCTTTTGCTCTACTTTGTTTCGCTCAATTCGCTCGTTCTCGATATCCCGGCGAACCATGGCGTATCTGATCGTGCGCATAAATCGCGGTGATTCAATTTCCGATTTTTGCAAATAGTCTGCGGCACCTGCTCGCATAACCATTTCATCGACGGTTGCATCCGACTGTCCGGTAAGTATCACCACGGGTAAATTAAATTGGTTAGATTTTAAAACGCCCAGTACATCAATCGCGTTCTCGGCACCCAGTAAATAATCTAACAAACACAGGTCGAAACTTTGTGTCTTTAATGCGTCTACGGCGTCCAAACTATTTGTCACCCACGTCAACTCGAATGTGGGCGACTCGCACTGCGCTAGATAATCAGAGGTCAAGAAGTAATCATCTTCATCATCCTCTACCAATAAAATCTTTATTACCTCTGACATCTAGTACCTCGTTTACCGATGCGGTATTTTTTAGCTTGATTGAGCAACGTTTTTTGGGTTGTCAAACATTCAACTACCCCAAATTTGTTTACTCGTGTGGTAATTCCACGAACTCTATCCAGTAACGCCCTAGCGCGCGCATTAGTTCAACCAATCCTTCAAAGTTCACGGGCTTTGTAATGTAAGATGCGCAACCTAGATCATAACCGCGAAGCATATCTTCTTCTTCTTTAGATGTGGTGAGAATTACCACCGGAATACTGCGAAGCTTGGGGTCGTTTTTCAACTCTTGCAGGGCCTCTCTACCGTCTTTTCTTGGCATATTTAAATCTAGCAAAATAAGACTAGGTCTGGGTGCCGATGCAGGATCTGTATATTTCCCTTCATGTCGAAGAAACTCTAATAATTCCACACCATCTTCAACACAAAACAGATTATTCAGAACGCGGCTCTCTTTCAGCGCGTCTACAGTAAGTAAGCGGTCGTCTTCGTCATCGTCCGCCATGAGTATATTAATAGGTTGAGTTTGTTTACGCGTCATTGTGTGTTTCTCCATTATTGTTGTTAGAACTAAACGGTTCACTATTTTTGGGCATTATTATCGAGAACGTTGCCCCGTTGCCGGGGGAACTAACTGCGGTTATTTGTCCATTGTGTCGTTCAACAATGCGACGACAAACGGCAAGCCCGATACCCGTACCTTTGTATTCACTTCTACCGTGGAGGCGTTGAAAAGGGGCAAATATTTTTTCTGCAAACGATTGTTCGAAACCTATGCCGTTGTCTGATACGGTTATTTTTGTCCAGTCATATTCTTCAGCAAGCAGAATGTCTTTCGATTCGTCTTCCGTTGCGTCCCTTGCAGATATCGTTACTTCTGGTCTCACTCCCTCGCTCTGAAATTTCAGTGCATTAGACACTAAGTTTAAAAACAGCTGCTCTAATTGAGATTTGTCACCGCGAATAGTCGGCATATCGCTAACATTTATTTGTGCGGACTTTTCGCCGATAGCGATTTCCAAATCATCTATGATGCTATCAACTACAGTGCCTAGATTAACGTCGTCAAACTCCTTACCTCGGGTGGAAACACGAGAGAAGGCGAGAAGGTCAGAAATCAGCATAGACATCCGCTCTGCTGCATTTAGCATGCGCGCAAGATAATCTTTGCCGCGTTCGTCTATCACATCGTTGTAGCCAGATTCCAAGCGGTTACCAAATGCCCGAATTTTTCTCAAGGGCTCTTGAAGATCGTGTGACGCCACAAAGGCAAAATCTTCCAGCTCTCTATTACTTCGCGCCAATTCGTCCGAATAAACACTTAACTCCTGCGTTCTATCTGCAATACGAGATTCTAGGGCTTCGTTAACGGACTCTAGATCGGCTTGATACTTCTCATGCTCACGGGAGTTTATTTTTAATAGTAAAAACACCGTAATGACCAGCAGTAGAGTTGTCGCAGAGGAAATAATTAGCGTGTTAACAGAGTCTCGCCTCAGGCTCATCAGGTTAGCTAAATGCGTACCTTGCAAATCCCTTTCAGAGTCGTCAATCTCTCTAAATAAGTCATCGAACTGCCTATATAAATTTATTCCTTTGTCACTGTTAACCAAAAGTATCGACTGTTGTTGTTTACCGCTTCTATACAGTTCAACAGCTTCAATTACTTCGTTAACTTTTTCTTTGCTTAGGGAAAGAAAATCCTCGATGCGCGCAGCTTGCTTTTCTATGCCTGACGAGAAGGAACTTACTTCAACTTCTTCCATTAGTTCGCTTAACACAGTCAGCGTATCATTGTAGTCAGCAAGATATTTTTCATCGCCTGTCAGCATGTAACCTCGTTGGCCGGACTCCACGCGAAGCACAGCAACATGGAGGCGGTTAACCGCATTGATGACACGATTAGTGGTGAAAAGTCGCGCCTCCAAAGCAGAAAGGTCATTTAGCGTACTAACCACATAGAAGGAATTAGCAGTAATTACAAGAATAACCAATACAACTAAAATTATCCAACTGTATATTGAAGACAATACTTTAGTAATCATTTACTTAATCCGAAACATTGCCACTTAACTCTGAAGTCATTTCAGCAAGTGTATGGCTGCAGTCTTTTGCACTGCTTATTATTTTATCCAACGCAACTAATGCCTTTTCAGGAGCAACGTCGCCGTTTAAGGCCATTTTTACTAGCTCGGCTTGCATTGATATTCTGTTTAACGGTTTGCGTGCGTCATGTACATAAACGCTAAGCCGAGAAAACTCTTCGCTAGTCATGCCGAATACCTCTTATTTAGTCATCTTTACTTAAATCACCATATGCATGAAGGCGGTTGTAAAGCGTCTTTGTACTAATTCCCAGCATCTCTGCTGCCGTTGTTTTATTGCCATTCACTTTTTCCAACGTGGCATAAATTAGCTCTTTTTCTACGTCTTCTATGGTTCTACCGGCTTGAAGTGCTGGTGTGGTGCTCTGTTTTTGCGCAAAAGGAGATTCTATAGTTTTTGGTAGTTCAATCTCACTTTTTTCGGGGTCGCTCATAATGGCAGCGCGATGCACAAAGTGTCTTAATTCACGCACGTTACCAGGCCAGTCATAGGCTTGTAACGTATCGAGTTGATTATCTTCCCATTTAAATTTCGATCCATTATCTTTATTGAATTCTGCAATAAAGGTTTTTGCTAGTAACGGAATATCTTCCTTCCTTTCACGTAGCGGAGGAATAGTGATTGGGAATACCGCAAGTCTGAAGTAGATGTCTTCGCGCAATACTTTACTTTGCGCAATTTCTTCCATTGTTCGGTTCGTGGCAGATACAACGCGACAATTTACTGGAATTGTCTTCGTTCCACCCACACGAATAACTACCTTGTTTTCCAAAACCCGAAGTAAGTTAGGCTGCATGTCAATTGGCATTTCTGTAATTTCATCTAAAAAGAGAGTGCCGCCCTCAGCTTGTTCGAAAACACCTTCTTTACGCCCTACGGCGCCGGTAAATGCCCCTTTTTCGTGACCGAAAAGTTCGCTACCTATCAATTCTTTTGAAAACGCACCACAGTTCGTCGCAATGTAAGGGCCTTCGCTTTCTGAAGCGCGATGAATGGCTGCGGCTACCACTTCTTTACCCACACCACTTTCACCAAGTAACATCACGTTTGCGCTGGTTTTACTCACTCGAGAAATCAGCTTGTAGAGCTCTTTCATAATTGGCGATTCACCAATCAACAAATCAAAATGCTTCTCTATTTTTTCTTCCGCAGGAGTCTTTTGCTTTGGTTTTTTACTTAAAACGGCCTCTATTTCTTCCCGTTGAATTGGCTTAACGAGGTAGTCGACCGTGGGGCCACAAAGACCCTTGATCACGCTCTTAACTGAAGGATGGCCGGTTATCAGAGTTACTCGGGGTCGCTTGGGCAGTGCATCTAGTTCATTGAATAAGTGTGCACCGCTTCCATCGGGTAGCATAAAATCAAGCAGTACATGGTCGAAGGTTTCTTTCTCTAACCAATCGCGGGCTTCTTTAAGTGTGGCAGCGGTGAGTACTTCGTGTCCGAGAAATTCGATGATAGTACAAGCTACTTCTGTGAATTCGGCGTCGTCATCAACTAAAAGTACGGTAAGCACGTGGGTGTCCCTCTCTTTTTTCGTTTCCTATTCAGAAAAAAATATGGAATAGAATCAATGTTATAGTTTTATCATACGCTATTAGCAATCGAATACTGAAGCGTATCTTTAACGTTTATGTGCACGCTGATCTAATTTGGCCTGGCGTAAGCGTACCGGAAATTATCTCAACATCTTAAGCAACCTGGCGATCGTTAATTTTCGACTTGTAGCTAGGTGTCAACATGGCACTATCTTTTCTAAGTGTTTAGCTTTCATAGCGACTGTCGGTACACATTGTATTAAAGTACACAACGTATACACCTGTCTTTGTTTTATTAACAATTTTATTTTACTTATCAAGAGCATTTGCAAAAAGTATTCCTGTCTTTAAAACACCATCGCATGTAGACGATGGCATATTTTTCGCACATTTTTCCTACCTAAGGTTACTTGCAGTCTCACTTTCGCAAGTCCGACAGGTGGAAGATATGCGTATAAATTAGGCGTGGTACCCGTCCAGCCAGCGTGACGTTCACCCGGAATTTAATATCAAAGGAATTGAAGATGTGGGGAAAAACAGCTGTAAGATCAATGACCTTATATGAGTTGTTGGGCAAGATGCAGCCGCGTGAAAGTCAAGATACGTTCGAATTTGCAGAATTTTGGGATGTAATGGAGAAAAGGGGATTTGGGCCAATGTTGGCGCTACCATCTTTTATCGCTTGCACGCCCGTTGGTGCCATCCCTGGAGTCCCGTCGTTAGCGGGTGGGACAATTTTACTCATTGCGTTGCAAATTTTACTCGGTCGAAGGCATCCTTGGTTACCGCAAAAAATAATGTCGTTAAACTGTGATGCCGAACAGCTTCGGTACATTGTCGAAAAGGTAAAACCGTATGCAATACGTGTAGATCGCTTTTTAGTTCCTCGCTGCTTTTTCATGCGCCAGCCTGTGTTTAGGTCTCTTATTGCGCTAAACTGCGCTGGTTGTGGGTTTGTAATGATCCCACTGGAACTTATTCCCTTTATGGGGCTTGTTCCCGCTTTTGCCGTGTTTATTATGGCAATTGGCATGGCCACAGACGACGGTGCTGTGGCACTCGTTGGTGTCTCAATGTCGTTATTTGGCTTTGTACTGGGATTTGAACGCCTTGCAGCTGCCCTAAGCGGATGATGTGTCTACTCAGTACACGAATCAATCATAAAATCTGACGATGGAAGGTTCATGGTTTGATATCGCAGCTCGCCAATAAAGGTCCGGGCGGCTGGCCCCAACGTATCGCCGTCTTCGAAAGACAAATAAAGGAGCGCCTTGCGCAATGCGGCATTGTTATCGAGGGGAAGCGGGACGAGTGTCCCGTCTTCCAACTCGTCTTTAATTATTGCTATAGGCAGCCACGCAAAACCCAACCCCTGAGCAATAATATCTAATGAGGTTCTAACGTGGCTTACGGTCCAGCGTTGCTCAGCACCCAACCAGCCCACATCAGCTTTGCGTTCCGCGGATGAATCCCGTACAACAATTTGACGATGCGCTTTTAGATCTTCTAGCGTAAGTGTTCTTTTTAACTGATGTAAGGGGTGGTCAGCATGAGCCACAGCTGCAAATTCAATTTCGCACAAATCTTCACTAAATCCATTGGGAAACACGAAAGGAGAGATGCCTAAATCGACCTTGCCGTTGCTTAAAAGTGAATTTGCGCCACTGAGCACAGTTTCTTCTATCTCGATACGAAGAAGCGGGAACTCAGCTGAAACTTTCGCTAGCACGTTATACAATAGCTCAGATGGAAAGATAATATCCACCGCAATGCGAAGTGTCGTTTCTGTACCGGTTTGAAGGCTACTAGCGACAGCCTCAAGCTTGTGTGCTTCGCTAAGCAAGAACGAAGCGCGGCGATACATGAGTTCGCCTTGTGGCGATAACTGAACTTTACGTCCAATATTCTCAAATAATGGTATTCCTATGGCGTTTTCAAGCTTTTGAACCGCGTGGTGAACGCTCGATTGACTTTTGTGAACTTCAGCAGCAGCTTGATTAAAACCGCCTGCATCGACGACAGCTTTGAACATTCGCCACTGTTCTAACGTGGATTTCAGCATACAGCGCCCTAAAACTCTTCATTAACGCTACTTATAGCATACACATTGTGAAAAAGTCATTTCTCGTTTGCTTGATTTATACTAGGTATTGGGCATGTAACAACGGATACATTCTCATAGCCCATCTTTATTAGCTGTTCTGCTGCGAGCTTTGCCCTTACGCCTGACGCGCAGTGAATGTAAAGTGGTGCTGAAGCATCTTTAAACTGTTCCAGTGCTTTCATTTCAAGAACGCCGCGTGGAATATGAAGCGCAGACGGAACGGGCTGATCGGCAACTTCGGCATTTTCTCGTACATCTATCAGTGTACCATTATTATATCGACACTCACTGGCGGCTTGCTCCGCAGATACAGTACGCAAGTTCACGTCAATGTTTTCTATTCGTGTTTTGATGTCTATAAGCATATTTTTCTCTGTAACCTTAATTTGGTTAAGCTAAACTATAAATAAGGTAAATCTAATTTATGGGCGTAGGCGTAATAATACAATGTAAAATACAGGAGTTCGTCGCATAAATTGGCAGGTCGGCAAAATGTTTTATACTTTAGTATAGTAAATGGCTAAATTGGTGCCGAAATACTTTACAAATAGAGAGTGCTTATGTCCGAGGATATGGTAATAGGTTCAGATGATATAATGGAACACGCTGCGGAAGCCGAAATCTTCCTGAAGCAGTTCGCGAATAAAACGCGCCTCATGGTGCTTTGTTCGTTACTAAAGGAGGAAAAATCGGTAACCGAACTTCTCGAAGTTATTAGCGTTTCGCAGCCAGTAATTTCTCAGCACCTTGCGCTACTGCGAGAATCAAAGATGGTAGCTACAAGAAGGGAAGGTCAAACTATTTACTACCGCTTAGCAGACGAGCGCGTTAAGCGTCTAATTGCTTTGATGTACGAATTTTTCTGCGAGTAATCTTTTCTTTGTATCTTCAGTTACAATGTCCGCCTTTATCAACGGACATTGTAAAGTTTCTTACCAAAAATCGCCAACAGTGGCATTTTTCGGTTGTTAATTTACGTTTTTTTCAATTGCTCGCAAAGCATAGACACGTACCCTTCTTCAGATATTTTTTCACTTTCCACTTCAGGTCTATCAACCAATTCGTCGTGACTTAAATTCACGACTACGCTGTGCGCCGCCCAGTCGATACTCTTAATATCACTAGGTAGAAGCGCGAGGTGTTTACCACCCGGAAGCCAGTTGTTGGTATCTACCACTAACATAATTATCTCCCAGCTCTCGGTATCAATAACGAAGTTACTAATGTGGCCCACGTTATCAGTGGTTGTAGCTACCTCATATCCACCGACTTCGCCTACTGCTCTTAGGTGGTTGGTGTTTTTTTTCGGGTGTTCAGTTTCAGACTCTTCAGCGTGTTGTAGTTCGACCAGTTCATTCGGATGAGCGAACTCCCCCCATGCTCCTGGTCCAATCCAATAGTATCCGTAACCAAAATATTTGAAGAGATTTTCTTCGTATTCACGTGACACAGGTTTATGTTCATCAATAGAGGGGCTGTTTTTTAATGTATCAACTGTCATATTGATATGAACAGACTCACTATCTTCATCTAGTTGCGTGACAGATATAGGTGATATTACTACTTTGCGGCTAAGTGGTAGCCACGTATTGGTATCTGCGACCAGGTAGCGAACTGTGAAGGTTTCATCGTCGAAAAGGATATCGCGGATGCCGCCCACTTTGTCATCAATGGCATGTATAGAAAAGTGAGTAAGCTGTTTTGAACTAATTATCATCGTTGCGCCTCCTTTGCATGGGCTTGTTATTCAGAATGAAATGCATGATTCACTGCACATCGCTCTGTATTACTACTAAGTGTAGACAGTCCTTAATATTTCTTCATTTTGTTCTTGTCTGACGTTGATTGAGATCATTTGTTCAATTACTAAAAAGCTCGCCGGAGCGAGCTTTTTAGCAATGATGTAGCATTATGCTACATCGAATTCTTCATCAGTATAATCTTCATCATAGTCTGACTGGTTACTTGCACTGCTGTGAAGGGTGTAGAAGTGTTTTTTGCCCCTAGCTAATCTCACGTATTTCGCCCAGGCTTTTTCTAGGTTATTGCTAGCCTCAACTTTACCAGTAACGAATTCGACAAAATGTCTCTCATCATCACTTTCAGGCGATAGCTCGCCGTTTTCTAGTCCTAGCAATGTTTTGCCGTAGTGGGTTAAAAGATCGGCTTCAGTAATGCTGAAGTCACCTGATTTACGAAAACCGTATGGAAACTTCTGACGGTCAATGTAAGGTTTTGCAGATTGTCGAATAGCTAAACTTTTCATGTTGTACCCAACGTAATGTTTTGTTCAGCGCACTTTTAAGATAATTAAAAACGAAGATAAAACAAAAGATTTTTCTCTTATCAATAAAAAATTTTTAACGGGTAAAAAAACTATGAGGCCTCTTGGGTTTTATTTGAGAATTATCCTAGCGAATGACATTACTGGAATTGCATTAACCTTTCCTAAATATTTGTAAATAATTGATATATTTTTTTATTTTGGTATTACTATCTGAAACCGTATCGCGGCGACATGGGCGTTAGGCAGAAGTATGCAGAGAATCTATGAAATCGTTGTTCGGAATAATCAAAAATTCTTATCGCTACGATGATTAAAATTCGTTTTCTATTTTTTCGCTTACGTTAATAATTAAAGTGTGTTAACAACCTAGAGAAGTCAATGAGTAAAGACTATCGTTACCAGCGTGATGAATGGGACTCGGTAGAAGAGGAAGATTTTCACGCTAAAAAGCCAAATTCCAAACGTCAAAGTACAGTAAAGGAAAAACAGAAGCGTGACCTGCAACGCCGTGATAAACAGCGTCGCCTGCACCAAGAAGAGTATTAATTCAACGAGTTGGTGAAATTTTAGTAAAGCGTACCGTTTATAGCGGTGCGCTTCTGTGCTTTTGTGTTTACTTGCCGTATTATCTGTGTCAATTTAGAGCTACTTTGATTCGGTTGTACAACAAGCATGGATATACGCTTTCTCACCACCTTTATAGAGGTGGCTAAAACTCGTCACTTTGGTAAAGCGGCAGAAAACCTTTACCTCACTCAATCAGCCGTCAGTGCGCGCATTAAGCTACTTGAAGAGTATTTTCATACCACGCTTTTTATCAGGCAACGCAACAGTATACAGCTCACGCAATCTGGTGAGAAACTTCTGCCTTACGCCAAACAATTGTGCGCAACGCTAAACGAAGCAAAGCAAGAACTTCAAATTCAATCCTCTGAATACGTGGTTTGCGGCGCAACACAGTTAGCGAGCGAATTGCTATTGCCTCAGATGCTCAGTCATTTACACAATACGTTTCCAGATTGGTCAGTAAAGGCTGAAGTACTCACCTTAGACACGCTGTCTAGACAATTGCACGAACGAGTGACCGACCTGTCTTTCTCCACTGAACCATTGAAATCTGAAGAAGTAAACAGCGATGTGCTGCTTGAGCAAGATTTAGCGCTATATAAAATTGGGCAGATATCAGAGACAATTGATGCGGCCGATTTTGTGGCTATCGATTGGGGAACAAAAGCAAGAGATTGGTTGCTTACTGCTTATCCTCAACTTCGAGATGCAAAGTTAAGAACCAATTCGTTGAATCTTGCACTTAATAATTTGCAAAGCGAGGGTGGTATTGCCGTATTACCTACCAATGTTGAGAGTCAGCTGCCTGATAGTGTGAAAGTGACCAAAATTGAAACGTTAGAAAACGTATCGTTTAAGGTTTATGTGCACAGCATGAAGCAAGTCAGACGAGTGGGTCTAGCGGAGATAATAGAAAGCGTTTCTAAAGCATGTTAACCGCTTCCAATAAATGTACCCACTGTGCCTAATTTTAAAGGCATGTAAATAGCAAAATTTAAGAGAGAATTTTATGTCACAATTACATCCTTTATTGGAGAAAAACGCATTTCAACGATTAGAAGCTAGCCTTGCAACGATAAAAACTGAAGAGAAACTCTTCATTCTTAAAGACGAGCACGGCTGCGTTATGCTAACTACCGATGAGGAAGATGGGGTCCCAGTTTGGCCTGATGCTGAGCTTGCACTACTATGGGCAACCGAAGACTGGGCGCACTGTGAAGCGATGGAATTAAGTACTGAAGAGTTTCTTAGCAAGTGGGTACCAGGCATGACGCAAGATGAATTAATGGTCATTGTATGTCCTGTGCCCGCTGAAGAAGGAGAGGTGATAACGCCAGAAGAGTTTGCTGAGTACCTTTAACATGTGATCTCAAGGGCAGTGCCAGGGGTAACTATTCATTAAGCCGATAGGGCACAAAAGCGTTAGGTAAGTATGACGTATATGGCGTTTTGCCTTGCCCTTAATTAATAACCCAAGGAGGCGTTATGTTTACTGAGCAACCCACAATGAATAGTCTATTTAGCCAACTCGGTTTAGGTAGTTCAGACGAAGAAATTGCTGAATTTTTTGAAACACATCGAGGGCTGAATAAGAGCCAACATCTTCATGAAGCGCCTTATTGGAATGAAAGTCAGTCTGCATTTTTAAAGGATGCCATTGTTGAAGACGCTGCGTGGGCCGAAGTGATAGACCAACTTAATGCTGAATTGCACGAATGATGTCACCTCCTTTGTAGAGTAAAATACCAAGATCCTTTTCAACGCTTTGAGATAAGGTAATAGCCATTTTGTTACAGCCATCTGCTGATGATTTGTGGTTTGTTCCGTTAGGCGGAACAGGCGAAATCGGTATGAACCTCAACTTATACGGTCACAATGGTGAATGGTTAATGGTTGATTGTGGTGTTTCTTTTGATGAACCCCTTGTTCCAGATTATAAAAACGGCACCCAAGCTTCGGACGAGAGTGCATTCAAAGCGACTACGCATCGTGTTGTTGCTCCAGATCCTTCATTTATAGTTAAGCAAAAAGATGCACTGGCTGGCATTGTTATTACTCACGCTCATGAAGATCATGTTGGCGCTATCCCTTATCTTTGGGAGCGCTTCCAAGCGCCAATTTATACCACGTCTTTTACAGCCGAAGTGTTAAGACGAAAGTTAGCAAAAAGCAAACTGGCAAACCGCATTGCTATTATTGAGGTAGATTCAGGTGATACCAAGCAAATTGGACCTTTTAACGTTAACTGGTTTGCAATAACTCATTCGCTTCCAGAACCCTTTGCACTAAAAATTAACACACCAGTAGGTACTGTTCTGCACACAGCAGACTGGAAAATTGATGCCAACCCAATAACGGGTTTACCTTTTGACGTTAGTTTGTATAAGCAGCTTGGGAGCGAGAATATTCTGGCAATGGTGGGGGATTCTACCAACGCACTAAAATCGGGCTTTTCAATTTCAGAAAGAAACTGTTATGACGGCCTTTTGAGCACTATTGCGCCTTTAAAAGGGAGGGTGGTTGTAGGTTGCTTTGGTAGCAATATAGCACGGCTCATTTCACTAGCTAAAGTAGCAAAGAAAACTCAGCGCTACATGGCATTATACGGTCGTTCGTTAATGAATATGTATGGCATTGCAAAGCAGCAGGGAATTTGGCCAGATGATCTACCTGTGACCGACCCCCATCATTTAGGTTACCTACCCGCTCATGAAGTGTTAGCTGTTGCGACAGGCAGCCAGGGTGAGAAAAATGCTGCACTGGCGCGTTTTGCAAAAGACACTCACCCTCACCTTAGCTTAGGGAAGGGCGATACTGTGTTATTTTCTTCGATAGTTATCCCTGGGAATGAAGAAAGCGTGGGTCGATTAAGTAATGCGTTGTTGGCAAAAGGAGTGGCGGTTATTCACAGTGAAG
Source organism: Alteromonas sp. S015 (assembly GCF_036864485.1). Classification (NCBI taxonomy): domain Bacteria; kingdom Pseudomonadati; phylum Pseudomonadota; class Gammaproteobacteria; order Alteromonadales; family Alteromonadaceae; genus Alteromonas; species Alteromonas sp. S015. The sequence continues at coordinate 147,064 of NZ_JAZETO010000005.1, read as the reverse complement.
ATAGCGCGCTGCCAATTCACGCCAGCGGCCACCCTTGTAAAGAAGAGTTGAAGCTTATGTATCACTGGGTGAAACCTACCATTGCTATTCCTGTTCATGGTGAACATCAACACCTGCAAGCGCATGCAGATATTGCCAAATCATGTGGCGTAAAAAAGCACTATGTGGGGCAGAACGGTGATTTGTACAGGTTAGCTCCACAGCCAAGCATTCGCCGGCAAGTTGTTCCAGTGGGTCGCATTCCCGTGCAGCAAGATTAGAGTAGAAATATCCAAAATGCTTTAAATACGTCGAGTTGGTCGCGCTTTCTGTCCTTGTGTATATCGTGCGTTTTATAAAAATTAAATTTTATTTATCAAAGTGATAGATGTCCTTTCCACATTTCTGAAATCCTTATTTTAGAAGCTGCCCAAGTTTCAAACATTCTGTTACACTTAGGTTTATAATAAAAATTTCAAACGTGCGACCCATTTTTGATGAGATATTTCAACTATCTTTTACTGCTGGTTTTAGTTGTAAGCCTACAAGCGGTGGCATCTCCACGACTGTCGAATCCAGTATTTCAATCTTTATCAACCAAAAATGGCCTTCCGCAAGACATCGTCAATGACATTGTTATAAACGAAGATGGTTTTGTGTGGATAGCAACAGAAGGTGGCTTGGTCCGTTGGGACGGAGTAAGAACCAAACGAGTAGCGGGTCCAGACAATTCTCTTATCGACTCATCCATTTATCGACTTGCACTTCAAGGTTCCGAAGCGCTATGGTTTAGCGTGTATGGCAGAGGTGTTTATTATCTCGATTTGGTCACTCAAGATGTGGTGCAATTGGAACCGACGTATTACCACGACTTTGAAGGTTTTGTTCAACATGCGGAAACCTTTCATTGGCATGATGATACGCACCTTATCATCGCACTGACAGAAGAAGTGCACAAATTTAACACCCAAACTAAAACACTTGAGCAGGTAGCTAAACTCCCTGAAGCGCTGTTGGCTAACAGTCAGAGTATTCGAGCGGCAATTACAATTGAAGACACCTTACTCGTTGCTACTACATCGGGTGTATACACAAAAAATATCAAAAATTTGGAACAGCCGTTACGTCGACTTGATTATTTAGGTGATATTCCAGAAAACCTCGATAACGCCAATGCAAAGTTTTTATTGTTAGACAACAAAGACAGAGTGTGGATTTCAACGGTGCTCGGCGTTTTTGTTGCGCAGAAACAAGACTTTCTCAAGCAGGTACAAGGCGAAAATGAGAGTGTCTTTACACAAGTCATAGCTGACAGAAACGTATGGACCCTAGTTCAGTATAAAGATGATGCGTTTTGGATGGGCACCAATAAAGGGCTGTATCAGCTTAGAAAAAAAGCCGGTGGCTGGGAGTATGAACACATACTCGAACCGCACAACGGGTTCATCGATATTTCGAACAAGAAAATCAACGCGATAGCGAAAGATGAATCAGATAACCTCTGGTTAAGCTCAGTCTATGCTGGTGCACTGTATTTTGGTGTAAAAAGCGCGGATATCTTTGCGATTCAGAATGAACGCGCTGGTGAGGGGAGCGCTTTGACTAGTCATGTAGTGTGGTCATTCGCCGAGACTGAGCCCAATAAAATTTGGATAGGTACAGAAAATGGGCTTAATCATTATGATTTCAAAACAAAGCAGTCGGAAAAATACCTATATTCAAACAGTGAAAGAGCGGTCATTGGTGAAGGAGCAGTAGACAAAATTCTGCCAACAAAAAGTGGCGAACTTTTTCTCAATACTTACAACGGAATACGCTTATTTGATATGAAAACAGGGAAAGCAAATCGGCCCAAAGTATTAAAAGGTGGCGACGACACTGTATTTGATGCTTACGGCACGGGAATGATGCTTTCAAATGAGGGAGATTTATACTTTATTGGTAATGAAGATTTCTTAAAGTATGATGTGGACGAAAAAGAAATTTCTTCCTTAGGGCTGGACCCCCGTGTTTTTGATATCAACTTCTCACAAGGTTTTCTCGGGCAATCTGACTATCACAACGATCGGTTGTTTCTGGCAACCGAAGGCGGTTTGTGGCTACTAGATCCAGACACTTACCAGCATGAATTAGTCTATCGATTCCCCGAGTTACAGCGCGGCCGAGATCGCTCTATTTCGTCTTGGGTCATAGACAATATGGGCGTGCTATGGCTGGCTTATAGCGGAGTTGGGCTAGTGGGAATAGATGCAGACACATTTGAACCCCTATACAATCTTAATGAATCGAATATCTTGCTATCAAATATTGTGTACGGCCTGCAAAAAGACGAAGCAGGTAGTATTTGGTTTAGCTCACATAAAGGGTTACACAATTACGATCCGTCTACTGGCCAAATTAAGAATTTTATCTACGGTCGCGAGTTAAGTGTTTCAGAGTTTAATCAAGGCGCTTCTCTTAAGCTAAATGACGGCCGACTGGCCTACGGCTCTACAAGTGGCGCTGTGGTTTTCTCGGCATCACAACTAGAAAACTTGGATGTTGGCAAAAGTTTACTAAGTAAGCAAACTGCTATAACGGAAGTAGCTGTAGATAATAGAGTACTAAGCCAACCGCTTAAAAACCTGAGCGGGCACCATTTCGATTTAGATCATGAAGATTATGGGTTAACCATTCACTTTTCTTCCTTGGCGATGTCAGGGGTCGGAAAAGTAAAATACTACTATAAATTGTTGAATGGCGATCGCATCGTCACTGAAGGCGTTACTGGCGACGCTAAAATGACTTTTACCAATATTGAACCGGGTGACTATGTGTTCTCTGTTGCTCCTACGCCAGGTAGCTTCGATTACAATGTTTTACCTGCTGAAATTACCCTCTCTATACCATATGCGCCTTTGCGTTCACCACTCGCTTATACTATTTATGCCGCGCTCGTTGTAAGCTTGTTCGTAGCTTATTTGCTATCTCGTCAACGCCAACTGTTTAGGCTGCAAAAGGCACAGCAGCAGGTAACTCTATTCAGTGATGCGTTTAGACAAACGCGCGACTGGGTTTTGATTTTTGATAAAGAAAAGCGTTTAGTTGCTGCGAATCCAGCTTTTGAACATGTGTTCGGCTTCAATAATAAGGAGGCGTTGCCCAAGCAGTTAGCACGACTTTATTTGCGTTACCCAACTTTAAATAGACATCTGTCTGGTAAGCTGCCTGAAATGCAGGGTGGGGATTTTTGGAAAGACGAGACCTCGATTGATGGTGCTGACGGAAAGCGCTACGACGTGCTTATTGATATAACCGCGGTAAGTGGTGAGAGCAATACTCCAGAGCACTACCTAATTGTTATATCTGACATAACAGAACAGAAAAATGCCGAACGCAAACTATTGAAAATTGCCACTTATGACGGTTTGACAGGGTTGGTTAACAGAACATTATTACTAGATAGATTGGAGCATGCTATCGGTCTTGCCCGTCACAATGAGCATCGTGTGGCGGTGATGTTTGTTGACCTTGATAGATTTAAAGGTATCAACGATTCTCTAGGTCATGATTATGGCGATAAGTTGTTGCGCATTGTTGCTAACCGAATGCGAAATCTTGTGGCTGAATCGGGTACCGTTGCGCGATTAGGCGGCGATGAATTCGTTATTGTTGTCGAGGAAGTTGCTGCGAACGATGACTTAAGCTCATTTGTGGCGCAAATTATTGAATCGGTTGAAACCCCTATATCCCTAGCAGAAGAAGTGCTTCGGGTTTCATGTAGCATTGGTGTGGCGTTTTATCCTGAAGATGCGTCAGAGCCTGCAGAGCTAATCAAGCAAGCCGATGTGGCGATGTATACGGCGAAGAAAGACGCGTTGAGCGGCTTTACCTACTTTACCACAGACATGAATGAACGTGCCAAAACGCGTTTACAGCTTGAAAATAAAGTAAAGCGAGCATATTCAGATGACTGTTTCTACAACCACTATCAACCAATCATAGATGCCAGGGCTAACGCCACTATTGGGGTTGAATTACTATTGCGAGGAAAGTTGGACAACGAACCTCTTTTCCCCGATCAGTTCATTCCGGTACTTGAAGAATTGAAATACATAATAGAAGTCACACGGCAGGCAATGCGAAGAGCTGCAGAGGACTTGTCTTCATGGTACAGCCAAGGCTTTACTGGGTTTGTGTCTATTAACCTATCTGCGCTTCACTTCAAAACCGAATTTGACTTAAATGGCGTGTTGGCCTTACTTGATGAGTTCAATTTGCCTAAAGAAGCGTTTCGGTTTGAGATTACCGAGGGCGTATTGATGGATGATAGTGACAACGCATTAAGACAGATAAATCGATTCGTTAAAGAGGGTTTTGTATTAGCCCTAGACGATTTTGGTACAGGGTACTCGTCTTTAAGTTACTTAAAGCGTTATCCGCTGTCTGTATTAAAAATCGACAAGAGCTTTGTTAATGAAATGACACCAGGTAATGCTAACGAAGCCCTGGTAACGACGACCATTACGTTAGCGAATAATTTGAATATGAGTTGTGTTGCAGAAGGCGTTGAAACAAAAGCGCAAGCTGACGAGCTGATTGGGAAATCGTGTTATTTCCACCAAGGCTATTTTTACGCCAAGCCTTGTACCGGTGAGGAAGTCACGCCACTGTTATTTAAAGCGTGGTAACAGATACGACCATAAAAATTCAAAAGCCGAATCTATAAGAAAACTAAATTCTGCCTCTCAAGCCTTGTTATTCGTCGCATAGAATGTAAACGCTTGTTTAAAAAGCTTGTTTTTCAATAAAAAATAGGGCTTATTAGAAGTCTGTGAAATCATTGTAAAAATGAGCTACATTATAACAACATATGAGTGACCTATGCCGCTAGACATGACAGCAAACGCAAATACCACGGAAGTAATTACATCTCCATTAAGTATGTTGTACCACTGGGAACAAAGCCGTGGGAACGACGTATTTCTTACGCAGCCTATTAACGGCGAATACCACGACTACACGTGGAAACAAGTCGCGGAGCAAGCCAGAAAAGTGGCGGCACGTTTACGAGAGTTTGATTTTCCACAAGGCAGCCGTATTGGCATCTTTTCAAAAAACTGTGCAGAGTGGTTCATCGTTGACCTGGGTATTATGATGGCAGGTCACGTGTCTGTACCTATTTTCTCTACTGCCGGTCCAGACACAGTCCAGTATGTGTTGAAACATGCTGATGTACAGCTGCTCTTTGTTGGAAAACTAGATAATACCGCCGAGCAAGTTGCATCAATTCCTTCTGAATATTTAACGGTTGCCTTCCCCTACCCAAACATTGCTACTAAACAGCAGTGGAAAGCGTTTATGGATATAGCGCCAATTACTGACTCGCCTGTGCCCGATATGGATGATTTGATGACAATCATTTATACGTCTGGCAGTACCGGCCAGCCTAAGGGGGTGGTGCACAGTTACAATACGGCTTGTTGGGCAGCGCGTCGCTCGCTTGATCAATTGGGTATTAACCAAAATGATCGCACAATGAGCTATCTGCCACTTGCGCATATTACAGAGCGTGTATTAGTGGAACTATCTAGTTTTTATAGCGGTGGAAAAATTCACTTTGTTGAAGATTTAACGACATTCCAACGAGATGTGGGTCACTGTCAGCCGACGCTATTTATATCGGTACCTCGCTTATGGACAAAGTTCCAAATGGGCGTGTTAGCGAAAATGCCACAGAAGAAATTAGATACGTTGCTCAAAATTCCGATTTTAAACAAAATTGTTGCGAAGAAAATTCGCAATGGCCTAGGTATTAATAACGCACGCTTGTGGGCTAGTGGTTCAGCACCACTTGCACCCGCGGTCATTGAATGGTTCGCAAAAATTGGTATCTATATTTCTGAGGGGTGGGGGATGACCGAGAATAGCGCCTACGGCACGGGCAGTGTTCCTTTTCGTCACGATAAAATCGGTTGCATTGGTAAGCCGTACGAAGGCGTCGACATCCGTACTTCAGAAGAAGGCGAAATTCAGGTGAAATCACCGTGCAATATGTTGGAATATTACCTAGAGCCGGATAAAACCGCTGAAGTCTTTACCGAAGACGGTTATTTACGCACGGGTGACAAAGGCATTATTGATGCCGATGGCTACGTTAAGATCACAGGTCGTCTTAAAGATATCTTCAAAACAGCGAAAGGCAAGTACGTTACACCCGCGCCGATTGAAGCTAAATTTATGGAAAATCCCATTGTGGAGCAAGTATGTGTAACGGGAACGAATTTGCCTCAACCTGTGGCTCTGCTTGTGCTTAGCGAAGAAGCGCAGAAAAAAGATAAAGCAGGTATTGAAGCAAGCCTTAAGAAAACATTTGAAACCATCAATGCAAAACTGGAGAGCCATCAGGTGATGGATCGGGTTGTTGTAATGAAGAACGAATGGAGCATCGAGAACGATTTACTAACGCCTACGCTTAAGGTTAAGCGCCATGTATTAGAAGACCGTTTCGTTGATATTATCCAAGGTAGCTATAGCGACAAACTGGTTTGGGTTGACGCGTAAAACTCTTACTGAACCTTTCGTTTAGGGAATAGTTAAAAAGCTCTGTTCATGACAGAGCTTTTTGTTATTAGCAGAAGCCCCGTAAGCATTGAAACAACTGCGAGCCTTTCTGTGATCGCTATTAGCCTTACGCTAGAGGTATACTAGCAAACTCAATTACGCCTGCTGCGCGTATTGCCCAATTAAGCAGGGTAGCGAGTGCGTAAACCTTCATAGACCAAGTCGCTAAACTCAGGCTTTGTTAAATCTAATGCATCCATTACTTCTACTAGGTGCTCGTTATCTTCACGACCGTCCCACACTTTTACATATGTGCCTTTTTTATAGCCATTATCTTGGCGGAAAAAATTAAGCACATTTTTACCCACGTACTGACGATACAGTTCGTCAGCCGACATTTCGCATTGGCTCACAATAAACATAAACAGCGGAACGCTGAAGCGTTTGGCGGCGCAAAGGCCCGTCATTAGCTCTAAGTTATCAAGGAGTGACAGGTTTGACGCGTCGTAGTCTTTTCCGTCGAACGTCACTGAAGTGTTGCCACTTGCTAGCTCAGAAGAAATACTTTTTGCGGACTCGTCAATATCACCTTTATATTCGATGATGCAGGCGCTTAGTGCAAAGTGCCAAATATCTACTAATTCCATTTGAAGCTGTGGCAAGTCTTTTTGCTGCGCTTTCCACCATTTCCAGCCGTGATGTTCAATTGCTTCAACAGACTCAACCATTGCTGCGCGTAAGTATCCGTAACCAGCGTTAAGCCAATCAGGGTTTACTTTGGCGTTCATTTTATCCTGTAGAGAAAGCATAGTGGCGAGTTGTTGCGCGGTTAACATTGTTGCTCCTGACCGTGAAATTGTATTGCGTTTTATAAAGGGGAAATTGTACTTGAATGACGCTTGAGGAGAAACTGCTAAATTGGGGCGGATGATAGTGATGTACATTCTTTACTATGTGCCTGCTTGTGGTGCACTTGCACCACAGTAAAACTGTGACCTAATATTCATGTTTTTCGATATTTAATAAATCTTTGATTTATATGGTTTTAAAAGTTGGCACTCAACCTGCAAAACATAAAGCGTTAACAGTGCTGCCCAGTAGCGTTAACGTGAATGAGTGCCAGGCAACGCTTATTCACGTTGTTACTGGGAAGACCGTAAACCTTACCCACACAGATTTTTCGTGTCCTGAGGTCTGTGTGGGTTTTTTTTAATTAAAAAATATCCCCATTGCTCTTCTCTTCATTAGATTGTCAGCTACTAACTCCACTTCATCAAAAATTAACAGACCCTAGTATTACTGTTCTAAAGTGACTCCGATAATTGTTTTGTCTATGTAAGACCTTTGCTTATCGAAATTTAGGAGAAATAACTTAACTACTGAGCCCAATGCGATACACTAAATATACTAGTCTTTGTACAGTATCTAAAAGCACGTTCTACAAAGGATTTTTCGATTGCTTGCGCTATATCCCTCTAATAAATTAGAACACTTAAGTTTTCTTCTTACCACGCTTTTACGTCAGCAGCCCATGGGCGTATTTACGCCAGAAACCATCTTGGTTGAAAGCCCAGGCATGCAGCACTGGATCAGTATGCAGCTTGCCACTGAACAGGGTGTAGCAATGAATATTGATTATCCTTTGCCAGTGCGCTTTATGTGGAATACAGCACGTACGGTATTGGGGCAAGACAAAGTGCCAAAACAGTCGCCGTATCGTCGTGAAGTTTTGACTTGGCGCATCGATAATATTCTCCAAGATGGCTCGCTGATGAGCGGTGATGCCTTCGAGCAAGTTAACCGGTATTGGCAAAGTGCAGGGAGTGAACAAGAGCAGGGGCTACAGCGCCTTCAGCTTGCTACCGCTCTGGCTGACGTGTACGAGCAATATTTGTTGTATCGCCCAGACTGGTTGTTTAAATGGGAAGCTAACGAACGGGCAGTGTTTGACGATATGGAAATATGGCAAAGCGAAATTTGGCGTATACTGGCCAAAGAGCAACCACTGCATCCTGCGCGCTTGCATCAAATGACCCTTGATGCGTTAGAGGCGGGTCATATACCGAATCGGCATCCAACGAGTAATCTACCTAAGCGTGTCATAGTGTTTGCCATCAATACTATGGCGCCGCAATTGATAGCATTCTTTGACGCACTCGCACAGCACATTGATATTCATATATTTCATCTGAACCCTAGCGTAAATTACTGGGGAGAGGCAAAGAGCAGCAGTGAACAAGCAAAGTTATTGCGCTTAGAAGGTCTTAAAAAATGGATGGAAGAAGATCAGTCCAACCCGTTGCTTGGCAATCTAGGTAAGCAAGGCCGAGAGCTTTTCAATTTACTGACCGAACTCGACACCTTTGAAATAAGTGCGTTTGATTCACCGAGTTTTGAAGAGGCTTCTAACAGTGGTGAGAACGTCCATCGTTATGGTCTACTTGAGTACATTCACAACGATATCTTGCAAGCCACTCAACCTAAACCACTTACTCGTGATTTGAGAGAAAACGACGATAGTATCACTATAATGTGCACTCATTCCGCGCTTCGCGAAGTGCAAGTGTTACACGACCACTTACTACACTGGTTATCTCAAGAAAAAACGCGCACTCCATCAGATATTCTTGTAATGTGCCCAGCCATCGAAAACTACGCGCCATTTGTAGATGCCGTATTTCACAGAGTAGGCACTAAGTCTTTGGCTGGCACTGGACAGGTTAAGCTTCCTTGTACCATTGCAGATAGAAGCCCTATGGACGCAGAACCGCTGATTGCGGCCTTTATGGCGCTGTTACAGCTTCCCGATAGCCGGTTTGGCGTGTCGGACATTATGGATTACCTGCAGCTAGATTCAGTGCAAAAGCGTTTCTTAGTGTCTCAAGATGACATAGAGCAAATGGTGGTCTGGCTAAAGCAAGCTCATATTCATTGGGGCCTTAATAGCGCGCACAAAACTGCCGTTTCAGAAGGCGTTGAACTGGACGAAACCTACAGCTGGTGGTGGGGAATTCGCCGGTTACTTATGGGTATGCTTGCACCAGATAGTGAAGTTATTGTTAGTGACTTACTAACCATTCCCGATGTTGAAGGACAAAGTGCGCTTACGCTAGGCAAGCTTATCGACGTTGTGGCGCTGTTAGGTGAGTTTGCCCAAGCATTAACAGCCCGAAGGACACCCTCGCAGTGGTCTAAAGCCTTAATATCGCTTAGAGATGCGTGTTTTATGCCGATAAAAGAGCAGCAACAAAGTTGGGATCTTATTGCCAAGGTTGCAGCTGACCTTGCCGCTCGATGCGAAGAGGCAGGGTATGAACACGAACTCACCCTTCGCCAGGTACGCGACCTGCTACTTAATCGGTTTTCGTCGCCAGATGCCGGAAATCACTTTATGACCGGTCAGGTTACGGTGTGTTCTATGCTGCCAATGCGAAGCATACCGTTTAAAAAAGTATGTATTTTGGGGCTAAACGACAGTGAATTCCCCAGAAAATCCAGCCCGCTAGGTCTCGATTTAATGGCGAGCGCTGGCCGCCAGATTGGTGATCGCTCACGGCGTTTGGAAGACAGGTATTTATTCCTCGAAGCCATTATTTCCACCAGAGAGAGCTTATATTTGAGTTATCAAGGGAACAACGTTACTAATAACAGTGAGCGGCAACCCAGTCTGGTGTTGGCTGAGTTCATGGATATGTTAGCAAACAGCTACGCACTTGATTTATCAAAATACAGCGTTAATGCGCCGCTACATCCTTTCAGTGAAGCGGGGTTTACGGGGCAAATTCCAAGTTACGAAACAGGGTGGCTACGGCTAGCCGACGCGCTACAAAAAACGAAATCACATCTCGATAGCCCAGATAATGAGTCTGCCGATGGTGGTAATAGGGCAATGTTAGCGCCATCAGCCGATACGCTATCAACGCAAACGCTTCGTTTATCAGGTATTCAAATTGCGAGAGCTTTCAAAGATCCGCTGGAATATTTTTCCGTCCAACGGCTTGGCGTGAATCTGTCTCAATCGTTTACGCTACTTGAAAATAGCGAGCCGTTTGAGACCAATGCGCTGCTGCGTTATCAGGTGCTCGACGCTATTTTTTCGTCTGCAGAGCGCAATTTTTCAGAAGAGCACAACTTGTCAGAAGAGCACGACGCCACCCGTCTTTCCTATGGTGAACAAGTGATCACCTATGCTTCACTTAGGGGAGATATTCCCAATAACCCCTTTGCCAGAGATGAAGTTGATATGTGGAAAGAGGGGGCATTGGCACTAAGTCAGGCCATGGGCCCTCACGACGCGGAACCTAAAAATGCGCACTTTCAGGGCAAATACATCAGCTTTACTTCATCGGCTTTATTAGGCAGTGACGCTTTAGTCGAGCTCTGTGCTGGAAAGGTCGACGCACATCGCGCCTTAGGTTTCTTAATCTCCCAACTCGTTTTTTCAAGCAGCGATGAAGCAACTAGCTACAGCAATTATCCGCTTGATATTTATTCGTGCGCTTGGGAAAAGGGCGAAACCATTTTGAAAAAGCAGCGTTTTCCCGCTTACGACCGGGAAACTGCTGTACGGTTACTTTTATTTATTGAACAGCTTTATATGGCAGTTTACACGGCGCCGACACCTATTCATTTAAGTTTGTTCGGTACCTTTATGCCCGGAACCAGAAATTCAGACACCAAGCCTGTAGTGGAAAGCGTAACACCTGAGATGTTTATCGACATACTGCGTGCGCTACTAGAGAGTGCGGACGATACTAGTGAAACCGACAAAGCGATACTTCGCCAAGTTCAACAGGCAGTAGATGAAGTGTGTCCGTTCGTTGATAAGGAAAATGACGGAGCTAGCGAAACGACAAGTGAAAAACACGAAAAAGCGAAACAGACAGTGGACCAAGCCGCTGCACTTTTTGATTCGCTAGAATTACAGCGAGCGTTAACCGACTGGCAGCAAAGTAGCGGACAATTTAGCGCTGATATGGCAAACAACCCTTATCTTAACTGGCTGTTTCCACATGGCGTTAGTTGGAACGATGTGCCGCATTTAAGTGCTTTTGTACTGCTTGCCATGGTCAACAATGCGTCTCAGGAGGAGAAGCTATGAGTTACAATCCTACATCCTCTGACGATCCAATGAGCAAGCAAGTTCAGCCGCAAACCGACGACCACAGCGGCACAGAAGCGCAATTGCTCGATGTAGTCGCTATGCCGTTAAAAGGGCGCCACCTTATTGAAGCCAGCGCTGGCACAGGTAAAACCTTTAATATTACGCGTTTGTATCTACGTTTATTGCTTGAAAAAAAACTCACCGTTAAAGAAATATTGGTGATGACCTTCACCAAAGCGGCTACCGAAGAAATAAAGGGGCGCATTGCGGCAACGCTTAGAGAAGCCCTACTTATTTGGCAGCAAGCGAAAGACAATGCCAACGAAATAGACAGTGGCTGCGACCCGGTTTATCAGCATTTATTTAATAGCTGTGAAACTGATGAGAGTTTGGCCCTTTTAAAAGCAGCACAGCTCGAACTTGATGAAGCCTCTGTGTTCACTATTCACGGCTTCTGTCAGCATGTTATTACCCAGTTAGCGTTTAACAGTGGCTTTGCCATGTCGCTTAACTTGGGCAACGACACCAGCGACTTATACCTTGAAGCTGCCGAAGACTTTATTCGGAAAATAAGCAAAAGCGAGGACGAGTTTAGACTGCTGGCAGAGTCAGGCTGGCATACACCCGACAAACTGCTGCGAGAGTTCAACGCCAGCATTAAAAGTACTCTGACCCCAATATTGCTTAGCGAAGAGGATATTGAAGCGGCGTGTACAATGCAGCTAGATGAAGCGCCGCACACGTCTTTAGCCTACGTCAAATCTCTTCTTCAAAGCGTAGAAGACAATGAAGGGCTATTGGTAGAACAACTCATCAAAACACCGGCACATAAAAAAGAACGGCCGCAGGAATTGGCTGCACTTAAAGCTTGGTTGCATGCTTGTGTAGATGAACAAAGTTATTATCTTCCACCACCGGAAGCGGAGGCCTTCGTTAAAGGTAACCGATATGCGCGGAATTCATCTGGCGTAAAAGAGATCTTAACGCCTATAAAGGACTTTGCAGGGGCGCTTAAAAAAGCATTTGGCGAGAAAGAAAAGGCGCTTGGTAAAGTGCCCGTATTCAAGCTAGTAGTTGAAGCCATTGCGTTCATCAAATCCCGCGTTGAAAAGCAGAAAAAACAGATTGGCGTTATCGACTTCGATGACCTTATTCGCATGCTCGCCGACGAAGTGGTGAAGCCAGACAATACGCTTGTGCCTGAGCTTCGTAAGAAGTTTCCCGTAGCGCTAATTGACGAATTTCAAGATACCGATGCAAAGCAGTACGCGATTTTAGACGCAATTTATCCTAATCTTGCGGATGCTAACGAAAGTGCGTTGTTAATGATAGGTGATCCCAAGCAGGCTATCTATCGCTTTCGCGGTGGCGATATCTTTACCTATTTAAAGGCGGGTAGGCAGGCCGATTACCGCTGGGTGATGAATACCAACTGGCGCTCGGTAGAGGGAATGGTTAAAGCCTATAACCGGTTATTTTACGGTGCGCCTGTGGCATCAAATAAACCCACCGATGTGTTTGGCTTTAACATCAAATACAACCCTGTGGAATTTACGCCTAAAGCGGCCGCGGCAAAAACGCCACTTATTGACCCTGCCGAACAAGATAGTGTAATGAAAAGCGGTGTAATGAAACGCAGCGCAATGAACTACGTTAGCATGTGTTTGGAAGACAAAGAAAACACCAACATTATGCGTCGCAAAATGGCGCAGTGGATTGCGCAGGAGATCTACCGCTTATTGAACGAAGCGCACTTCCAATCAGCCAACGGTAGCACCGCGCCGGTGAAGCCTCAGGATATCGCTATCTTGGTGAAAGACAGGACCGAAGCTGGCGCTATCAAAAGCGTACTGCAGCAAAAAGGTTTGGCGTGCGTTTATTTAAGCGATCGCAGTAACTTATTTGCCAGTGCCGAAGCCAAAGATGTTCTGAGGCTGCTTAACGGTATTTGGCATGCGAACGACACCAGTAAAGTGGCGTCGAGCTTGGCGTCGCCGCTTTGGGGATATAGCGCACAAACACTCATTGAACTGCTGTACCATGAAGATGACGCGCAGTGGGATGCTGCTATCGACAAAGTATTATCGTTGCGCGACATGTGGCTGCAAAAAGGGTGCATGAGTGTGCTGCTGTATTTAATGCAAGACGGCTACATGCAAGACAGCAACCAACCTCATGCTGACAGTGTGGAACGCGCCCTTACTAACTATCAACACCTAGCCGAAGTGCTGCAAAAAGCCAGCACTACTCACCAGCGCCCAGAACAGCTACTCGACTGGTTGAATAAGCAAATTCATAAGCCTGAAAGTGATGAAGAGCTTACTTTACGTCTTGAAAGTGACAGCCAGCTTATTCGACTTATTACGCAGCACGGCTCGAAAGGGCTAGAGTATCCCATCGTGTTTGTTCCTTTTGCTACCGGCTACAGAGACGCCGCTAAAAACGGCAACACTACGTCGCAAATATTTACCTATTACGACGAAGAAAAACAAGATTTGCAAATGCAACTAGGGCAGACGCCACAGGCCATAGCTCGCGTTCAAAGCGAGAGCGAAGCGGAAGACATGCGACTGGCCTATGTGGCGGTAACACGAGCTGCCCATCGCTGTTACATGGGCGTTGTACCGCTGACTAACAATGAAAGAAGCGCATTAGCACGAGCCCTTGGCGTAGGTGGCGATGGCAGCAACAACGATTGGTCAAGCGTGTTAAACCGCGTTGCTGAAGAAGATGCGTCCCATGCCAGCCATATCGACGGTGATGAGTTTGAGGAAGTGTATACTGGCTTTGAACAAGAAGATGAGTTACCTCAGCTTACCGCGTTGCAATTTACCGGCACGGCAAGCGAAGAATGGCGACTGTATTCATTTTCAGCAATGAGCCGCTTAACCACGGTTGGTGCTAACCAAAGCGTTGAAACAGGCACAGCAGCACAGTCAGGCGCAACAACAGAGCCCTTGAGTCAACCCCTTCCTAGTGTGCCCGTACTTCAAACCATTCGAGATGAAGAAGTGTATGCAAGCGAGACGCTTGTAGATGAACAGGGTTCAGTTTATGCAGACATCAAATCTTCGGTAGGTTTAGCCAGTACGGTTAGTAAAAGTGATCTGCGTTTCACCCTTGAAAAAGGTGCGAGTGCAGGTAATTTACTTCACGATATTCTAGAGCACAGTGACTTTAGTGCACCCGATTGGGAAGAAACGGGTAAGGAACTGGTTAACCGCTTCGGGTTAGATGAAAAGCGAACGCCGCTACTTTATGAATGGTTAGAAGAAGCGCTACAGACGCCTCTGTATCCCAATATGCAGTTAAGTATGAGTGATTTGCCCTTAGCGCAAACCCTGCGCGAAGCAGAATTCTATTTTCCAATGAACGACACACAATGGACTCAGCTTCGTGAAGTACTCGCGACTCATCGAAAAAACGTGGCTGACGTTATTGGTGGTGAAGTGGAAACAGCGCCACAACTAATTACTGCAAAATTACAGGGAATGATGCACGGGTTTATTGACTTGATTTTTGAGAATGACGGTCAGTTTTATGTGGCAGACTACAAGTCAACTTGGCTTGGCGATACATTAGATAGCTACACTCCAACAGCGCTGTTTCACAATAACCAGCATCACCTTTATGACCTTCAGTACTTAATTTACTGCTTGGCGCTACACCGTTATCTAAAAAATACGCTGCCAAATTACGACCCTGATATGGATTTTGGTGGTGTGTATTACCTGTATCTACGCGGTATGCACCCAGAAAACGAGCGTGGTGAAGGAGTGTTTTATACTGATATTCCATCGTCTGTACTCAATCGATTAGACGGGATATTTGCGAGCAAAGATGAGGCTCTACAAAGTGATAGTTCAAAGAATGAAAGTTCGGGAAATGAGCCTTCATCAAGCGGCGTGAATACTGCGGCGATAAGTGCTAGCGAAACAAGCACATCTGCAAAGGCTTCGACAAAGGCAAGTTCAAAAAAAGCAGGCAGTTCTCGCCAACCATTAGAGCAACAACCTTCTGGTCAGCAGCAGTTTAGTTTCGATGACGAGTAGTCAACATCAAAGAAGCTAGAGCAAAGGAAAATAATGAATAACAATCAAGATTCTGTATCATCATTTTTTGATAATTTGTTTGGCATCGAGGCTATCGACAAGTTTGTCGCAAAAGAATTTGGCTTTGTTGATGAACTAGAAAAAGAAGAACAGTTTATCTGGGCTGGGGTCTTAGCGTACTTGTCTTATATGCAGCGCAATGGCCACAGCTGTATCTATCTTAAAGACATAGCGGGTACGACGCTTTTTAAAGAGCTAGTAGCTGAACAAGAGGCGGCCTTGGCGGCCGAAACAAGTGAGCATAGCAGTAACGGGGTGGCTGCTGCATCACTGACGCTGGTCGAACAATCAGAACAGGAAAAAGCGCCCAAAACAGGTGTCGACGTGCCACAACTAACGCCGTTACTTAGCATTGTAAAAAGCGCGCTGAGTAACGAGCAGGTGGCTCAACTATTTGTTTATAACAACGGCAAATTGTATAGCCGCCGCTACTATGAATTTGAACAAGAAGTGGCGCGCAATGTAGTAAAACGAGCGACGCTTACGCCGTTAAGTGATGACGCAAGCGAAAAAGTAAAGCAACTTTGGCCTGCAATATTTCCCATCCAAAAAACCAATCAGCAAGACTGGCAACAAGTTGCGGTAGCAAAAAGCTTGATGCAGCGCTTTTGTGTTATAAACGGTGGTCCAGGTACAGGTAAAACCTATACCGTATTGCGCTTATTACTGGCGTTACAGGCATGTGATGAAAACTTGAAAATTGTGCTGGCTGCACCTACAGGCAAAGCGCAACAGCGTATGACCGAATCTATCATGAACAGTATAGATGGGCTTCGCGGCAAGGTGGACGACACAGTGCTTAACAACGGGCCTACCGATGCTGTGACGCTACATAGATTACTAGGATTGCGCGAGCACGGTGTATCGACTAAGTACAACCAGCATAATCAGTTGTCTGCAGATGTACTCATTGTCGATGAGGCAAGTATGGTCGACCTAGCGTTAATGACGCGCATAGTACGAGCGTTGCCAGACCACGCACGGCTCTATTTTATCGGTGATGCTGACCAGCTTCCTGCGGTTGAACTTGGTAACGTGCTAGAGCAGCTCGTTAGTGACGGGGCAGCAAGTTTTGATGAAAACGAGAATGCGTCAAATGGCACAAACAGCGCACATAGCTCACCTAGTTTAAACATTCATGACGAGGCGCTTTCTCTAGGTAGCGTGCCAGCGCTGATGCGACAGCATATCGTAACCCTATGCCCGCATCTACCCTTGTTACCGGTTGATGAGCAGGCAAAAAGTTATGTAGCAACTCTGCAAGCACCTCAGCGCTTCAAGGGGCAGGTGGCTAAAGTTGCAACGGCCATACAGCGAGGTGATGCAAGCGGTGCACTTGCCGCTATTACCGACAAGGCTGGCGACAATAACGAAAGTGCGGGTCTTAGTTCAAAATTCGAGTCTAACCCTGTTTCAAATACGGCAGCACGCCTACAATCAGGCGTTCAGCTTTGGCCTGAGCGCCAAGTTAGCGGCCGTGATTTACACAAGTTGGCCAAAGAAAGCTTCTTGCCCATTTTTGACTCGGGCAGCGCTGAAGAGGCGCTTAACCACTTGAATGTTGTGAGGTGGCTAACACCAGTTCGCAGGGGCGCAATGGGCGTAGAAGGGCTGAATAATTTGGTGTTCGATGCCATCAAGCACAAAATAAAAAGGCGGGAAGGGCATTTCTATCAAGGTCAGCCCATTATGATTGTAAAGAACCATCACCCTCAGCGACTATCGAACGGCGAGGTTGGTGTAATCTGGCCTGACAGCAAGGGAAAGCTATATGCGTGGTTTTACCAAGATAGCCAAGCTTCAGGTCACAAAGGTTCAGGTCAAAAAGCTTCGGCAAATGCGGGAGACAGTGCTAACAAGGCGTTAGAGCAAAAACAAGCGTTGCGCAGCATATCGCTATCAAGGATACCGCAGTTTGAAACTGTGTACGCCATGACCATACATAAATCGCAGGGCTCTGAGTTTAACCATGTTGTACTTATTCTACCTAAGCCTGATAGTGAGAAAGCCGCCAATTTATTTCATCGAGGCTTAGTGTACACAGGGTTAACCCGAGCCAAAGATGGCTGCTTAATCATTTCTGATAACGCTACATTTAGCCACATGATTCAACGGGTGGATAAGCGGTATTCCGGGCTGTCTGAAGCGATCAGCCAGCGCCTAGAGAGCAGTTCAAACGCTACCACAGAAATCGAATAGAGGAAAATGTACTCTGACCCCAAATTTGGGGTCAGAGTACATTTCTGTGTGTTTATTTTACTGGCGTAAAAAGGCACAGACCACGCTTATTTATATCAATGGGGGTTTTACTTATTACATAAATCCGCATAGGCGATGTGACGCGTAAAATACCGCCTTCAGCCTTTAGAAATTGAGAAGGCAAAAGCACAGATGTATCAGTGGCGTCTGTGTTATTTGTTTCTGGTTTTATGACAAAGTGAGACAAACCGAAGTGATCCAGCCAACCCAAAATATTGTCTGGCGTTGCCACAAAATTATCGTGCTTCAATACACTGCTGTGTAGCGTAATGTTAGCGCCGAAAACGGGCTTGGCCTCTATTGCTATTTGGGTGTTTGGTTTTAAGTGTAGCCTGTATAACCCATGTGCTTCAGGCACAATGTCATCATTTGTATCTGTATTATTCACTAGCGTAAGCATACAAAGTTTCGCATGGTAGTTCTGATGCTTTTATTTTGGTGGACTTATGGCAAGGATGCGTTGATGTGGATCAACTGCTCTATGGTTTATACGTCCTACCTCTTATTTAGACTTCTTGCGCTAAAAGCAACTCGCCAAGGCGCTTGATAGCTCCGGTGCGTGCAGCCTGCGTACTATCAATGAAATTAAAACGCAGGCAATGTCGATACTTACCCGTTGCCGAAAACAGCTGCCCCGGCGCGATGTAAATGCCTAGTTGCTTGGCCTCATCAGCTAGCTTCACGGAGTCATACCGGCTGTGTAGCTCTACCCAAAGCACATAACCCCCTTGAGGATAGCTAATACAGGTGTCGGCGGGAAAGTAACGCTTAATGTCTGAACGCAATGCATCTCGTGCACTTAGGTAATGGTGACGCATAGCCCGAATATGTTTGTCATAACCGCCTTGCTCAATGAAACTGGCAATAGCTAATTGGGGCAGAGTAGGGCACATAGAGCTACTGACATATTTAACGTGGAGTACCTTATTTCTATAGCTTCCCGGCGCTATCCAACCCACGCGAAAACCAGGAGCCAGCGTTTTTGAAAACGAGGAACACAGCAAAACGCGCCCATCTTTATCAAACGATTTAATGGTTTTTGGACGAGGGTAAGCATAGGCAATATCGCCGTAAATGTCGTCCTCAATAATGGCTACGTCGTACTCTCTGGCCAGTTCATATAACGCTTTCTTTTTCGCCTCAGGCATAACGAAGCCCTGAGGGTTATTTACCGTTGGGGCGACTAAAATGGCCTTTATCGGCCATTGATCAAGCGCTAGCTTTAATGCCTCTAAACTTAGTCCGGTTTCAGAGTCTGTTGGGATCTCTAACGCTTTTAATTCAGCGCCCTTGATAGCTTGCATAGCACCGTAGAATCCGGGGGATTCTACCGCTATCACATCGCCAGCACTTGCCACTGCACGAAGGCACACTGATAAGGCTTCCTGGCAGCCAGAAGTCACAATGAACTCATCGCTTTGCAGCACACAGCCCGATGCTGCGGCCAATCGGCTTAGCTGTTTTCGCAGAGTTTCATCACCTTTTACGTCACCGTATATCATGCCGTCCAAGGCTCGATGTTTGGTGAGTTCATGCAGGCGTTTTATAAGCGGTTTAAGGGTTTTGGCAGTCATGTTGGGCATGGCATGCTGAAACTGGCACAGGGTTTTAGCGTCATGATCTTTATTGAAGGTATTAAGTAAAGTGTCTAGCACATCTTCCCATTGAGACACATCCATAGGGCGTTGCGGAGGCTTCGTCATGCTAGGGGTGTTATCTATTAATATACTACGGGCGACAAAATAACCTGATTTAGGTTTTGCCTCTACCAGTTGCTGCGCTTCTAACACTCGATATGCTTCCTGCACAGTAGCTATACTTACTTTATGCTCCGTTGACAGCTGCCTAACCGAAGGTAACTTGTTCCCCACCTCAAAAACACCACGCTCGATTTGGGCTTTAAGTTCATTGGCTAATGTTTCGTAAAGCGTCATCGCAATATTTATTTTTATGAAGTCATCTGCATACAGATAACTATATCTTAATTGACAGGAGCTTTTAACCATACAGATTGGTAAAATAACTACCATACAGACGTTACCATGACTAAACTGTATGGTTGTTTTTGAGTGTATTTGGGTATGATGCATACAAAAATATGATTGTATTGTGTTGGTGAAAACAAGCGTTTGGTTAACCGACCCCTTTCTTTGAAAGAAACGCATTGCTCACCTCAACACATAAGGATTGTCATGGAAACATCTTTGCTCATCGCGCTTGCGACATTCGCATTCATCAGTACGGTAACGCCTGGCCCGAATAATATGATGCTATTGGCTTCTGGGGCACAATACGGTTATAAACGTTCGCTGCCGCACATGGTGGGTATTGTAATTGGTGTTGCAGGTCTAATGATAAGCACGCTGCTGGGCATTGGTGCGCTGTTCAACATAATTCCCGTACTGTACAGTGTGCTAAAAGTACTTGGCGTGGCATACCTGTTATGGTTAGCATTTAAAATTGCCACTGGCCCAGTAGATGAACCAGTAGATGAGATTGAAATCAAAATTAAATCGACCAAACGTCAAGGGCCGCTCAAGTGGTGGGAAGGGGCATTATTTCAGTTAATTAACCCTAAAGCATGGATGATGGCGTTAGCAAGCGTAGGCACGTTTTCACTGCCTGGCGAGCACTACACCCAATCTGGCATTGCAATTGTTACCGCTTTTGCCGTGATTGGTTTTCCAAGCATCTCGCTTTGGGCGGCGGTAGGCGCAAAAATACGCGTGTGGTTGAGTTCGCCAATGCGAAGACGGCAGTTTAACCTCACAATGGGCGCGGCCACAGCAGCGACATTATTTTTGATAGTGTGACGATTATATTGACTGGATGCTGGCCTTTTGGGTGCAAACCGCTAGGCTGGTGTCTTTTAAAATTTTACAAAAGGAGCAAGCTTTCATGGAATTGAATCAAGTTACATTACCCGTTACCAATATGGTCGAAGCGGTGGAGTTTTACCTTACACTTGGGTTCACTCAAATTGTAGATACACCGCATTATGCCAGATTTACGTGCCCTAAAGGCTCGTCTACTTTTTCGCTCTCTTTAGAAAACGAAAGTGCTCAAAATCATAGTGTGATCTATTTCGAACACGAGGCGTTAGACGAGCTGTATACCTCTCTTGTGGAAAAAGGTATTCGTTTTGAGCAGCCGCCAACTGAGCAACGCTACCTGTGGACAGAAGCCATTTTAAAAGATCCATCTGGCAACAAGATAAAGCTGTACTGGGCAGGAGAGAATAGAGTGAACCCGCCTTGGAAAGTAGAAATAAAGCAGTAATTATTTGAATAAACATCCCAAGAATAACCGAGATCACCAGTGACAGAACCCCAAATAAGCGTGCACTTTCGCTTACCAACGTTAGATGCCATGCAAGCATACACGCTAAAGCGTGAAATAGAAGGAGCTTACTTTATTAAGCGTGATGAATGTGTTGATGAAAAAAGCTCAGATGTGTTCGTTGGCATGGTGCCTTTAAAAGAAAGCCTGTTCGACGAACTTAATGACTACGTTATTCGCCAGCAAATTCAATATGATGACTGCGATATTTTTGTCGAAGCAAAAAATGTTAACGGTGATATCGCTGTGCCGAGGGTGGTAAACAAATTGCTCAAATACATCGACTGCAAGCTGACTTTCGCTTTTGCGAACTAGTCTCAATTAACTGGGCTACTTGAGCGTGAACCGCCAAGGCAAGGTTGTGTCATCCCGTGCACCTTGCTTACCGGTTTGATCGTCTTTTGCGTAGTCTATGCCAATGCGAGGCGAACTAGTGATGTGTTCACTAGCAATAGTATGGTTACTTTCCTCAATCCAAATCAAAGTGTTATTCAACACAGGCTCACCGTTAAGCGCAGGTGTTATCGCCAGAGACTGTGTCAGCTTAGCTGGACCGTCACATAGGTTACGCAATGGTGTGCTCACTCCACGACGCTCACGCATTTTGTCGACACCTTCTGTAGGCTTGATTACTCGGATCAGAACTGAATCAGTATGGTCAGCTTCATTTGTGACAATATTCAACATGCTGTGAGAACCATAAATGGTATAGATGTAAGCAATGCCGCCTTGCTTTTTAAGTGTTGTTAATGAGGAAGGGCGTCGCAAAAGGTGTTTTTGCATGGCTAAGTCTCGGTGACCACGATAGGCTTCAGTTTCCGCAATCATTCCCCCGGTTAGTACGCCGTCGACCTTACTAAAAAGGAAGCAACCAATAAGCGATTTCGCTACATTGACGACATCGCTACCTGTGCAAAAAGAACGCTGCATTTTTGTTTAGGCGTATCAATAAACAGATTAAGACGATTTCGTAATTTCACTGTGAGATTTCAGCACTTTACTGCCGTCGTCCTGTTCAATGAGATAGGCAGGGTCGCTATCGCTTGCCTCTCGTTTTACCGATGAACCTTTAATTGTGCGCTCCACATCGCTAGTAAATTTTTCTCTGATATTGCCCGTGGCACTGCCGTTACCCCATTTCCACTCCACTTCTGTGTTCACCGCGTAATGTTTCATCGTTACTCCTTGTGCCGTTAATTTAACAGTTTACATAGTAGTTAAACGAGACGGCTAGGGTAAGGGTTCACAAAGAGGGATAATGTGAATGGGGACAACGTAAGGTAAGCTTGAAACCCTAAGATAGGGTTTCAATTTGTTTTTCTTTCGGTACTTGCTTTTGCGTAGTAGAACTTCCTGCGGTTGCAATAACAACTAAAGCTACGGCAAACCATTGTGAAAGCGTAAGAGTTTCATCAATAATGATAAACGCTGCTATGGCTGCAACAGCAGGCTCAACACTCATCATAATACTGAAGGTTTGCTTTGGCATGTTGCGCATAGCGCTCATCTCTAAGGTATAAGGGATAGCCGATGAAAAAATACCTACAGCGCAGCCTATTAAAATGACGTCTGAAGATAGTAAAGCACTACCTTGGCTAAATGCGCCAATGGGAACCACACAAATAGCTGCCACTAGCATGCCTAAGGTTACCGTAATACCGCCAGAACCTTCGCTGCCTGTTTTGTTTCCAAATACGATATAACCGGCCCAAAACGCGCCAGCTGTAAGGGCAAGAATAACGCCTACCGGATTTAAGCTTTCAGCTGATGCGCCGCCAATATCTGGAAGCAATAAACAAACACCAGCAACAGCTAAAATCGCCCACGCAACGTCTCGCTTTTTTCTGGCACTAAAAAACGCCACAGCCAATGGCCCAGTGAACTCAAGCGCAACACCTATGCCAAGGGGAATGCGCTCAATCGCAAGATAGAAGATGATATTCATTGCACCTAAGCAAGTTCCGTAGAAGACAACGTTACGCCATCCTTTCGCACTTAAACGTGCTCGCCAAGGCCTAAAAATTATCGTTAACACCAATGCGGCGAAAAACGCACGTAGCGCGCTGGTGCCCTCTGGTCCAACGATAGGAAAGAGTTGCTTCGCAAACGATGCACCAGATTGAATGGTCATCATCGCTAAAAGTACGGCGACGATAGCGAGTAAAAAACGTTGATTCACAATGTATTACAACTTGGATAAGGCAAAATTAAATTATATTGGTTCTAAGAACGAAATGCGCGTTGAAAAGTGAAAATTGCCAAATTTTACATTTAATTACCGCGTGTTATTCGTTAAACGAAAGGTGTTAAATAATAGGCAGATGTGTACTATTACTAAAATTCAGAACAAGGTTCTCTATTTTAGTAATGGGATTAAACATATGGAAGTTAAATACCTGTCTTCACCAATAGAAATTCAAGGCTTTTCGGTGGTGACGAATAACCACGCTGAATTCTCTTCACAGGGTAAGATCCCTGCGCTTTGGCAACGATTTGATAATGCGATACCTGTTAATTATAAAGGCGGCGAGCGTGTATATGGCGTGTATTTTAACTACGAATCAGATCACACCGGTGACTTTTCGGTACTAGCAGGATTTGATGGTAGTTCGGTTCCCGAAAGTCTAGCGATTGAACGAATCACCATTCCTTCAGGAAAGTACCTTGTTTTTTCGAAACAAGGTGACATGCCTCAAATTGCTATTGATGCTTGGAGTGATGTTTGGTCCTATTTTGTGCAAGAAGATACCCAAAGAAGGGCTGAATACGAAAGGGCATTCACAGTAGATTTCGAGCACTACGTGAACGGCAATCATATTGATGTGTACATAGCGATAAAGTAGTGTTTTGAATAAAGGCTAGGGGATCTTTCGCAACAGCCAGATCTTCAGTACCCGTAATTAGTCCTGATTGGTCTGTCGAAAATGTGTTAGCCAGCGACGCTAAGCGTAGCTAACGCTGCCTCTAAAATCTTACTGACCGCTTCGACATCGTCAGATAGTGTAAATATACTTAGTTCTCTAAACTAGCGATAACTGTGAAGATAGCAAGCCCGCATATGCAGGCTTGACTTTTCATTATGAGCGGTAGAAAACGGAGGTGGCAAACAATAGGGCTAAGCAGAACGCTTGAGCGCTAATTCCTGTCTCACTAATTCAGCGCCTGCGCTGAGCGCTTCAAGCTTGCCTCGAGCAACCTTTCGTGAGAGGGGAGCCATACCACAATTTGTACAAGGGTAGAGCTTGTCGGCATCCACGTACTTTAATGCTTCACGCAATGTAACAGCTACTTCTTCTGGCGTCTCTATCTTGTCAGTTGCAACATCAATAGCGCCCACCATCACTTTTTTGCCTTTAAGAAGCGAAATTAGTTCAATTGGCACGTGGGAGTTGTGGCACTCCAGCGAAACCATATCAATATTCGACTTTGCTAGCTTAGGAAAGCTCTCTTCATATTGTCGCCACTCAGAGCCTAGCGTTTTCTTCCAATCCGTATTGGCTTTAATGCCATATCCATAGCAAATGTGAACAGCAGTTTCACATTTTAGCCCTTCAATAGCACGCTCTAATGCGGCAATACCCCATTCATTAACTTCATCGAAGAATACGTTAAACGAAGGTTCATCAAACTGGATAATGTCAACACCAGCCGCCTCAAGTTCCTTCGCCTCTTGGTTTAAAATTTTAGCGAATTCCCACGCGAGCTTTTCGCGACTTTTATAGTGGTCGTCGTACAAAGTATCAACCATGGTCATTGGCCCGGGTAACGCCCATTTAATAGGCTGGTCGGTTTGGCTTCTTAAAAACTTAGCATCCTCAACAAACACCGATTGTGGTCGAGTAACTGCTTGGGTTACAACAGGCACACTAGCGTCGTAACGATTGCGAATTCGAACGGTTTTACGATTTTCAAAATCAACACCGTCAAGGTGTTCAATAAATGTGGTTACAAAGTGCTGACGGGTTTGCTCTCCGTCACACACGATATCGATACCTGATACTGTTTGTTCTTGAAGCGTAACGCGAAGCGCGTCTTTTTTACCTTCATCAAGTGCTTCATCTTCTAACTTCCACGGCGACCATAAGGTTTCAGGCTGGGCCAGCCAAGATGGTTTTGGAAGACTGCCGGCAATAGAGGTGGGGAGTAATTTTTTCATGTGATGTGTTTCTTTTAATCAGTAATTCGTTTGGATGCATTAAGGGCAGGTCGCGCTGCCCTTATCATAATTGTTCTAGCTTACACTTGAGCTATTTAAATATGGCGAGCACAAGTTGCTAGTACCACGGTGAACTTATCAGGCGTAGCTTGCCGTGAATTGCGCTAACTTGTGTTCATAAGGCTTGATAAAGTTTTCTTCTACAAACTTGCCTTGCTCAATGGCCAGCTGAGTACGCTCTTCTCGGTCATACACGACGCGAGTTACTGAGTGGTCGCTATTGTTTAAATTCGGTTTGTAGCTTAAACCTGCTTGCGCGTTAGCGTTATAGATTTCAGGGCGATAGATCTTCTGAAACGTTTCCATCGTCGCGATAGTGCTTATAAGTTCTAGGTTTGTGTAGTCGTTGAGTAAGTCGCCGAAGAAATAAAATGCGAAAGGCGCAGCACTGTTAGGCGGCATAAAATAACGCACATTCAAGCCCATCTTTTTAAAATACTGCTCGGTTAACGACGACTCGTTAGGTTGATATTCTACACCTAGAACCGGGTGCTGATTTTCTGTTCTACGGTAGGTTTTATTATCGGAAACACTCAAACAAATTACCGGAAGCTTTGAGAAATGTGCTTTATAGGCTTCTGAGTTTACGAAATACTGGAACAGCTTACCGTGTAAATCGCCAAAGTCGTTAGGTACACTGAAGGACGACTGGCCGCGGTTATGATTAGATAGACGGACGCTAAAATCATAGTCGCGAACATAAGATGAGAAGTTGTTGCCCACAATACCTTGGGTACGCTTTCCCGTTTGTTTATCGATTATGTTGGTTTGCAATATTTCGATAGTAGGGAAGGTGTTGCCGTTACCCTCTACATCAATATCAACTGATACAATTTCTAGTTCAACGGCATAGCGATCGCCACGTTCATTGTCCCAGCTAGCTAAGGCGTTAAAGCGGTTGTTTATCATGCTCAGTGCATCGCGCAAATTTTCCTTGCGGCGTTGACCGCGGGCCAAGTTAGCAAAGTTAGTGGTGATGCGCGTGTTGTCTGAAGGGCGATAATCTTCATTAAACTGAACGCTGTTAATAGTAAAAGAGAAATTTGTGTCCACGTTATTGTTCATGAGAATGCGCTTCTATTCCTAAGATTAAACCGAGTATCATAATTGCTGTAAAAGCTATACATACGTTATACGTGGGTTTAACTATGAACAAAAATGACTTATTTTCATTTTGTTATGAAAATTTTTCATGCATGAGGCGTTAGTGAGGTTTTACTTAGTGGTGTCTGCCCAACGCTTAGCACTAATCATAATGAGGTCACAGACGGGATCTTTCAGTTGTGAATATAAATCTCTATCGTCAGGAATTTGAGAGGCAAGGGTTTGCTTAAAGGTCGCATAAGCCTTTGCAGCGCTGTTATCAATTCTGAGGTAATCTCTGAACAGCAGTGCATACTTAAAGTTTTTTGCGCCTACTTTTCGAATATGAATATTGGCTTTGAACGACCATTTTTCAGTTTTTCCGGGCAGGTAAATTTTTTGCCAGTCTGCCTGATGCGTTTCGTTGGGTGGTAAATGGTCTTCACTCATGTAAGCGTTAGGTAAATTTAGGTTACCTATTTGCTGATTTATCGTGTTGCAGATAGCAGAGGATATTTCAGTAACCCCAATTTGAATATCGATACGATCTTTCGCTGGCATGCGGGGAATAGACGTGGAGCCAATATGATCTATACAAATGCTGATATCGCCTAAAGCAGCAGATAAACCGTGCTTAGCGATTTCAAACTGTTCAAGCCATGCTTTTTTATAGGGCACAATTTTAACTTCATCTCGCTCTCGGTGTTTCATAGTGCACCCCTTATGCAGGAATTAATAAGCTTCGTAGTTTTCTATTTTAGAAACAAGAAGGTAGCAAATTGTAACAACTTAAACCATTTCGCATGTTTATTAATCAAATTCGCTCTAGTAAGGTGCGATAACCTAGAGCGGTGTGTGATGCAAGTACACACAACGAATTTCGCAGATGGAAGTGAATTATAAAACAACTAATCGTTACCATATTCATCATCACTCTCGCGTTATCAGTGAAAGCAACACTAACTATGGCTGCGTATGCATTGTATGGGATCGTTTATTTGGCACATTCAAAGACGCAGATACAAAAGATACTGGCATTGATGATGTTCAGCCGAGTTATACATCGCTTATTCTTATGCCCTTTAAACGCCGATAAAGAGTTACCAAAGCCGCAGCAACGATAAGCGCTAGGCGGCTTTCACTATCACATTCAAGAAAATTTAAAAGCTAAAACTGGTTTTCTTCCACCATTTTTAACCAAATTGGGTTTGAGTAAGCTTTTCTTCCTTTCATATCTTCTAACTCAATGGCAACCCAACCAGACATCATTGGAAGGGAAAAGGTCACTGTTTTGTGTTTGCCAGTTAAGTCCCGTTGTTCAATGATACTAGCACCTTCAGGCGTCTCAGACTTTTCATCGATAAATGTACTACCGATAAGTTTTATGTTTTTAAGCCCGTTCACTGCGGCTACATCGAGCGCTATAGATTGCGAATGACGTTGTGCTAGTTTAAGCGTATCACCGAACATGAAATTTTGTGGATACATAATAGGACCAAATGACACGTAAGCTTTACCACTTTTTAATGCGTCGGCATAACTCTTTGCACTTGGCTTATCGACAGTATGAGCGAACATTCGATTTAACCCACTCGTTTCGTTTAATACGTCGTGGGTATCGGACCCGGCAGTTAGGTAATAGGGGAGCCCTTCAGACCAAAGTGCGTAAGCTTTGTTTAGTGTTGGCTCGTTAGGCACAACAGCATTGATTTCAAGCAAATCAATAGTAGGGTTAAAACCACCCGGCGCAGTTCCTTTACCTAAACTACTAAAGTAGCCGTAGGGAATGAAAGGGTGGTTCGATGCGATAACCGTTGCTCCCATACGTCGAGCGTCTTCAATAATACTGTGAATATCATCTTTTCCTGGATCTATCGATAACTCAGCGCCTTCATCAATAGGAAAGGCATTAAAGTGGCCCCATGATGGTGAAATTTCTATAGAAGGAATAAACGGCACGGCTCTTTTATCAGCAAGAATTTGTATCGCTTTGTTGTTCTTGGTCGAGTCGTGATCGCTTACAAACAGTACGTCTAAGCCAGACGCAAGTTGTGATCTAACAAGGTATTCAGGTGATGTAGACCCTTCTAGTACATCTGCATGGTGATGTAAATCAGCGGAATACCAGCCTTTAAGAGTAGGGTAGGTCATTACATCAATAGCGGTATTAAGCATTATAGTCTCACGGGCCAGAACTTTAGCTGATACCAACTGGGCTGAAGCGTTAAATTCATCTCCATATGACACTCTAAGTTGGTAATTGCCGGGCGCTAAAGTAAATTCAGCGTGTCCTTTATTGTTTAGCTCGGTAAAAAATGAAGGCGCACCCAAGTATTGAATAAGTGGCTGCTTGCCTTTTGCAATGGTTATTTTGGCGTCTAACGGAGACTTATTGTTTTCATCAGTTACTTTAAGACTTACTGTACCTGGCTCTTCTAATTCATTAAAAGATAATGATGTGGTTTCATTTTCGGTAATTGTTATGGTGTGGGTAGGGCTATCGGAATAATGCTTACCTGTAGCGTACACTTCATATTCGCCTACGGGTAAATCAAATTTATAGTTCCCTTTTTCTGCTAGACCCCACATGTACGGCACGTTATCTTTGTGCACTACAACGGCAGCCGATGTAACATGTTTACCAGACGCTGATGAAATTGTGCCACTAATGGTGCCTTTTATCATTTTTTCACGTGCTATTTCGGCTGCCATCACGGGAGCTAGGTCACCGCTACTAAGCACTTGATAGGCGCCAGAAAACGTAATGCTTTCGTTGCTTTTTAGACTATGTTTCGCATAGAGATCACGGGATTGGTTATGCGCTTCGTTCATGTAAGGCGCATGCAGCGCGATGGCCCAATCTTCGTTATAGCCTACGAAGCGATCAGACATCCACTTATTACTGGCAGAGCTTGACGCTTTTTTGCTTTGTTGTTTTTCTCTATTCTCAAATTTAGGTACGCCAAACTTGAAGCCGGAATCAGGCCACAACGTATAGCCCGAGGTTAAAGTTACAGCGCTATCACCTGAATTGGTCATAGTTGTTGAAACCTGTATTAAGTCTGAACCTGAGGTGAGCGTGTATTGGGTGTTAATGGTAACGTCTGAAAAATCCCGCGTAATATTAACTATCGCTTCATCGTTACTGTCTTTGATTATCTCAACATTGTGATAAGTATTAGGCCAGCTCGACCAAGCGTTAGGGATAAAGTCAGCGAATGCTACGCGGTCGTTACTTAATGAGCCATCGGGCAATACGTTGGCGATATCGACAATACAGCCGGGAGCTACACCCCATGGAGGCGCAGAACCTATCGAGATAGAAAAAGCCAGCTTATCGTTTTTTATCGTTAAATCGTTTGGTGCACTCGCATTTCCGTGTGGAATACTCGTTATACCTTTTTCAATACTTACTGAGGCGAAAGATACGGGGGCGAAGACAGTGTTGGAGAGAAACGTAAATGTAAATAAAAGAAGTGAATTGAGCGAAGTTTTTTGCACGAACCTTACCTTACGCAGGCAATAGCGCCTGGCTTTGTTTGTTAGGGTATGACGATATAGAGCTTAAGAAATCAAAAGGCCACGATCAGTAAGCTAACCGCGGCCGTAATTATTGTTACGTTACATCACAAATTTAGCATTTAGTGCTGCAATACGAGGCGCGCCGATCCACCCGGCGTTTGGTGCGATTGAACCAAGGTACTTTTCATCAAATACATTGTTTATTGTGAAACTAAGCTCAATGCTATCTAAGCCACCGCCTATGTCATAAATTGTCTTTCCTAAATATAGGTCACTGACAACATAGGAATCAGTTTCTTGCGTATTGGCCTGGTCTAGGAAGCGCTCACCCACATATTTGGTGCTGATACCTGCGTAAAAATCGTTTTTCGCGTAGTCGAAACTCACTACAATCATATCTTCTGGTGTACCAATTACGGTATTACCACTGAACTCATCATCGGTATAAGTTGAGTCGTTCTTAGTGTAAGAAACGTAAAGGCCCAGATTATCGGTGATGCTATAGTCGATAGAGGCTTCGATACCATCTGATTCAATACCGCCGTCATTGATATAGCCACCTGCTGCCGCTTCTAAGAAATCAATACCAGATACGTCTTCATTACTTACAAAAGTAATTCGGTTTTCGAACTTGATGTTGTAGTAGGTCAAGCTGGCGTTAAAACCTGGTGTAGAATATCGAAGACCAATATCGATGTTATCAGCGGTTTCAGGCTCTACTGCACTCACGTCGGTATCGTCACGTTCCAGTACAGCGTCTTTTACCGCAGCAAAGTTTTCAGCATAACCACCAAAAAGCTCTAATCCACGTATTGGAAGTGGGGCTACAAAGCCGGCAGAAAGCAATACGTCAGAGTCAGAAGAAACATTTAAGTCGTTCTCAGGAACAAACTGGTCTTCTTTCGACACATCGACATTAAATTGTTTAGCACCTAAACGTACTTTAACAAAACCAGCATCAAGCTCGTTTTCGATATAGTACATGAGTGTTTCTACAGGGAATTCACGGTCGTATTGGATCCAATAGGGCGTGTTTTCGGCACGAGGGCCTGTAGCTGCATCAATAGTTTTATGCCAGTCACGGTATTCAGAACGCTCATAGTCTTCGTACCAGAAACCACCACGTAGCATGTTATCCATATCAGAAACAGTGGTGTACCAAACGAAGTCACCATTTACCCCGTAACGCTTTTTATCGTAGTGGGTGTGGCGTTGCGAGCTGACTGGGATTGCTCCCTGCTCATAGCAACCTGGGTCCATTTCTGGTCCTCCGCCACCATATGGAAAACTAATTGAGCTTGCACAACCTTCTAAAGGAGAAAGGGTCTCACCGTCACGATTTACGAAGTAAATAAAGCCTTGCGAAGAGCCACCATAGGCGGTAGTTGATGTATCTAACTCAGAATTTGGGTTGCCAATTCCGTCGTCTGTAACATCGGCAATGTAGTAGGGGATCCATTTACCAGCACCTTCATTTTCGTGATAGTAAACATTCGTGCTGAAATCTACGTTGCCTAGAGTAAAATCTGCTTTTAGATAAGTGAAGAAGTTTTCGCGCTCTGTAACCCAACCCTCACGAAAAACTTGGTCTTGATAAGGTATTCCAGACCAATCTTCAGTGAGGCCGTCCCACTCAGAATTCTGCTCATATTGAGCAAGACCGTAAATACGCTGATAAGTGTATTCTTGAGCATCGTCATAAGACACGTAACCAGTAATATCAACTTCGCCCACCCTTGAAATAATTTTACCTTCCAGATGATCGCGAGTGTTAGTGATAGAACCATCCATGTAATCGTCGTTTTGCTGAGTAGAAAGCGACATCCACGCAAACGTATCTTGTGCAATTTCACCAGTATCGTAGCGCACATATATTTTGTTCGCGTTATTTTCACCGATAGTAGTGCTTACCGTTAGTTGCTCGTCTAACGCAGGCATAATAGTCGTGAAGTCCATAGTGCCGCCAAGCGCTTCGTTAGAACGAGAGCTAATATCAGCTGTACCCTGTGAAACTTCTGTACTGCGTAAATTTTCTGTATCGATGTAGCGGCTCGCTTTTGTGCCGCCACCGTAGTTTGAGTTGCCATTTGAAATGCCATCCACGGTCATACCGATTTGCTGAGATTCCAGATTCAGCTGAAAGCCACGAATAGAGATACTGGTAGACCACTCATCTGAGCCGAATGGGTCGCCTTCGGTAACAAGTACACCTGGAAGGTTATCAATAAGTGCAAGTACACTTGTCATTGACGTTTGTTGCTTTTTCATTTCCGCTGACGCTGCACTGTTTGCGTATGAAACATTGCGACCAGTAACGATAATACTCTCAACATCCTTTTCTTCTTTTTCAATTTTTGATTGAGCGTTGGCTTCCTGTGCATAGGTATTGGCCGCAGTTAACGACATGGCTGAAATGACAGATAGCGCAATAATGCTCATCTTGTTCGGCGCATAAGTCTTCATGTGTCTTCCTTATCCGTTGAGTGTTGTGTTTTATCGAAAATTTGTGTTGTAAATAAATGTTTGTAATTACTAATCCCATCTTTGAAACATACCGTTCATTGATGGATTTCATATGTCATTTTTTTGTTAAATGAACGTTCAATTAAAATAAATAATAAGGCAATAGCTCTAATAGTTCAATGCAGTTGGGGGAAGAACGGTTATTAATAAATGTTAGAGTTGAATGTAAGTGTTGATTATTGGATTGTTAGGGGGCTTTTTGGGGAAAGGCATATTGTCCGGAGAAGTGCGTATTATCTAGGGTTTTAGCGAATGCTGAGTGCTTTGGGAAAATATAGCTATTTTAATTGAAGTAATGCAGGAACGAATTGGAAAATTAATTTAATAGAGTACTAATTATTTGTTTGGAAGGTTAAAAGAAGGGGATCTAGTTGAGATTTCAATGCACTCGCTGATTTTGTTTGGTGAAAATACAGTGCTTATGATATTTACAGTTTTGGCTGACTGGCTGGCGCAACGTATGAGGTTGTAGAAATGCGGTACGACGCATCACTGTATAGGAGAGAGTTTGTGCGAAGTAGGGTAACTAGATGTTTGTCCTTCGCAGCGACCTAGCATAGTGCAAAAACTGCTAATTCTTGCCGCGTTCGAGTTTTTGAGTTATTGATAGCGAAGTACGTTTCATCGTTGGGGTTCACTTAGGTAGGAGCGTGGACAAATAGCAGTTATTTCTTTGTTCTACACGCCGTCGCTGCTCGTTTTAAGGTAATCGACCAGTGTCTTACCTTTTTCGTCACGAAAACAGGAATTCAATTGCGTAAAGTGCTTAATTCTGTCCAGCCTGAAGTTTCTAAAGTCTTGGCGTAGTTCACACCACCCGCCAAGCAACCAAACAGGACTGAACGAGACAAGCGCTAACGGACGGATGGTTCGCTCAGTTTGATGCTCTTCTAAATCATAGTAGGTAAAGCTAACGTATTTCTTACGCCTAATGCACTCCCTCACTTCAGTAAAATTCACTTTCCAAGGTATTTTGTAACGGCTAGGGGCAGAAAATGTACTTATTTGAGTAAGTTCATGAAGCATTGGCGCTGTAAGCGTTGCTTGGATCTTAAAGTATGCGCTTTTGGCTTTTTGCGCAAACGCTTCATCAGTCCAATTGCTTACCATGCTTATGCCAAGTGCAATGGCTTCAATTTCGTCGGCATCAAACATAATTGGGGGGAGATGGTACTGTTTATTTATGATATAGCCCACACCCGCTTCGCCAGTAATAGGTGTACCTGCGTTTATTAAATCCTGAATATCTCGGTATATGGTGCGAGAGCTTACTTCAAAGGTATCGGCCAACGTGTCAGCGGTTATTGCCTGATGCATCCTTCTTAAATAGTGCACAATTTCGTTGAGTCGTTCTGCTTTTCGCATTACAGCCATCCGTTCGCTAAGAGGGAATATAAGGATAAGAAA
This sequence comes from Alteromonas sp. S015, assembly GCF_036864485.1. Lineage (NCBI taxonomy): Bacteria > Pseudomonadati > Pseudomonadota > Gammaproteobacteria > Alteromonadales > Alteromonadaceae > Alteromonas > Alteromonas sp. S015. The sequence continues at coordinate 112,977 of NZ_JAZETO010000005.1, read as the reverse complement.
ACACTACTGACACTTACTGTCAGTAGTCAATGAATATGATGTACTTGCTGTAACTGATTTTTCAATAAGGAGATAAAAATGATTGGCTATATGTTGGTAGGAACAAACGATTTGGCTCGGGCGGGTGAGTTCTACGATGCGTTGCTTGGAACTATTGGTGCATCACGCTTTATGGAAGAAGACAACTATTTTATTGCGTGGGCACGAAAACCAGAAGAAACGTCTTTTGGTGTGACTATTCCTTTTGATAAACAGCCTGCTGAAAAAGGAAATGGCAATATGGCAGCGTTCTATCTTGAAACGCCAGATGAAGTAAAGGCGTTTTATGAAAAAGCACTATCGCTGGGTGGTACATGCGAAGGCGCTCCGGGCTTTAGGCCAGAAGATGCCGAAAAAGGGTTTTATGCAGGGTATTTCCGAGACTTGGACGGAAACAAACTCAATGGGTTTTGCATGGTAGAGTAGCGCGTGAAACCGCTATCCAGAAAACTTTAATCAGCAGTAGGCGGTAGACAACATTGTCGTAGTATGCCGCCAGTAACTACTTAGCGGTTAATACAGCCTATTGAAAGTTTGGCCACATATTTTGCTGTTAAGTTCGTCCGGTGGCAATTAGTGATGTCGCAGCGCATCTATTAACTCGTTTTTGCTCATTTTTGAACGGCCTTCAATATCTACTTCCTTGGCTTTTTGGTAAAGCTCATCTTTAGTACGGTCTTCATACTTTCTGCCTTTTCCGCCATCCTTCGACGGCGTTTGTTTGCTATTGGCTTGTGCGTTGGCAATACGCGCTGACTTTTCTTTACTATAACCTTCGTCGCGAAGGGCTTCGTAAGTATCGTCGTTTTTTATTTGATTACCGTGGTCCTTAGCCATATTGAACTCCTGTTTTACAAGGTAGGTGAAATGTTAATGTTGCTATGTTTCATACTCGGTATTTGTAAAGATGGATTAGGTTTGCATGACTAATGGATGATGCTTTCTAGATATTTCCGCAAGAAGAGTGCTTAGTAGTTGCTGCAAATACCAGAAAAAATGTCATTCATCGCAAACGACTGAATAATTTAGGTAGTACTGCACCGCAATGTAACGACTTAACACATTAAAACTTCTTATTTTGTCAATTTTAGTGCGTTTCATGCACGTAAAAAGTGCATGTAGGTCAATGGTTTAGCGTTATTAGGCTATTGCGTGTTCGAAATTAAGCCTTTAGTCTAAAGATATTGTGGATGGAAGGTAGAGCGAAATATGAATAAAAACATACAACAAACCACGGTGAACTCTTCACGTCGTAATTGGTTAAAGTCAGTGGGTTTAGGTGCAGGAGCGGTAGCACTAACAACCAGTGTCGATAGTATTGTCGGCGACCTTCGCGCAGCAGGTATGCAAACCGAACACTTTCCATCAGCTACCCCTAATGTGAACGACGGTCTTATTCGCTTATCGTCAAATGAAAATGCCTTTGGACCGTCAAAGAAAGCTGCAGAGGCGATGCAAAGTGAGCTCTTAAATCTCGCGCGTTATACCGACGCTACAGTTGAAGTGTTAGCACAGAAAATTGCTAAACAAGAAGGGGTGTCTGAGGACCAAATTGTAATAACAAATGGTTCATCACCTATTCTGTTTGGCTATGCTGACTGGATTACGAAAAATGGTAATAAGCTTGTGACGTCTATGGCAACTTATGAAGGTGTGCCGCGAGGCGCTGAATTCATGGGTGCAGAGGTAACTTACGTGCCGCTAGCGGATGATATGACTTTTGACTTGGATGCCATTGAAGCAGCAGTTACCGACGATACTACTGCCGTTTATGTGTGCAACCCAAATAATCCTACAGGCAGTATGGTAGACGCGGCTAGGTTAACTGCCTTTGCAAAACGCGTATCGAAGAAAGCACAGGTGTTCATTGATGAAGCCTACATTGAAATGTCTGATGCTTACCCAGCTAACGTGCAGTCGAAGCTAGTAGCAGAAGGGCACAATGTGGTGATTTGCCGCACGTTCTCTAAAATTCATGCGATGGCTGGCCAGCGTTTAGGCTATGCGATTATGCCTGCAGAACAAGCTAAAACCATGGGGCGTATGCTACGAATGGGCGGTGTGAATTACTTAGCACTAGTGGCTGGCATGGCAAGTATGGACGACCATGACAACTTAAATATGATGCGTTCACGTATTAAAACCGAGCGCGATAAATTAGTTAATGTAGCAAAAGAGCTTAGACGTCCTTACGCACCTAACCCACAAGGTAATTTTATTTATTTGGACACAGGTATGCCACACGATAAGTTTGCTGAAAAAATGAAGGCGCAAGGCATTAAAGTAGTAGGACGCACGTGGCCGGGATTCGATTCGTGGTCGCGTATTAGTGTTGGAACCCCCGCAGAAACAGATGCATGTGTTAAGGCACTTAACGCTGTTTTGGCATAAAAAACTACACGTGTGAAAAAAGCAAAAGGCTGAATATGATCCATATTCAGCCTTTTTCGTTTAAGCGGGTATGTTTTACTTTAACTTTAATTCTCAATAGTAAATGTAGGCCTGCTTATCCTTCCAAGTGGTTAGAACGTTTGAACTGCAGGGTAAAACACACCAAAAAGGTCAACACACGCTAATTATTAAAATTTCACAAGAAGCGAAACACTTGCATGTCTTGGTCTGCCAAGTTGATGCTGACCATAGTTTTGCGCGTGATCTGTCGCGTCACCATCAGAGAAGAATGTTGAAATATATTCTTCATCAAGCAAGTTAGTTACATCAAATCGCAAGGTGTAATTTTCCCACTCATAGCCCACTTGCGCATTCACTAACACACGTGAATCATTGGTTGGGTTTGGATTTCTTGCGTACTCTGCTTCAGGCAAAATGTTTGCTGGATCGAGATACGCAGGGGAATCATCAGCATAGTTCGCGTTGACATTAGCATACAAACCTGACTCAAATTTATAATTTACCGCTAGGTTTGCAGTCCAAGTGGGTGCGTCTTGAAACTCTTTACCTGCAAAATCTTTGACTTCGCCGGTGGCTGGAACGGTGAAGTCAAACTCTGTGAATTCTGATTTAGCATAACCGATGCCAGCGGTAACGCTCATTTGTTTGCTAGGGTAATAAAACAGTTCTGCTTCAAGCCCTTTTATTTCTGATTTACCCGCGTTCACTGTTTCTATGTCGTATCTGGCAGTAGAGTACTGCACTGATATCTGCTGATCTTTCCATTTTGTTAAAAATGCACTGGCATTTACCATCAAACTGCCGTCCAACCAAACTGAACGCAACGACAATTCATAGTTATCAGTATACTCAGGGTCGTAGGTATAAAGTTTAGATTGGGTGATGTTAGTTCCAACACCGCCAGAGCGATAACCTTGTTGATAAATAAAGTTGGTGGTTAGATTGTCATCAAAGTGATAGCTAAGACCTAATTTGGGTAAAAAGGCGTCAAAGTCGGCGTTAGAGGCCGGCTCTACTCCAGATGCACTAGACGCGAGACTATTCAATGCGGCATTAATACCAGCAATAACCGGAGACAAGCCAGAAGCAACATATGCTTCGTTAGTTGGGTCGGGTAGTTGATTGTTGATGGTGTATAAGTTATCAGCACTGTTCGTCTGCTCTTCGTAGTCGTAACGCAGACCCGCCAATAAGTCTAACTGCTCGGTAATGGCGTAAGTGAAATCGGCATAAATGGCAGATGTTGTTACTTCTTGTTGTGTTGAGGAGCCCAAACCAAGCTGTATGGGATCGATATCTGGATATAATGGAACAACCATAGCAACGACAGGCGCTGGCAGACCAAAACCTCCAAATTCCGCTGGTGCACCAAGTAGAGTGGCCAGATCTGGAATACCCACATCGGCAAGAGAAATAAGGCGTTCACCAGCGGCTTTGTCTTCAACATCTAAGGTTGATGTATACAGACCGAACACCGCTTCTAACGCATCGCCCTGAAACACAAAACGAAATTCTTGGCTGAAGGTATCGTCTACTTTTGTGTAAGTGTTATCTAGCGTGACTTGTTCTGGCGTCATATCGCCATCCCAGAGATAGCCATATTCAGACTCATTTTTTGTGGTAACAGAGGTCAAAGACCATAGGTCATTAATTTGCCAATCGAGTTCTAGTGTATAAATGTCGGTGTCGGTACCTTCCCAAATTGGCGTATTAGTCCATACTTCACGATCAAACGCCGACCCTTCGCCATATTCAAATAATGCCCACTGCGGGCCCAAATCACTCTTAGTATTTGTGAAAGTAAATAATGCTTTAACATTGTCACTTGGCTCAAAGAGTATTTTGGCGCGTAGCGTTTCACTTTCTTCGTAATCCGATCGGTCATTTAGCGTAGTGTTTTTAATACTGCCATCGTAATTACGGTCTTCGTAGCTCATTCGAAAAGCCAAGAGATCGTCTAATAGAGCGCCACCACCGGCAACGGCAAATTCTTGTTGTCCGTATTCACCAAGCGTAAGTCTGGTTTTTCCACCCCATTCATAGGTTGGATCTTGTGAACGCATAATCACGGCTCCAGCCAACGCATTACGACCTTGAAGCGTTGATTGCGGCCCTCTAAATACTTCGATTTGTGACAAGTCCCAAACCGACAAGCCGCCATTGCGAATTACGCGATAGGGTAGTGGTGCACCGTCAAAATAGACACTGGTTAAAAAGCTGTTACCACCGCCAGAAACGTTAAAGGCATCAATACCACGTATACTAAAACCCTGACGCAAATCGCCAGAAACATTCGGGATTCGAGAAAAAACGTCGGAAATGTTAAGGATGTTTTGGTTCTGGATTTCATCATCTGTAACAACGGCAACGCTAGTAGGCGTTTCTTGTAACGTTCGGTCAATCTTCTGGCCCGTAATAACAACTCGTTCGAATTCCTGTGAGTCTGCGCCTGTTATTTCGGCCTGAACCGCTGGTGCGGTTGTGTTGAGTGCTGCGGCAATACTTAGTGCCAGTGTTTTAAATCTCATTGTTGTTCCGTTTTAAATTATGATTTTATAGTTATATATTGAAAGTAACTATCAAAATGATAATCATTATTGTTTGGGTGTGTAAAGTTATTACTGCAGTTTTATGAAAATTTTTTAGTTAAATCAAAAGGAAGGCAAATCGCGAGAGTTGAGAGGGTATGGCATTTACTGTTTCAGCGAACCTGCGAGCGAGTTTATACGAATGGTATATGCTCTCGGCATTACGTTAAAAAACCTTTGACCAACCTGTACGCCAACGCTCTGTCTTTTCTTTAGGGGAGAGTTGTTTAGGGCTAACTGTAACAGATGGCTTAAGTGAAAACCTTTTTTCGAATATTGCCTTTGAAACAGCGCCTCTTGTTTCTCGATCTTTTGTGTTAGTTACAGCCACTACTTGTTCGCATGTCCTTCATTGCCAAAATGTAGCTTGTTCTGATTGTATTTCAGAAAATCTTTCAGGAAATTGGAGTTTATCAATTGACTCTCTTGCTTCATTAAGTTCGGCTACTGAGTAACTTGAATAATCTGGCTTTAAATCTGACATAGTTAACTGAGGCCTAACGCCCTAATCAACCGCGCCGTTGTTTGGCGTCGGATGAATTTGATTGTTAGCTGTACTTATACAGCGATTAAAAATATATATTGAAAACAATATAACTACTGGAAGTAGAAGGACATTAGCTAGTGTTAAGCCAACAACTTTAGTAAGCCAAAATACTCCTGCCACCCCAAAGCCATCAATGTGCAATGACATTTTTCCAATTGCGGCAATAATGCCTATCAAAACGTAATAGATAGAAGCTATACCTAGAAAATAACCTTGTGCCGTAAACCACATTTTTAAAGCAGCTTTAATAGCCGTAGATTTATCATTTTCATTAACAGCATTAAGAAACTGACTAGCAAATTTAGACACGGATTTTGGCGCTAGATAGAAAGCCAATATGAAAAATACTAGCGCACCAGACCACCACTTTTCCTCTGTAGTAAACCACTGCATTAAAAACAACAGAGAAACAAATAAAACTTTTGATAAGAGAGAGATTTTTGAGTTTAACACTACATTTCCTTTGTACAGTGGTCTTACCCACTAAAAGTGGACGTCCATGTTAAGCGTATGTCGCTTCGTATTCATACGGGCTGACATAGCCCAATGTAGAATGCTGACGCACGCGATTATAAAAAATTTCTATGTATTCGAAGATACAAGATTTGATTTCCTGAAGCGAGTTGAATTTCTCGCCGTATATGAGTTCGACTTTCATACGACTGAAGAATGACTCCATTACGGCATTGTCCCAGCAGTTGCTTCTTCTACTCATGCTGGACACAGCACCGATGCTCACTATCAGATCTTGGTATCGCACAGAGCGATATTGAACACCTCTGTCGGAGTGAATGATTAACCCTGGCGCTATGTCTCGTCGGCTAATCGCCATATTAAGTGCGCGTATAATAAGCTCTTCGGTCATATGACCATCAAACGCCCAGCCAACAATAGCTCTTGAGTACAAATCCATCACAGTCGCCAAATAATGCCATTGGCCTTTAAATCGAATGTAAGTGATGTCAGTGACCCACTTTGTATTGGGCTTTGTTGCTACAAATTGTCGGCGCAAAACGTTTTCACTCACGCGCACATTACTGTGGCTATATTGCGAGTATCGAAACGCTCTACCGTTACGAGCGCGTAATTGTAGCTGATGCATGATTTTGGCAATTGTATTAACGCAGCAGGGAACGTTTTCTGCTTTCAAGGCGCGCGTTAATCTAGGTGCGCCATAGCGCTTTTGGTACTTCTCAAAGAGCGCCATGGTGTGCTCACGCAGCTGTTTTCGCCGCTGCTGATATGCGGGCATACCACGTGTAAGGTACTTGTAATAGCCAGAACGAGAGACTTTAAGTGTCCGGCACATCACCGTTACTCTGAATTGTCCCGCATACACTTTAATGAGTGCGTACTTTACTCTTGGTCGCTCGCAAAGTACGCGGCAGCCTTTTTTAAAAACGCATTCTCTTCTTTGAGATCGGCCAGCTGGCGCTTGAGGGCTTGCACCTCTTCAGAGTCTTCTTGATGAAACTTCACACCTTGAATAGTTGAGAATTGATTACCGCCACAGCGCTTGAACTGTCGACGCCAGTTGTAGATTTGTTGCGCGGAAATACCCAGCTCTGCGGCCACCGATTGGTTGGAGTTTCCTTTCTGATCTGCTCGACGAACAGCCTCTTTACGAAACTCCTCAGTGTAAGCATAAACCTTCTTTTTATTAGCCATAAGTCACCTCTTATCTAACTATAGGAGATGTCCACTAAGTTTGGGTAAGTCCTACAGCTAACGCTAAGCTAACGGGCAGTGACGTAGCGGTATAATCGCGAAGCGCCGCTGCGTTGCTGTCCCAGTGAACGAGTTAAGCGCTTGTTAGCTCTCGTACTGAACATAAGAAAAGCCCAAAACCGATTTTTTTCCAATTAAAAGTAAGTCGTCGTTTTCCTTTAACTCGTACCAGTCATTTGTCTTTAAATTGCAAACCTCTTCATTTAAAAAAAGAGAATACTCTTTAACCTTTACTCCGTGACCACACATCTTTGAAGTTGTATTTCTTTTTACCGTGACTTTAATTTGAGCTTTTTGAGCGAAAAGATGATGCATACCAGCGGGAGCACCTTTTGCGATAGCACAAACCGAAAAAAATGGTATGAAGAGGAAAAAACAAAAGGCCATAAAAACCCTCTGTTTTCCTTCCGGTCTTGGTGGATAGTAAGATGCGTACTTAGGGCTAAAAAGTAGATAAAGTGCAAAACCAATGATGATAGCTGAAATCAAAAAACTCAGTAAGAGCAGTTTTTCATAAATAGATTCGTCGACTAAAAAGTTTGCATACATACCATAAAAGGTTAAACCGAGATAAGCGAAAAATGATATCAAAATTACTTTGTTTTTGACCGGCGTCCCTTCTCTGAAAATTAATCCCACTAAAAAATCCTTCTATATTAAATAGGTGCTAACACCCACATAAGGGGCAGTAATGCGTGGGCTAAAATATGGAGCGAAGCGACAGAGCCCACGTGTTACTGTCCCAGCGAAGCGACTTAATGTGTTTGTTATAATTTTCTATTATAGACTTCCTCTGCGCCCTTTGGAGCGGGCAATAGAAGTTTCCCCTCTCTGATGCAGAATGTATTTTGTTGTATATCCAGAGGTATTCTTGTGTCTTCAAATTGAAGGACAAAGCAGCCTTCATCATCCGGTGGAGTTATTAGCGAGAAATGAGTTCTTACGGGGTTTCCTCTACTTGGATAAACAGAATATAGGCCGTCAGATATTACTATTTCCTGATTTTTTAATATCTTTGAGAATTTATGAACTTCTTCTTCATTCATTTCTGAATTTTCAAAGCTTTCAATTGTTTCTGCCTTACTGAAAATCCAGTGTCCAATAAATTCATACTCTGTACTTTTGAGAGTCTTCGCAATCGTATAGTTGCTAGATAAGATTAGGCTAACCGTGATAACTGTAAGAAACGCCCTTTTCATTAAAATTACCCCTAAATTATCTTTCCAATAACGGGCGCAGACATGTGGGGCATAATGGCGAAGCCGCCCCGCGTGTATGCGTCCCAGCGAACGAAGTGAGTGCGTTGATTGGGTTGTTATATGCCCAATGCTTTCTGCCAAAAAACAGCACTACCAGCGCTTGGGTCTAATTCGTAACTACTAAATCCAAATTTTTCATACGCTGCTTTAGCGATGTTATTATTGCTTAATACCTCTAGTGTTATTTTACAACAGCCTAAGTTTTTGGCTATTGATTCCACTTTTTCAAGTAATTTTTGACTGAGACCTAGCCCTCTAAACTTTTTGTGAACACATATGTCGTGGATGTTGACAAGAGGCTTGCACGAAAAAGTCGAGAACCCTTCGAAACAATTGGCTAAAGCTGCTGGTGAGTCGTCGACGTATATTAAAATACTAAAAGCTTGTGGGATTTTTGATAGTTCAGAAGAAAGATTTGCCATAGTTGTTTTTGACAAAGGGCTTCCACCGCCCATTGGGTCACAAGCATACTCGTTTAAAAGAAACGGAATATCTTGAGCGTGTTTTTCGTTGTTGTAATCAGCTTTTACTATTTTTAGATTCATAGTGGAAAATTTTCCTTGGCATATAACTTCCAAATATGGGGCGCAGACATGTGTGCAAAAATGGCGAAGCCGCGCACATGTTTGCGTCCCAGCGAGCGGCAGCGAGTGCCATAATTTGTTTGTTATGTGACTTTACCCTAAATAAGAGCATGCTTTTTATACTTTTTAACAAACACTTTAGCTTCTGCCAACGTTGAAGGGTAAGAAACGTTGCAATAGCTATTTTTGATAGGCCTGATTTTTTGAAAATAGAAACCATGGTGGACGAGGTATGCCACCTTTTTCCATTGGGCGATATCAGACTTTTTTGGTGCTTTGAAATGCCGGCCTAAATTATAAGTAACACCACCACAAGAAACACACTGGCCGTGCAATGGATAATCGCATGGAGCACCAGGAAAGCTGCGTTGAAAAGAGGTTTTGCAGTCGAGGCAAGCATACGCCATAGAATACTTGCCACTTGGAAAGGAAGCTCTGTCTGGTTTGATTGGTTTAGTTCTGTAACCAGAATCCCATCTCAGTGCTTTTTTAGTGTTTCTATCCATGAATATCCTGAGTCACATAACTTTTAAATATGGGGCACAAACATGCAGGCTATAATGGCGAAGCCGCCTGTCTGTTTGTGTCCCAGCCCGCCTGCGGGCGACATAATTTTTTTGTTATGTGCAAATGTTACTACGAGCTTGTTTTACCATTTGACGAACTCAAGCTGCTAATGATTTGATCTAGTTTTTCAGCGCTTACGCTATCGTTGAAATACAATCTAAACAGCCCACCAGTATTGGCAGAACCGTCAATAACACTTTTGGGAATGATAGAAAACTGCTCAATAAGTAGATCTTCCAATTCATCTAAATCGTTGTAATTTTCCGTCTCAACAAAAGTTCCGAAAGTATCCTTGCCTATTTGAACATTAAAATCGATCATCTGAAACTCAAATCATACACCTGCACATAACTTTTAAATAAGGGGCGCAGGCATGTGGGGAATAAAGGCGAAGCCGCCCCGCATGTATGCGTCCCAGCGAACGAAGTGAGTGACTTCATTTTTTTGTTAGGTGCGTGCTTCATAAAACCCCGAACACTCGCAGTAAAATGGGCAAAACAATAACCAATAACATTATAATCCCGAGCCATTTTGCCAACGCATTTCCTGTTTTACTTCCTTGGCTTACGTCTATCTTTTTTTCTTTTAGCGCACTTGTTTCAAGTTTAATGCTGTAAATCATTGCTGCTCCACTGATGGTGCAAACAAACAATAGAGTTAAAGGATTAGGACCAAATACAGAGAACATAACGGCTGGAGCAATTATGCAGAGAGAAATTCCAATAATCCATGAAAGGTAATGTTTATCCATTAGCACCTAACAATTTAATCGTTCCCTAAACGGGGAGATTTAACGAACCAGAACGGTTTTTTTGTCCGTTTGGTTTTAAACATAATTAAACCATAACCCATCGTTATAAATAGTAAAATACGTTTTTGGTGTATTTTGCTCAAAAGCTAAAAACGCCAAATCGGGTTGCAGGTGGTTTTGGGATATTTCGTTGCAAATTATTAAATAGAGCTTTTTTACTTTGGAGTCGGACATGAAATCTCAATTTATAAAATCCTTGTTCGTGCATATGATGCTCAAGCGCTATGCAAACCTATATAAACTGGATTTTAGACTACATTCGCTTTCATTAATTTTAGCACCCGAAAGATCTAGACTTACGGCATGTTGAAGTATATGCGTAAAATACTTTAAGGCATTGAACGTTATTCGGGTTTAAAAATTACAGGTTTGAAAAAAGCAAAAGGCTGAATGCAACCCATATTCAGCCTCTTTCGTTTTAGAGTATTTGTTTTATTTTATCTTTACTTTTCAATGGTAAACGTAAGGCCTGCCTTTTCTTCCAAGCGGCTAATTAGTTTGTTGCCAAGGGCGGCGGCTGGGGTAAAGAAGCCGCCAGACAAGTTCACGTCTTTGCAAAGGCAAAGCGCCGATTCTGAAATCATTTTACTGGTAGACCCATAGCCCGGATCTTTGTCACCTTTAACCGATACGGCCAACATGTCGCCATTGGTCGCGGTACCCACAAACATCACATCGTAAAAGCCATTTTCACGCTCTTCTTTATTCGGGCCCTCGCCCGGTTTAGGTCCATCATCACTTGCAAGCGACTTATCTTTGGCAATGTGGTTCGCCATGGCTTCACCTTTTTCGCCGGGACCTGTCATCATCATTTCATCATACTGAAAGTTCTTACCGTAGATAAATCCACCTAGATAGTTCGTGCGATGAACGTTTTTAGTATTAATGGCTGCCATAATAAATGGCGCAACCCAAGTGCCTAACTGTTCGTCGAAGTAAGGTTTGTTACCATCGGGCTGCGGTTGATTTGACGAGCCATCGGTTAACGAATGTGGGTTAATAAGTGCCGCCATAACAGACTTATCTTTGTGTGCGGCCGCCATGGTCGCTTTTAAACTTGCGGCCGTGCCGCCTGAGAACGTGCCCTGCATTTTGCGAACACGGCCTTTTACATATTCGATTACATCGCCCGATTGCTTTTTAGCGTGCTCTTGAAGGTAATGCACACCTAGGTCAAAAGGAACAGAGTCGAAGCCACACGAAAAGACAATGTTTGCGCCAGTTTCCTTGGCCTTTGCTTCATATTTATTGATCATTTGATGCATCCAGGCCGGCTCACCGCATAGGTCCGTATAGCCTGTTCCGTTATCGACACAAGCAGAAAGTAACTTTTCACCGTAAATCTGGTATGGGCCCACAGTAGTAAGTACAACGGTTGTGCGCTTCGTCATAGCATCTAGGGCTTCGGCATCGTCACCGTCGGCTACAATGCTGGCAACGCTATCACTAATGCCTAGTTCCTGTTTTACGTCATTCAACTTGGTTTCGTTACGACCAGCAACTGCCCATTTAACGCTGTTGTCGCTGCCGTATTGCGCCTGAAAATATTCAGCCACTAATTTACCCGTAAAACCTGTAGCACCGAAAATAACTACATCAAATTCCCGCTCGTTACTCATTGTTTTGTCCTGTTGTATTTCGTTTCGACACATGTCATCAAAATGCGTTACTCAATATACGCACAAGTGCAGATATCTATCATTTTTTTCGGTAATATTTGTCTATTCACGAAACTAAACGGCGGGCGGCGAAGCCGTTTAAATTAACGACTGAACAAACTTCGCAAGGCGTGAAAGCCCCTCATTTAAACGTTCAGTGTTAGTAGCGAAAGACAGCCGTACGTAATGGTGGGCATTGTGTTCACCAAAATCATTGCCAGGTGTTAGGGCCACATGATAGCGAGAGAGCAGGGAATCACAGAATTCAATAGCATTTAAGCCTGTTCGTTTGATATTGATGTAAGCGTAAAACGCACCGTCAGGCTTCGTTTCTAAACTAAGCCCCATATCTTGCAGCGCGTCAAAAACAAGCGAGGCACGCTCAGCCAGCGTTTTGCGGTTTTGCTCACACTGCTCCAGTGCTTCAGGGGTAAAGCACGCAAGGGCAGCTTTTTGAGAAAGGGTAGAAGGGCAAATGAACAAATTCTGCGCAAGTTTTTCAACGATAGGGGTCATTGTTTCAGGTAGCACGCACCAGCCAAGACGCCAGCCTGTCATGCCAAAATATTTGGAGAAGCTGTTTATAACGACCACTGTCTCTTGTAGCTTAGTATTCGCAAGCACGGTTTTAAGTTTGGTATCAGCGTGGGTGGTTGATTGGGGAGCGGAAGCATCTGTATGAATATCGGGTTTAGCCGAAAGCGATAGATCTAAGTAAATCTCATCAACCACTAAGAAACCGCCTTTAGATTTGCAGAACTCGCCAATTTTGATCAACTCTTCTGAGTCTATTGCTGTACCTGTTGGATTGGCTGGGGAGGCAATAAGCACGCCTTTCGTATTATGTTGCCAGTTTTCGGCCACACTTGCAGCGGTCAGTTGAAAGTTATCCTCACTGCGAGTTGGCACTAGCGTTACCTCTGCGCCAAATGCGTTTAAAAAACGCCGATTACAGGGGTAAGAGGGGTCGCCTAATATCACATTGTCGCCCGGTTCAACCAAGGCGGCGCTAGCCAAAAGCAACGCGCCAGAAGCGCCTGCGGTCACGACAAGCCTTGAAGGGCTTACCGCTACGTCGTGCTTAGTTTTATAAAACTGTGAAATCGCTTCACGCAGTGCTGGAAGGCCCAACGCCGACGTATAGGGAAAATTTGGAGCATCCAAGCTTTCTTTTATTGCTGCGAGTACAGGCGCAGGAGCGCCGAAATCAGGTTCGCCGAGGTTAAGACGAATAACGTCTTTACCTTGTTGTTCTAGTTCGGTGGCTTTTTCGCCATAAGCCATGGCGAGAAATGGAGAAATAGCGGTGGCGCGAGAGGCAAACTTCACAATAAAACCCTTATTGATTATGCCAGTTCAAACAATACGGCATTAATGATCACTATTGCATGCTATTCAAGTAAATTATTAAAGATGAGAGCGGATTATTTCTTAAGTGAACCGCCCCACATAAAAATAGAATGCTATAGCTGCTAGCACAAAAATGGGTAAAGTACTAATTTGTGCTCGTGTTAATGACGTCGACTTGGTGCGTTTCCATGTCATCCAAACACCTGTAAACGACATTGCAGTAAGTGCAACACCGAACATAAACCAAATTATTTTGGTCCAAATACCACCAAACGTACCAAAATGTATCGGGTCAGCGTATTCGTTTAAATACGCGTTAACACCTATGGATTCAGGTGTAAACGTGCTTACTATTTCAAACGTATCCGGATGAATAAATACACGGTATGCTCTATCTCGCAACAAAGGGTTGTTTTTAACACCACGCATTTGAATAGGAGAAGTCTTATCGGTTGGAATTAAAATAGAAGTAATGTGCCAATTGTCGTGTGCGCGTTGCGCTATACGTATTACTTTATTAAACGCTTGTGGGGTTAAATAAATACCTTCATTTTGCTGGCGTTTTGATGCGGCAACATCGCTGCTTTGCTGTATACGCTCAATTTTGGGAGCTTGTGGCTCAACGCTGCCACCTGCTACGCGGAAGCCAAATTCATAAAAATACCATAAGCCGGTTACGCAAATTAGTACGGAAAACCATACTCCCCATAGCCCCATAAATTTATGCAAATCGCTTAATGTTATTCGACTTCCTTTATTAAAACGAACGCGAAGCAGCGCTTTTCGCCAGTTTTTAGTTGTTTTCAATCCGGTGTATATAGAGATGGCTAATATGAAAGCCATAGCACAAACGAAGATAATACCGGGAACGGCAGGCATAAAAAGATATCTGTGGAAATCGCGGAAAAAGCGTTGAACCGAGAGCCTAGGCATGGTGCCAGTAACGTCATATGTCCATTGATCTACCTGTACAAATTCATTGTGAATAGCATCGTCTTCAATTGTTGCGCGAAAGGTAAGGTAGTCTTCACCCATTGCGAGCATATAGCGAGGCTGGCCATTAGGGTACGCTTCTTTTATCGATGCGTAAATTTCAATCCAGTCATCGTCTGTAGGTATGCTGCTTCGCCCTTGTGGTTTTTCTGAAGCGCGTAATTCTTTAAAAATTAACCAGTCTATTTCGTTAGACACACTGGCGATAGTGCCAGTGAACAACACAACAAACATTAAGGTCGCAAGGTGAAAGCCAACCCATGCATGCCAGTTGTATAGTTTCTTTAAACTCTTTCGGTTTTTTGCTGCCACTTACCACCAAACCTTTAAACGAAACAGACACGACCAGTTAAGGGAAGTATCTGTTTACTTAAATTAAAACGAGTAAATTAAAGCGCGCTTTTGCGCGCTTGCTTAATTTTGGCGTGAACCATTACTTAAAAGTCGAATGATAACGACGCTATTACTGTACGCGGTGCACCTAATGGGATACGCAGTACTGTGAATCCTGCGCCATAGTATTCTTCATCAAATACGTTCTTGGCAGCTAGTTGAAAGCGCACATTTCCTGACTTTCCAAACATACTTGACGTAGGAAGTGTGTACCATACCGATAAATCGACTAAAGAAATATCACCTAAGTTTAACTGAGAAGAAAGGTTACCTTCAGCGTCCATCACTCTATCTGACTCATAATAGTATCCCGCACCAAGTCCTAGACCCTCAAAGTCTCCATCTTGAACTTCATAAGAAGCGTAAAGGTTTAAAATATTGTCAGCAATACTTTCAGCTTGTCGTGTTGCTCCAGCACTATCCCTGTCTTGTGCGTCGGTATACGCATAAGATACTGAAATATTCATACCGTTTAGCGGCTGGCCAGTAACACTAAGCTCAACGCCTTCAGAAGAGCGGCCGTTTATAAACAACACATCACCATTAGCGTCTAGGCCGTCGACTACATTTACTTTGTCGATATTATACACGGTTAGCGAGCCCTGTACTTTTCCGTTCAACAGTGTGGTTTTTACACCAAACTCAACTTGCTCACCTTCTTCTGGGTCAATCTCTTTTACTGCACCGGTATTGTTAGACACCACAGCGTTAGGTTCGAAAGATTCTGCGTATGAAGCAAAGAATGAAACGGTTTCAAATGGGCGGTACGTTAAACCTATCTGTGGCGTTATACCAGACGCGCGCGTGTGTGACGGTGAGCTGCTTTCTCGGATGAACTCGGTTTCACTATATCGAATACCGGCGAGCAAGGAAAACGAGTCAGTAATATTAGTGAAGATGTTTGCATAATAACCTTTATCTTCATTGCTCCATGAATCAACAGAAACACCCTCTAAAGAAAAGTCATCGGAAAGCGCGTAAACAGGGTCGATAAAGCTGTGGAACGGAGCTGTAATGCCGTCTGTTTGAGCGCCGATAACGAATTGGCGAGTGGTATTATTATCAATGTAATCGGCGCCTATTATGACCTGATGGGTCATTCCAGCAAATTCAAAATTGCCACGTAGTTTAACGTTGGCGAGGGTCGATTCAATGTCGCGGCCTCGGCTACCGTCTAAGCGTTTAACTAGATATACGCGATCACTAGGATCATCATAAATAGCACCCGCTGTGATAATGGCACTGTCAAAAGCGCCAGTAACATAACCTTGGTCGTTAATTGGTGTATCTGCGTCTACAACGAAAGCGATTCTAGGGCGAGACTGAAGATCATTTCCCGTAGAGTCTTCTAATGCAACGTTAGTTTCAATATTCCAATTTGAGTTGAATTCGTGTTTAAAACCCCACTCTACAATTTGATACTCTATTTCGGCAATTTCCCATGGGCTACCAAAACGCTGACTAAAAGGTACGTCAAGTAAGTCGTTGATAATTTGAGGGCCTTCTGAGGTTTCAATTGCTATCGTACCTCTATCTAAAGGACGAGACTCATCACGCCACTCATAGGCTAAGTTCATCTGAGTGGTATCACTAACAAAATAGCGAGAAGAAAAGGCAACGGTATCGCGTTTTATATCTGAAAAATCCCTGAAGCTCTCTGCATCTTGTGTTGAAGCGACAACACGAATGTCGAGGTCGTCACTGATAGGCTGAGAATAGTCAATCATGGCAAATTTATCTTTAAATGAGCCATAGCGCACTTCACCAGCGATACGTTGTTTACTCATAGGCTGTTTAGTTCGAACATCTACAACACCGCCAGGAACAACTTGACCATAAGTAATAGCGGCAGGGCCTTTAACCAATTGAACGTATTCGGTATTCGACAAATTAGCTTTAAAATTTGACGTTATTTTAAAGCCGTTGCGATAGACTGCATTCCGTCTGAAGCCGCGCATAAAAAAGTCATCGTTTGTTCCGCCGAAACCGTCGCCAGCACTTACGCCTGGTGCATTTCGAAGCGCTTCATCAAGCGTGGTAATTTTTCTGTCTAAAACCAGTTGTTCAGGTATAAGTGTAACGTTACGAGGATTTTCTAGAAAAGAAAGCGCTAAATCAGTAGCACCATCTTTAGCGTCAATAATGTAGCGAGACTGGTTAGTGCCGGTAACTCGAATAATCTCAATGTCTTCTTTTTCAATCGAGGATTTTTTACTTAGCGTGGGGTTATTTGGGCTTTCTTGAGTTTGTCCTTGCGTAACGGGAACGAACGAACCGTAAATCGATGCAGTTACGAGTGTGCTTAAAAGTGCTTTATTCATAAACGTCCAAGTAGAAATGTGTTTTCCGCCACTCTTTTCATCATTTTTTATCTCTTTAGTAATGAGTTGCTGAAATAGGGGGGCTAGGCTGTGACATAACGTCTTCCTTAACTTACCAAAATAAAACCCTCTAAAGCAAATGATAATAATTACCATTTGCTTTTTTGGTTGGCTGATTTACTCACTCGGTTACGTGTATTTCGGACTAAAACCATGGCTTTAGCGTCACGCTTTTTCTAATGTATGCAAAAGTTCGCTTAAGCCTATAATGTTACCGGGTTAAACGAACAAACTTTTCGGCTAACTCATCTAAGGACTCTTTATTTTTAGGGTCTGGCTTAACCACATCAATAGGGCATACCGCTACGCAAGTAGGCGCATCGTAATGCCCCACGCATTCCGTACAGCGCAAAGGGTCTATTTCATACACTTTGTTGCCCACGCTTATAGCGGTATTGGGGCATTCTGGCTCGCACATGTCGCAGTTAATACAACTATCAAGAATATGCAGCGCCATGCGTTATGCCTTACTCATGCTTGCAGAGTCTGCGGCATTTTTCGTTTTGCGAAACGGGTTGCGGGTATCAACACCCTCATCTAGGTTTCGCAGCAATAGGGCAAAATCTAGATCCACAGTATAAGGTAGCGGTATTCTTACTTGGTGTCCGGAACCTTTGGCATCGGTGATAGGATGGTTTTTCTTATCCAGCATCTCACTGAGAGTGAAGGTGATGTTACCGCTTGGCGTCATCAACTCTAGCGAGTCACCCACACAGAATTTGTTTTTTACACCAATAATTGCAAACCCAGTAGCTTCGCAACGACCTATTACTTCACCCACAAATTGCTGTTTATTGCTAACCGAGTGACCATACTCATAGTTCTGATAGGCTTGGTGCGCATGGCGACGCAAGAACCCTTCGGTATAACCTCGGTGGGCCAAGGTTTCCAAGCTTCCCATTAACGCACTATCGAATGGCTTTCCTGCTACCGCGTCGTCAATTGCTTTGCGATAAACTTGTGCGGTTCGGGCACAGTAGTAATGTGATTTAGTGCGGCCCTCTATTTTTAAACTATGCACGCCCATTTGGGTTAACTTGTCTACATGTTGCACGGCACGCAGATCTTTAGAATTCATAATATACGTGCCATGTTCGTCTTCAAAAGCTGGCATCAGTTCACCAGGCTTTTCCTTTTCTTCTAACATGAACACTTGGGAGCTTGGCGAGCCTTCACCAAGGGTAGGAATTACCACTTGAGGCGTTGTAACTGCCTTATCAATTTCGCTGGCTTGAACGATGTCGCCAGTTTCGTTCTCCTTGCCTGTATTAACATCGTAAGACCATCGACAAGCATTGGTACAAGTGCCTTGATTCGGATCGCGTTTATTCATATATCCAGACAATAAGCAGCGTCCCGAATACGCCATACAAAGCGCGCCATGCACAAACACTTCCAATTCCATGTCTGGAACATGCTCGCGAATAGTTTCAATTTCTTCCAAAGAGAGCTCTCTGGACAAAATAACGCGCTCTATGCCTTGATTCTGCCAAAACTTCACCGTGGCGTAGTTCACCGCATTGGCCTGTACACTTAAATGAATAGGCATTTCAGGGAAGGCGTCGCGCACCATCATAATCAGTCCTGGGTCTGACATAATTAACGCATCGGGCTTCATAGCAATTACTGGTGAAATATCTTTTAAGTAAGTGCGTAGCTTACTGTTGTGGGGAGCAATGTTGCTTACTATGTAGAACTTTTTACCTAGAGCGTGTGCTTCTTTTATGCCTATCGCTAAGTTCTCAAGGCTGAATTCGTTATTTCTTACGCGAAGCGAGTAGCGTGGCTGCCCAGCATAAACAGCATCAGCGCCATAGGCAAAGGCGTAGCGCATGTTGCGCAAGCTGCCTGCAGGTGCAAGCAGCTCTGGCGCGATTAACGTTTGGTTTGGCAATGTTGAAGCTGAGTCTTCATGTAGGTTAGAAGAGCTGCGATTAGGTGATAATTTTGAAGTCATAGATAAAAACCGCTACTAGACGCTTTAAACAAGGCGGCGGATTCTATAAGCCGCAACATACCTCAACAAGCCAAACGAAGCCTGGCTTTGACCGAGATCAAATAATTCATCATTGCTTACGTTTGTAAGCGCGTTAGCAGTACGGAGGCTAGCAATTTCATTTATTACAGATGCCGCCTTAGTGCATAACTCAATTAGTAAAAGTCCAGCCTGTTCACAGCTCAACCAAAAACAGCCTATTAAAACGATGAACTGCCATGGGCAAAAGCCGACACATAGGGTAGGCTAGAAATTCACAATAATAAGGACTAACTGCATGCTGCAATTGAACATTTTTCAAAAAGCGGCGCGACGGGTAAAAGCATCGGGTCAATCGGCCATTGCGATTACGATACTGTTTGTCGTGTCTACCTCTTCAGCTTTGGCTGCGTTGCCAAGTATTGGTGAATTCACCAGTGAAATGATTAAAAAAGACGGGTTGATCCCCGTTTATTATGACGATGAAAGCGACAAAGTTTACTTGGCAGTGCCAACAAGCAACGCCGAGTATTTGTTTCAAAGCAGCTTGCCCTACGGTGTGGGCTCTAATGATATCGGCCTTGATCGTGGCCAGCTAGGCAATACGCGTTTAGTAAGCTTTGAAAAATTTGGTAATAAGCTTTTATTAAAGCAGCACAATACCAAATACCGCGCAACTCATGGCAGCGATGCTGAAAAACAGAGCATTAATGAAGCTTTCGCTGATTCAGTTATTGCCGGTTTTACGCTGGTAGCAAAAAGCGACGGAGCTAGCCTTATCGACTATACGCCTTTTCTGTTAAGTGATATTCACGGTATAGGAAACCGTATGGCGCGCACCAACCAAGGTAGCTTCAGCGTTGATAAAATGCGAAGCGGTGTTTACTTACCTAAAACAAAAGGCTTTGAAAAGAATACTGAATTAGAAGCTTTAGTCACTTTTGCTGGTAAAAAACCGGGCGAATACGTGCAGCAAGTTGCGCCCGATCCAGAAAGTTTGTCGGTGCACTTACATCATTCGTTTGTGGCACTGCCTGACGACAACTATACGCCCCGAGCGTACCACCCATACTCAGGCTATTGGAAGTTCAGTTACTTTGATTATTCAACGCCGATCAGCGAGCCTACCGAACAGCGTTTTATTACCCGTCATCGTTTACACAAGAAAACCCCGCACGCTGCAATGAGCGAAGCAGTAGAGCCTATAGTGTATTACCTAGACCCTGGTATTCCAGAACCGGTTATGACCGCGCTTAAAGAAGGAGCGAGCTGGTGGAATCAAGCCTATGAAGCTGCAGGTTATAAAGATGCGTTTCAGGTGAAAGTACTGCCCGAGGGGGCCGACCCCATGGACGTGCGCTACAACGTCATAAACTGGGTACATCGCGCAACGCGCGGCTGGTCTTATGGTTCGTCGGTTGTTGACCCGCGTACGGGGGAAATTATTAAAGGTCACGTTACACTTGGTTCACTGCGTGTAAGACAAGATTATTTAATTGCCCTTGGCCTAACCAGCCCTTTTAAGGACGGCAACACCGACACCACTGCACAGCAAGAAATGGCTTTAGACCGCATTAGGCAGCTTTCAGCCCACGAAGTAGGGCACACATTGGGTATAGCCCACAACTTTGCGGCGAGTGAAAATAACCGTGCGTCGGTAATGGATTATCCTCACCCCAAAATTAGTATTAAAAATGGCAAAATTAGCCTGGAAGGTGCTTATGATAAAGGTATTGGTACATGGGACATTCATGCTGTAGCGTATGGCTATCAAGACTTTGCCAGCGACGTAGAGGCAACCGAAGCCTTGGCAAAAATTATCGTAAAAGGCCGTAATGAGGGTTTAAGCTTTAAGTCAGACCCAGATACCCGCAGCAGTCGTCACGCATCAGCAAACGGCCATATGTGGGAAAACGGTAGTAATCCGCTAGATGCCTTCGATGAAATTTCACAAGTGCGCGAACTGGCGTTAGCCAATTTAGGTTTAGACACCTTAAGCCCAAACAGCAGTTTATCCTCGCTTGAAAATGCTCTAGTGCCTATTTACTTACTCCACCGTTATCAGTTAGAAGCCGTTGCAAAGCAAGTAGGCGGCTTGGTATATGAATACGAGCGCAAAGGTGACTACACCAAGGCACAGGGCCAGCAGTTTGTAGCAACAGCTGTGCAGCAGCGCGCCATGCAGCAGTTAATTACTGCCACCACCGCTGATTACCTGACTATACCTGAATCGGTACTAGCCCTTATTCCACCCACCGCATACGGTGATGACGTTACTCGCGAGCACTTCAAGGGCAAAATGGGCTTAATGTTAGACCCTGTTTCTGCCGCTGCTTCGGCATCTAACTTCGCGTTTGAGTTGCTATTGCACCCAGAACGATTAAATCGTTTAGAGTGGCAAACAAGAAGCATTAAAGACAGACGCAAAAAAGTAGGCGTTGCTATGCTGGTGAAGCAAATACTTAACGTACATTGGTATAAGAATAAGTCGCAAAGTCCACTAGCAAAACGCTTACAGCTTGTGGCGCTAAATGCGGTTATGAGAGCGGTAACTAACGATGAGCTGGCGCCTGAAGTAAGAATGGAAGCCGAACTTGCCCTGCTTGAATTCAGCGAGTGGCTAGACGATGAAGCCGACGACAATCGCTATGAAATACTGAAAGAGCAATTCGATACTTACTGGGCCAATAAAACGTGGCCAAGTACTTTTGAAGTAGAACCACTGCCGCCAGGTTCGCCAATTTAAGAATGCGCTGCTAGCAATGTTAAGGACAACTGCGTAGCGTTGAACCATAGTGTTGATGAAAAGCGAGTGTCGTACAGGAAACGGTACGGCGCGGGGTAAGTCTCTAATTGCTAGCTTGGGTCAAACTGCTTGAGTAAGCATCTACCAGCTTTTTTAGAAAGCAAAGTGCACCTAGACTTTTCATCAAGCGTAATTGAGTCTCCCTCTATTTTGGCGCCGCTATAGCTGTAATGGCGCTGATTTAACTTCCGGTAAATCTCTACGAATTTAATCTAGTAGAAAAGCAAAATGGGGACATGATGCTGTCTATATAAGAAATGTCAGTCAAAAAAAAGAAAGTGTTAATGATAATAGTTTGCATTCACAAGTTTGGGTTGTTATTTTGTTGGCATCGAAAGTTTATGGATGAACAGAATGACATTTAACAGGAAGCGACTTTTCTCATTTTTTGTATTGCTTATTTCTTTTTGTGCAGTCGCAAGCTATTTGCTTGTACCTGAGCCATATACGCCAGGCTGTGATGCTTGCAACTCTGCTGCAATTGATCGTGCAGGTTATCGAGTATTGGGAAGGCTGAAGCCCAGGCAAAATTATACTTTTGTTTTTAGTGATAACATGACGGCCTCTTTTTACTTTTCGACGCCTTTAAGTTCTTTTGCGTTTCAGCAAAAAGGCAGTGCCACCAAGTGTGCTTATAGTTGCCATCAAGAAAATAATGAGGGGGGCGAGTAAAAATGACGTTTAAGTCTCTAGGCATAACTATTGTCATTGTTTTAGCAGTTTATGTGTATCTGACTGAAAGTGATAAACATATTGAATTGTCACAGTCAGAAGCGGTACATCCACATGTTGTATCCGATACCGTTAACGGAAATTCGTTAGAAACACAAATACTGTCGCCGCAAAAAGAAAAAACAGCGCCCAGCTCAACCGCTACAGTGGATACACCAGAACAACGCAGTTTTGGGAGAGTAAACGTGGAAGAGATATACAACATCCCAGCCCCCAAAGGCGTTTTGTCAATTTATCCAGAAAAACCAGATAAGATATATTTGGCGGCGCTGAAAAGCGCACGTCAAGGCGATGATAAAATGCAATATCAGTTAGCAAAAGCACTGAGAGAATGTAAGGGTGTGCCTGATGAAAAAAGAATCGCTCAATTAGATCATGAAAACTATCTTTATCTCGATGACACACTGCGCAGTAAGCTTCATCAGGACGCGAATTATTGTAAAGCGCTTTTTGAACTAGTAGACATTGACTCAATTGAGGCTGAGTACAACAAGTGGTATGACAAAGCGCTATCAAATGGAAACGAAATGGCGATGGCTAACCATTGGTTTGAACATAGTGAAAATTTTTCGAGAGATGAGGCGAAAATGATTCTCGAACGTGCGTTATATTATTCTGATAATGATATTTATCACTATATATCTAAATATTACGCGACCTATTTTGCTGACCACTTGCTAGAAGAAATCGCTTGGGACGTTATACATTGCCAGCGTATTGAAGGTTGCGAAAGCAACGTTTTAAAAGCCTATTACGATGAGCAACTGAACCATTATGAGCAAGAAGATCTCACTGGCATGCTTAATCGTATCGACATTGATTTAGAAAAAAAGGCCAACCGTGTTCTGAATTAGCTCGAAGCGTGAATCTGAGCATAAGCAGTATTAACGCAACGTATTATAAACGGAAGGTAACATCAATTCTGGATAATGTCGTTTACAGGTATGACAGAGAGAGGCCAGCAATGATTTCCCTATCAAAGACTGGCGTTTGCAGAACCTACAACTCCTGATAATTCGTGAACACCTTGTAAAGCTGTGTTCCACTCAATACCGAAGCCGACGGGAAGTGCAAAATAGGGATCAAATCGCAAGGCGCTTCTAGCGTTCTGCTGCCATTGTCGGTGTCGAGATCATCAATATTTAGAATTTGCGCTAGCGGTTCGCCTTTTTTGACGGTTTGGCCTGGTTTCGCCATGTACTCCACCATGCCGCCCCAGTTAGTAAATAGGATTTTGTAGTCTTTTAAATATACGCCTAAACGCTGCATTGCTTTCGGTTTAATATCGCATTCGTGCAGCACGCCTTTGGCGTTTAGGTAGCTAAGAATGCTGGTGGCATCTATGTTACCTTCGTTAAAGTCGATCACTTCTTGGCTACCCATTTCAAGGGTAAAGGCTTCAACGTTAAAGCTAATCTCGCGTTCTAAATTGCTTTTTATGCTTTCTTGCAGTGTCCACCACGGGCAGAACGTCGCTTCGTCGAGTGCACCTGCAAATACGTTAGGTATAAAAATACAGTGGGGGATGTTAAATAGCTTGGCGCTGTCTTTGGCATATTCGGGGATATAAACGTGACGGGTAGACACAGGACCGTTGTGAAGATCTAGAACAAAGTCGGCGTTTACCGCCATTTGTTGTAGTTTCAGGTTTAGCTGCTGCGCCAAGCCTAAACCCCAGGGTTCGGCTAATTTGTTGTCGATAGCATTGGAAAGATGCGCACGAAAACGTTGTTTAATGCCTTCAATAGACTCTTCGCGTGTAACGGTTTTGGCGAAATGCTCAACCGCATCTTTATCGAAGAAATAGCCGCGGTTCCAGTTTGTGCCGTTCACAGGGTCGAACCGGCCTAATGTGTACTCACCGGCTTTAATGTTAGTACCAATGGGATTACAGTTGGGTACTAAGATAATTTCGCCGCAAATATCCATGTCTTTAAGGCGCTGAATAAGATGGTAAATAACCACGTTACCTTGCACTTCAGCACCGTGAATAGAGCTTTGAATGTACACAGTGGGGCCAGGGCGCGCGCCCTTCATTCGATAAATTGGCACGTTCATGTTACGTCCAGACGCGTTTTGCGCCACTACCATGTGTTTTTTTACTACTTGGGTTGTCATTTAAATCAACCTATTTTCTGTCTATTTTTCTAACGAAAACGCGGCAATCATATCGATAAGCGTATTTGTAAGGGCCCAAGCGTTTTCAGACGATTGCTCAAAATACATAAATCGTAACATTTTGATGATTGTTCAGTGAAACTATTTCCAAATAGCGCCGTCTCAAAAACTATCTATTTTCAGAATGAAACTAACGAAAATAATTCCCTTAACTTTACTGCTGGTTATGGCTTCTGGGTGTACGTCGAAACAGTTGTATAACGCAGCGCAACAAAACCGGTTACAAAACTGCAGTGAATTGCAGGGAGCGCAACGAGATGAGTGCGAAGCACGGTATCAAAAAGATTATGAAACTTATGAACGTCAACGCCAAGAAGTGTTAAACGATAATAAGTGAGTTGGTAAATTTAAAGAAGCAGGTTTCTATATCGTAATGGATATCAGCTATTACGTTAAATAGTTACCTGCTATATTCGTTTTTCTGGCTGCCTTTATTTACACCTAGCAAGCACAAAGCTCACAATCTGCGCCTTTAGGTAATTTCCAATTTCGCCACTCGTGCGACAACGCATCAAACGTCATTAACGTGTTTTTAGGAATGTTATCGAAATCCATCAATACTTGCATAGCTAGCATTGCTTGGTAAGTACCAACAATATTTACTACTGGCGAGAATATACCTGCCTCAACACAGCTTAAATCAGGCGATTCAAACAGCGTTCGCAAGCAAGCATAGCAACGGCTCTCACCGGGTATGGCGACGAACAGCTGGCCTTCAAAGCGAATGGCCGCGCCCGACACCAGCGGAGTATTTAGTGTAAAACACAATATGTTAATTAAATCTCGCGAATCGGTGTTGTCGGTGCAATCTAGCACAACGTCAGCACGCTCTATGGCTTGTTTTAATACTGGTGAAAGCTGAGTAGAGCTGGGCGCCGAAAACGGTTCTGCTATTGCGGTAATGTTGCAGTCGCTGTTTATCTTGGTAAGCCGTGCTTTTGCTGCCTCTACTTTACTTGTGCCTACATCCTGCTCGCTAAACAAGGTTTGTCTTGGCAGGTTGGTGGCCTCGACTGTGTCGTGGTCGATAAGTGTAAGAGATCCCACGCCACTGGCGCAAAGGTTAGTGGCGGCAGCGGTGCCAAGCCCGCCAATACCAATGATACAAATATTGGCGTTGAGCAGCGCTTCTTGACCGTCTAGGTCCACTTTTGGAAGCACGATATGGCGGTTATAACGCATAGCCTGCTGATGAGTTAGGCTTTTAGACATAGTTTATGCCAACTTAGTTGTTGAATTCATGGCATGCACCCTTATAAAGTGATTACCAAATAGTATTTTGGCTGGTACTTTATCAAACCCGCCAAAATGTCGCATATCAAATTAGGATTTCATATGTCAGTTGTCAGCCAACCCCTTAATATTGCCGTACTCACTATTTCAGATACGCGCACACTTGAAGACGATAAGTCGGGAGACTACTTGAAAGAGGCGCTTACCTCGGTTGGCCATAACCTCTACGATCGCGATTTGGTAAAAGACGATATTTATCAGCAGCGCGCCGTGGTGTCGAAATGGATTGCTGATAAAAACATTCACGCTGTATTAATCACTGGTGGCACAGGCTTTACCCACCGCGACTCAACGCCAGAAGCTATCGGCGTATTGTTCGACAAAGAAGTCGACGGCTTTGGCGAGCTATTTCGTCAAATTAGCTACGAAGAGATTGGTACATCAACCATTCAGTCTCGCGCGGTTGCGGGCTTTGCTAATAATACGGTTATTTTCTGCTTACCAGGGTCAACAGGGGCTTGTCGCACGGCGTGGGAAAAGATTATTTCTAGCCAGCTTGATGCCGACTTTAGTCCGTGTAATTTTGTGAAGCACTTGGTGCAAGCATGAGCACCTTTAGCCATTTAAATGCTGGCGGCGAAGCCAACATGGTAGACGTTAGCGACAAGGACGTTACCAAGCGAGAAGCCACAGCAGAAGGTTTTTTATACGTAAGCGAAGACGTCATTCGCCAAATTTCTGAAGCGAAAATTGCAAAAGGGGATGTATTTGCGGTTGCCCGAGTAGCAGGTATCCAAGGGGCGAAACGCTGCGCTGATCTTATTCCTCTTTGTCACCCACTGGCGCTGTCAAAGGTGGATATTAATTTTGACATTCAGGCCGACCAAAACCGAATTAAAGCCACCTGCTATTGCAAGCTAAGTGGTAAAACCGGTGTTGAAATGGAAGCGCTCACGGGCGTTAATGTGGCGCTGTTAACTTTGTTCGATATGTGTAAAGCCATTGACCCAGCTATGCATATGGAAGGGGTAAGGGTACTGGAGAAAAAGGGCGGTAAGACAGGCCATTGGCAGTCTGACACCTAGTTCACATACAAAGTAGCGATCTTTAAAGCAACGTGCAAAAAGTGTATATCCGCTTAATGGGCAACCTACTCTAGGTTCAATGCATTTTCGAGGCTTGGAAAGATTAATCAGCGCACACCAAGCGACGTTAACAAAGTAGACAACAGGCAAAGCATGCAGGTAACGGTAAAAACATTCGCACAAACCCGAGAGATTACGGGAGAGGACAACTTCGCGCTTAATTTAAGTGATAACAGCACGATTGAAGCCGTAATATCTCAGCTTAAAATGCGCAGTGATAAGTGGGCATTAGCCCTAGAGGGCAGTGTGTTAACTGCCTGCAATCAAGAGCTCTGCGATCTCCAAACCGTACTCAGCGACGGTGATGAGCTGGCGCTATTTCCACCTGTGACAGGGGGCTAGCTATGTTCGCGCTAGTTCAAGTTGAAGATTTCGACCAAGGCGAGCTGTACGCTAGGCTAAAACAGTTGGCAGATGAGAAGGCCTGTGGCAACACCGGCGCGATTGTTACTTTTACTGGGCTAGTGCGAGATTTTAATAACGCTGGCGACATAGACGGCATTGAACTAGAGCATTACCCGGGCATGACTGAAAAAGCGTTAATGCTATTGGTTGAACAAGCGAGCAAACGTTTTTCACTTAACAGTGCTGGCGCGCTGCACAGAGTAGGGCGCATATACAATAACGAACAAATTGTATGGGTGGGTGCTGCCGCTCCCCATCGCCAAGCCGCATTTGACGCGGCCAGCTATTTGATGGACATGCTTAAGCAATCTGTTCCCCTTTGGAAGAAAGAGTTCAAGGGCGATAAATCTGAATGGGTTGCGGCAAAAGCTTCTGACGATAAAGCGGCACTTAAGTGGATGCACAAAAAGTAATGGTTTTTTCTTTAGCAATGCGAATGTCAAGCTTTGTTAACTTGGCCATGCTTGTGTTGGCAAGTGCAAGTGTAGCCGCAGGCGTTACGTTTTTTTCCAGCTCTGCGGCACAGGCGGGTGGGTTTGAGGTGGCCAATAACACAGCAAGTGAAGTCAGCGGTAATGCCAATAATCAAAACCGGTCAGTAAATTTTAAGCGCGACGAAAACATTAACGTGGCCGTTGCAGCGAACTTTGCAAAACCGTTAAAAAGCATTGCTGAGCAGTTCACCGAGCTTACGGGCATAAATGTAGCGGTAACTGTGTCTTCTAGCGGTACTTTGTATGCGCAAATTCAACATGGTGCTAGCTTCGACGTTTTTCTATCTGCAGATCGCGCTAGGCCGCAAGCGTTGGTTGATAATAACTTAGTGCACCACGGCAATCTGGTGGATTACGCTAAAGGCAAGCTGGCGTTTGTTTATGCTGGAAAATTACAACGAGAGGCATCTCGTGAAAGCAGTTGCGAGGAAATCGCCCGCTCATCTACTGGAGATACAACTGCACAATTAAACATTCAGCTAACCGATTGCTTGTCTAAGAAGCTTGTTAAATTAATGGAAAGTCCACAAAGCAAGGTAGCTATCGCGAACCCTAAACTGGCTCCCTATGGTGACGCGGCACAGCAGACGTTGCAAAACTTATCCTTATGGCAACGGTTTTTACCTCACAGAGTGATGGGTAAAAACGTGCTACAAACCCTGCAGTTTTATACCACGGGCAGCGTGAAAGGGGCTTTCGTTGCCTACTCATTAGCTTTAGATTTGCCTTCAAATTTATCTTCTAATTTTACGAATGCTGCAAGTGACAAAATTGCTGATGCCACCACGGTCATTGTTCCAGTACCTGAACCCCTTTATCAACCCATCATTCAGTCGTTGGTGGTTAACAGTAAAACGGCAGCTGAACTATTACCGAATCTGTTCGAGCCACGTCCAATCAAAAACACGACAGCGCCAAATGGTCAGCCTGTTCACAAAGACGGCGTTGAAACAACCAAACCGTTTCATTTGAGCGACGCTAATGGTGTGTCATCACCCAGCCTGTTTGTGCAATATTTAATGTCGCAAGGGGTGCAGCACAGCTTAATTGAGTGGGGTTATGAACCCACAATTGCATCGGGCGTCGGTAACTAAGTATGCTCACAGAATTCTTCGGGGCATCGACACTTGAAGCCATATTACTCACCTTAAAACTGGCCTTTATCACCAGTGGTGTACTATTGTTAATCGCATTGCCGCTAGCGTGGTTTTTAGCGAAATGGCAGAGCAAAGCTAAGCCTTTGGTTATGTCGATACTTGCGTTGCCTTTGGTGTTACCGCCAACTGTGCTGGGGTTTTACCTGCTTATTGCTTTTTCTCCGCAAAGTGCGTTAGGGCAGGCGTGGCAAAGCCTAACCGGCAGTAATTTAGCATTTAGCTTTGAAGGCTTGGTATTGGGGTCTGTTATCTACTCGCTTCCATTTGCTCTTCAGCCTTTGTACAGCGGCTTTTCGCAATTGGATAACCGTTATTTAGATGTAGCAAAAACGCTGGGGTTTTCGGCCACAGAAGCCTTTATAAAAATAGTGCTACCTTTAAGCAAAGCGCCCATCGTGGTGGCATTAGGCTTAAGCTTTGCCCATACCATAGGCGAGTTTGGCGTAGTACTAATGATAGGTGGCAATATTCCTGGAGAAACTCAGGTGCTGTCTATCGCGCTATATGAACAGGTAGAAGCGTTGGAATATAACAGTGCACACAACCTTGCGTTGGCCCTTCTGATTTTTTCATTCGTGATGCTCGCGGCGCTCTATCGTTTTAACGGTGTCGCACGGAGTGATGAGGCGCGTTAACATGCAAATATCTGCGCGACTTTCTAATCGCATTAATGCACAAATTTCACTGCAGCCACAAAGCCGCTTCATTGGGGTTACCGGTCCATCAGGTGCCGGGAAAAGCAGTTTGTTTCGTGCCCTTGCGGGCGTAGAAAAAACTGCAAAAGTGCAAACGCCGTGGACTGCTCAAAAAGTCGGTATCGTATTTCAGCAGCCCATGTTATTTCCTCATACCGATGTGCGGGGGAATTTAGCTTTGGCGCAGCGTCACGCAAGTCCTAATGCAATGTCTATCGACGCGTGCTTGCGCGGTTGTTATTGCGAACATTTAATCGATAAGCCAGTTCAGGCGCTTTCTGGTGGTGAAGCTCAGCGGGTCGCAATTGCGCGGGCGCTGGTCAATGGACCAGATGTGTTATTGCTAGATGAATCGTTAAGCGCGATTGATATCTTCACGCGTCGCAAAATTTACCAGTTTTTGAACAATTTGTGCGTGTCGGGCCAGCTCATCTGCTTCGCGATTTCTCATGATTTAGACGACCTTGCCTTGTTTAGCGATGAGCTAGTCTTTATTGATAAAGGCCGCACCGTGCATTGTGGAAAAACGCGCGATGTGTTGACTCAAGTATTCGAAAAAGAAGGGCGGGCGACACCGTCTAGCGTACTTGAGGGATTTAAAGTTACTGCGCAAAGTAAAGCAAACGACAGCAACCAGTCACAAAATGCCGTTATTAGCTGCAAACACGCTAGCGAAACGCAACGAGATCAAAATGTTCTACCCTTACAAGGCAATGAGCAGTGCCAGTCGGTAAGCGGAATTGAGCGCGTTGAGGTAGCGGGGCAAGAGATATACGTTACTGCAGAATCGGTGTCCTATTTGCCTCAGCAAAGCGGTGACCAAGTACCTGTTCGTTTTGCAGTTAAAGCTTGTGATGTAAGCATCGATACCAATATCGCTGACTTTGGCAAAGCCAGCACAATCAGTATTTTAAATGCGCTGCCATGTGTTATATCTAGCATCGAACCCGTGGCGAATCCACTAAGCCCCCTGAACGAGCCAGAAAATAACGCCGACACAAAACTAACCCCTAAAAAGTTAGCGACCGCAAACAGCGCGAAAGTGTTGTTAAAACTTGTTGTACTAGACAGTAATCAAACCCTTTGTGCCAGCATTAGCAGTATTTCTCTATTGCGTCTTAAGCTTGATGTAGGGATGCAGGTGATTGCGCGGTTTAAATTGC
This sequence comes from Alteromonas sp. S015, assembly GCF_036864485.1. Lineage (NCBI taxonomy): Bacteria > Pseudomonadati > Pseudomonadota > Gammaproteobacteria > Alteromonadales > Alteromonadaceae > Alteromonas > Alteromonas sp. S015. Next base: position 81,684 of record NZ_JAZETO010000005.1, on the reverse strand, counting down.
CCTAGGTTCAAATGGCTTTTGAGTAGCTACTGAGTATTTCACTTGCGTTCAAATAAGCGTCGAAACGCGCACAAATAGCCCGAATGTATATGCGCGCAGACTCTGGCACTCGAATATACCGAGATGTCGTTTCGATAAGCCCGTCTTCTTTAAGTTCTTCAAGGTTGTTTAAGGCTGAAGCAAAGTATTCATCAAATATGATGTGGTGCTTGTCAGCAATTGCTTGCTTGTCTACCGCTAAATTACACATCAAGCTTGAAATCACGTCTCTGCGAATAAGGTCGTCGACACTTAATGACAGCCCAACCTTCGCATTGGGCTGGTGGTTGTCTAAGCGACTATAGTATTCTTTTAAATCCTTAGCATTCTGCGCAAAGGCATTACCTACCGTGCTAATGGAGGACACACCGAACCCTATAAGGTCGGTGTCGCCACGTAAGGTATACCCTTGAAAGTTACGGTGAAGCTCGCCTTTATTTTTCGCAATAGCTAGTGAGTCTTTGCTTAAGGCAAAATGATCAAGACCAATCATTTCATAACCTATGTTTGTAAAGCTGTTAACGGCAAGCTTGTAAAACGCCGCTTTTTCTTCACTACTAGGCAGTGTTTCTTCAGCAAATTTACGCTGCGCAGCAAACCTCTCGGGAAGGTGAGCATAGCTAAAAAGCGAAATACGATCTGGCATCATGGCTTTTGTTGCAGCGATTGTCGTTGTAAACGTTTCAATTGACTGATTCGGTAAACCATAAATTAGATCTAAGTTGACTGAGTCGAAACCCAGCGACCGAGCCTCGAATACTAAATCGGCAATGTGAGACGTGCTTTGTACGCGATTTATGGTTTTCTGAACGTTGTAATCAGTATCTTGTAAACCAAAGCTAATGCGTGTGTAACCGAGACGCTTTAAGTTTTGGAGATAGCGTTTATCTATATTTCTAGGATCTAATTCAATTGACAGTTCAGCACCTGCTTCAAAGGTAAAGTGTTTCTTAAGCAGGTACATTAAATAAGTATGCTGAGTCTCGCTCAAAAAACTGGGTGAACCGCCACCCAAGTGCAGAGAAACTGCACGCCTGCCGTCAGTTAAATAACGCTTAGACAGGATTTCTTTTTCTATGTAGTCTAAATATTCGTCCGCTTTTTCATTGTGACGCGTCACCATTTTATTACAGCCACAGTAGTAGCACAGCGTTTTACAAAACGGAATGTGCACGTAGAGACTTACTGCCGGTGCTTTCGACACTGCAAGTGCTTGTGGAAGTATGTCATTTTGGAGCGGTTCAAATTTAAGTGCAGTAGGGTAAGAGGTATAGCGAGGAGCATTCAACGCATATTTGGTAATGGTTGATACGGGGCATTGTTTTTCGGCAATTATAGTCATCTTGGCTCTGCACTTATATGTAGATATCTAGGCGCGAATTCGATTCGATGACTAAAGCTTAATGGATTGCTTGGGAGGCTGATTTGATCTACTTCAAGGTTTTGGTGTTAAACCTGATTATTGTTTTACTTCTTCCGGTTATTTTGCTTCAAGCATTGTGGGTGAGGAAGAAGACCGCTGTACTGCCAGAGCCCGACGGCGAGCGGGTATTAACCTCAGCCGATAGTAAATTGCTACTCACTAATAACGTTTTGGTTATAGGCGATTCTGCTGCCGCTGGTGTTGGTTCAACGACGCAAATGGGGGCACTCACAGGTCTGCTGTATTCAAATCTTCTTAAGCTTGGGGCAACGCGAGTGACGTTGCACGCTAAAACAGGTTTTAAAAGTGAAGATGTGCTCAATCTTCTACATGAAATACCTGCGGAGCACTTTTCGTCGGTGCTCCTCTCTATTGGTGTTAACGACGTGACCAAATTTGTACCGCTGAAACGGTGGCGACAAAACATCGATGGTATTAGTGCGCTACTGTCAGATAAATTTGGTTGCGAAACAGTATTGTTTACAGCGCTACCGCCAATTCATTGCTTCCCAGCGCTACCACAGCCTTTGCGTGCACTATTAGGTTACCGAGCGCGGCTATTAAATCAAGCTTTGGCTGAGTGTGTAACACCCCGTGCTAACGCAGATATATTATATGTTACTGCACTCAATGTGAGCGGGACTATGGCGGATATTCAACAAAGTGGTTTGATGGCAGCAGATGGCTTTCATCCCTCCACGAAAGGCTATGAGATATGGGCACACTCAGCTTTTGAAAAACTTTCCTCGATTTACAGCACCACAGTGGGCGCGACAGAAAAAGGCACGGCAGAAACTGATGTAACTGCGACGAAATAATCGCTGTTTGGGGTTGAAGTTTCTTTTTGTAACCTTATCTAAGCCCTTATATTTCAATGAATTCAATAAAGCGAGGCCTAGCATGGCAGCAAATGAGCAAGGTGTACAAAGTGCGAGCGATATGCAGAGAGTAACGGTTAACATGGTATCAGACGTGGTATGTCCATGGTGTATTGTAGGGTACCAGCGCTTGCAAGAAGCCATTAAAACCCTTGATAACATTGAAGTAAATATTAAGTTTCACCCGTTCGAGTTAAACCCCAATATGCCAGAAGAAGGGCAAAACCTTCGCGAGCACATAATGGAAAAATACGGTATTAGTGAGCAGCAAAGCGCGCAGAACAGAGCGCGGTTAGTAGAAGCGGGCGAGCAATTAGGCTTTTCGTTTAACTTTACTGACGATTCTCGCATGCAGAACACGTTTAAGGCTCACCAACTTATTCACTTTGCTGCAGAAAACGGCCTTGAAGAAGAAATGAAGCTGGCCTTATTTAATGCCTACTTCACAGACGGTAAAAACATTAATGATCTAGGTGTTCTAGTAACGTTGGCACAAACGGTTGGCCTTGATAAGTCTGAAGCTGAACAAGCGCTTAAAAGTGAAAAATACGCGCAAGCGGTGCGTGAGGAAGAAACTATTTGGATGCAGCGTGGTATTCAGAGTGTACCGACTTTCGTTATTGGCAATCAGGGCGTAGCCGGGGCACAGGAGCCAGCTACATTGGCAGCATTTGTTGCCCAAGCGGCATCACAGCAATAAGCAGGTTGATTAGGTTCAGAGGCAGTTATGAGTAATCACGTTAACCATTTGCTAGCACAGTGGCTTCCGCTCAAAAACAAGCACAAATGGGTGCTGGGTTTTATTTTTAAAACCGAAGGTTCATGCTATCGCAAAGCAGGCGCCATGATGTTGTTTAGTGATGCAGGGCATCAGCTAGGTATATTAAGCGGTGGCTGCTTAGAAAGTGACATCGTTAAAAAAGCCCAGCGAGTAATGACCGACGGCGTTAGTCGTACCGCGGTTTACGACGACGAAGATGAAGAAGACATCGCGTTTAAACTAGGTGTAGGATGCGGCGGTGTGGTGCACTTAGCACTCGTACCAGTTAATCAAGACAATCAGTATTTATCGTTGGATGTGGTTAGCAAAAGCTTATCGAACGGAAAAGCGTGTGAGTGGCGCTGCGCTGTAGACGGTACTTTTGGGGATTGCACGAAATTGGAAGACCATACTGCGAAACCTAGAAAAGCGTCGCTAGACACCGTTGATGGCAAGCGCACATTGTCGGTTTTGATGCTGCCGCCTATCCACCTACTTGTTGTTGGAGGTGGGTACGACGCAACCTTTATGACTAAGCTGGCTAATTTGCAAGGCTATTTAGTAAGCCTTTGGGACCCAAGACCTGCACAAGCAAGACTTGAGCACTTTCCCGAAGTAAATTACTTGATTGAAGACCCGTCTACCGAGGGCTTACGTCTTCACATGGGCGAACATAACATTCAGGCGGCGGTGCTTATGTCTCATCATCGCGAGATTGACGCAAAAGCGCTGCAGGTGCTAAGCAAACAGTTGTTAACCTATACGGCAATGCTAGGGCCACTGCACCGCAAGCAGGAAATAATGGATTTAGCAGGGATTAGCGATACTAATTTTACTCAGTACTTCGCTAGCCCCGCAGGCTTTGACATTGGTGGTGAGCTACCCGAGCATATTGCGCTGTCTGTTATTGCACAGTGTCACGCAGTGTTTCATACAAAACCTACGCATTTGAAGCGTTAGAAAGACTTTCTGAAGGTAACGCCAAAGCTTCTAGGTATGCCACCTCTTGTCTATACCGACACATCAAAGTCGCTTCGTGCAACGTACTCTTCGTCGAATACGTTGCGCAACACAACGGCATATAATTCGGTATTTTCTTTCTCCAGCAAAGTGGCGTCGAATTCTCCGCCTTCAACACTGATGTCGCCTGCGTTTTGCAGGTTGATCCCCTTTCCTGTAAAGGTATTCGCCTGAAAGTCACTAATTTGCGAGTCACGTGCAGCGACATTCACCTAAACGCCGTTTTCTCTAAAAATGCGTTTGTACATACAGTGTATTGAACATATATTGCACTTGTTTGAGACTGTCGTGTCTAATGTGGTGCGAAACGTGCAATGCGAAACGTACAAAAAGTGGTCAGGCATCTGTGGGTGAATAGTTTCACATGATGCATACACATTCAAAATATCAATTAAACTTATATCGCTGTTTTCCTTAGTATGTCGGTTGAAAGTTAACATATTAATAACATCAGGCAGCGGTATGACAGACATCTATTTAGTGCGACATGGTCAAGCGTCTTTTGGCAAAGCGAACTATGACAAGCTTAGTGAACTGGGTGGGCAACAGGCCATTTGGCTTGGTGACTATTTCAAGCATCGCAATGTTGAGTTTGATGCCGTTTTCTCTGGCGACATGGTTAGGCATCACGAAACCAAAGACGGTATTGCCTCCGGTATTGCTACTGAAGACTATACGCTACCTGAAGTTACAGTGAATAGCGCACTGAATGAATTCAATTTTCAGGCAGTGGCTACCGCCTATTTAACACGCTACCCAGAAGCAAAAGTACCTGAAGGCGCATCGCCTTCTGAATATTACCGATTGCTTAAAAAAGCAATGCTTGCCTGGTCGCAAGACGAACTGGCTCATGAATTCCTTGATGAAACATGGGGTCAGTTCGAAGACAGAGTTCACAGTATGCTCACGCATCTTCAAAGTATGGACGCGAAGCGTGTTCTCGTTGTGAGTTCTGGCGGTGCAATTGCCATGATGCTTAAACACATTCTTGGCTACGATGCGGCCACCGTTGTAAATATGAATTTGCAGATCCGAAATGCCAGTTTTTCTCAATGCTTTGCCAATGGGCGAGGCATTCATCTAAATAACTTCAACAGCGTACCTCACCTGGATGTGATTGACAGGTTACACGCCATTACCTACAGCTAAATGGGGCAGTTATGAACTTTGAATATAATGAAAAGACCCAAGCACTTTTAGAAAAGTTAAAAGCGTTTATGAAAGAAGAAGTGTATCCAATTGAAAAAGATTACATTCACGCCGTAGAAAATGGCTCTGCCAATAATGGCGAAGGTCGTTGGAAAACGCCTGAAACGATGCACACATTGAAAAAGCGTGCAAAAGACGCGGGTCTTTGGAATTTGTTTTTACCTGAAGAATATAAGCCATACGGGGCAGGCCTGACTAACGCAGAATATGCGCCACTTTGTGAAGAAATGGGCAGAGTTTTGTTTAGCTCTGAAATCTTCAACTGTAGTGCGCCAGATACTGGCAATATGGAAGTTCTGGCGAAATACGGTAACGAAAGTCAGAAAAAGCAGTGGTTAGAGCCGCTTCTAAACGGAGAGATACGCTCTGCCTTTGCTATGACAGAGCCTGCAGTGGCATCGAGTGACGCAACAAACATCGAAACTTCAATTAAGCGCGATGGCGATGAATATGTTATTAACGGCCGTAAGTGGTACACCAGCGGTGCTATGAACGAAAACTGTAAAATTATGGTGGTTATGGGTAAAACTGATTTCGATGCACCTCGTCACCAGCAGCAGTCTCAAATTTTAGTTCCTATGGACACCAAGGGTGTAACTATTGTTCGCCCAATGGCTGCAATGGGCTATTACGACGAGCCTATTGGTCATGCTGAAGTCTTGTTTGAAGATGTACGTGTACCGGCAGAAAACTTACTGCTTGGTGAAGGGCGTGGTTTTGAAATTGCACAAGGGCGCTTAGGCCCGGGCCGTATTCACCATTGTATGCGCCTTATTGGCTGTGCACAGCGCGCGCTCGATATGGCCTGTGAACGAGTTGAAAGCCGTGTGGCGTTTGGCAAGCCGTTGTCAAAACAGCAATCGGTTAGAGAGAGCATTGCGCAGATGCACTGTGACATTGAACAGGCGCGCCTGCTTACGTTAAAAGCGGCAGATAAGATGGATCGCTATGGCAACAAAGTGTCGCGCGACCTTATCGCTGCTATCAAAATAGTTGCGCCTACTATGGCCTGTAACGTTATCGACCAAGCCATACAGATGCACGGCGCTGCGGGTACAAGCCAAGATTTTGTATTGTCTGCCATGTACGCTTATGCGCGTACCATCAAGCTGGCAGATGGTCCTGATCAGGTACACATGATGCAGTTAGGTCGTAATCTTATTGCAGAGAAAGCAGTTGCTGAATAGGTCATTGTTGTAAATAAACAATACAGAAAAATTACGGGTAAGGAGTGAACGTGTCTAAAGACAATGCGAAAGCCCCACATGTCATAGATTTAGCAGTGCTGAATTCGTATTTATCTTCTGCGTGCCCGGGTATTGGGCACGTCAAAAGCGCTGAGAAATTTGCAGGTGGGCAATCGAACCCGACGTTTAAGCTTACTACGGATAACGGCGTCTACGTGTTACGCCGTCAACCTCCGGGTAAGTTACTGAAATCGGCCCATGCAGTTGACCGAGAATTTCGCGTTATCAACGCGTTGCAGGGCTCAGAAGTGCCTGTGCCCAAAGCGTACCATTTATGTGAAGATACCAGCATAATCGGTAGCATGTTTTACATTATGGCCTATGTCGAAGGTGACATTTTCTGGAATAGCGCACTGCCTGAAATAGCATCTTCTGCTACTCGTGGTGCCATGTATGATGAAATGAACCGAGTGCTTGCAGCGCTTCACAGTGTAGATATTAAAAGCGCAGGCTTAGGCGATTATGGAAAGCCTGGCAGCTACTTTGAACGTCAGCTAAGCAGGTGGACAAAACAGTATCGTGCATCTGAACTTGAGCATGTTGAAGAAATTGAAAGTCTCATTCAGTATCTTGAGACCAACCTGCCAAAAGATGATGGTCAAGTCTCGTTGGTCCATGGCGATTTTCGTTTAGACAATATGATGTTTGATATGTCTGACCCTAAAAAACCAAGAGTAGTCGCGGTGCTTGATTGGGAATTATCAACGTTGGGGCACCCGTATGCCGATTTGGCTTACCAATGTATGCAGCTGCGCCTTCCCTCTGACATTGCGCATGCGGCAGGGTTAGGTGGTTTAGACAGAGAGCAGTTAGGCATTCCAAGTGAACAAGAATATATCAATATGTATTGCGAGCGAAGAGGTATTGATGGGATTAGCAATTGGACATTTTACCTCGCATTTAGTTTTTTCCGTTTAGCCGCTATTTTACAAGGCGTGGTAAAACGCGCACACGATGGCAATGCGTCAAGCGAGAAGGCTATGCAATTAGGCGCAATGGTGCGACCTCTGGCGCAAATTGCGAACCAAACCATTCACCAAAGCGCATAAACGCCATATAACGTATTAAATGACATGTCATGCTATCAATAGCGTGCACGTCGAACAAAGAAACTGGAGACAGTATGAAAGCAATTGTATGCGAATCTTTTGGGCCACTTGAAGAGCTTCAATTTAAAGACGTTGCAGACCCGCAAGTAAAAAAAGGGCATGTAGTCGTAAATGTTGAAGCCGCAGGGGTGAACTTTCCAGACGGACTATTGGTACAAGGTCTGTATCAAATGCAGCCAGACTTCCCGTTTATTCCTGGCAATGAAGTGGCAGGCACCATATCTGAAGTAGGTGAGGGCGTAAGCCATTTAAAAGAAGGGCAGCGAGTTATCGCGTTGTCTAACTTAGGTGGTTACGCAGAAAAAGCGCTGATCCCTGCCACGCATGTTATGCCGTTACCTGATCCCATCCATGTTAATGAAGGGGCTGCTCTTGTAACTGCCCATGCGACAGCACATCACGCATTAAAGCAGCGCGCAAAACTGCAGCCAGGCGAAACACTGGTGGTAACCGGCGCGGCTGGTGGTACTGGCTTAGCAGCAGTGCAAATAGGCAAGATTATGGGCGCTAAAGTGATTGCAGTTTGCTCAACAGAAGAAAAGCTGGCTCTCGCGAAAGAGTATGGCGCTGATGTTTTAATTAACTACAAAGAAAAAGATCTGAAAGAAACACTGAAAGAAGTCACAGGGGGTAAAGGTGTAGACGTAGTTTATGAATGCGTTGGTGGTGACACCTTCCACGCATGCAGCCGCAGTATGGCGTGGGAAGGGCGTTTGCTTGTGGTTGGCTTTGCAGGCGGAGAGATCCCGAAATTCCCGGTTAATTTAGCGCTGGTAAAAGGCTATTCAGTCATGGGGGTATTTTGGGGCTCGTTTACTCAGCACGATCCAAAAGGCTTCGCGGAAAACATGCAAGAGCTTTTAACGTGGTATGTGCAAGGTAAGGTTAAAGTGGTTGTAGATGAAGCGTTGCCCTTAGAACAAGCAACGAAAGCCATGGCAAAGGTAATGAATCGAGAAGTAAAAGGTAAAATGGTGCTAGTGCCCTGATCCTAAAAGCCTGGCAAGAAAGTAAGTTAACGAAAAGCCTGAACATTTGGTGTTCAGGCCTTTTTTGTTAAGATTGCTTTATTCCATAAGCCACATTCGCGCACTTCTTCCTGGTACATAGAATTTGTGCCACTGAGTGGTAATATATTGCACATCATTACTTAACGTATCGCGGTAATTTCTATACCACCATAAATTGTCCGTAGATGTATCTACCCATATATCTTGGCCGTCCGCGCATTTATTAATACCCACGACGCCTTGGTGGTCACGCTTGAAGAAAATAACGCAGTCATTATGACTTACCACTTGCATGCCACTGCCCTGAACCCCGTTATGGAATTTAACCATACCCTTGATGTCATCACGCTTATACAAATCTACCCAGCGATTATCACCACTTTCATTGTTATCTGAGTACAGTAGTGGAACACCACCGTCACGACCTAGTACATAGGCATTTGCCAAGTGTTCGTCGGTTGGGTCAAGTAACTGGTAGCGGAAGCCGTCGTTGAGCGGAATGTCGTGGGTAATACTAAATGTAATAGCCTTGTCGCCTGATAAGGCCTGACCGTACGCACCTGGGTCAACTAAGGCATTCATCGAACCACCGAAGCTAAACGCACTTCGTATTTGCGCGAAAAGCGGGAAATCGTAAGCCGAGTGACCTGTTGCTGATAAATAAGGTGCAAGGAAGTTATCATACTCACTAGAGCCTGCACCGCCCGTGGTAATAATTTCTCCGAAAACATGTACGCCGTTTTTGATATTGCTATCGAACACCGCGTTTATATGATAGTTGGTCATGTGCTTTGCAGCGTCAACGCGAAATCCGGTAACACCCATGCCTTTTAACGCCTGAAGATACGCTTTTTGCTGAGCTACTACCCAATTATTGGGATCCAAGTCGGGCAAGCCAGGATCTGGCGCAGCGCCACATAACCTATTGTACTGAACATCGCCGACGTCGCTGTAGTTACTGATGCATTTAGGGCCACCTTGATCATACGTACCGTGGAAGTCACCACCGCCAAGAAGGCCGCTACTTACATCACCAAATAATGTGATGCCATTGTAGTATCCCTGATTTGATGAGTATTGCTGTAGTACTTCACTTCCGGGATAGTTTAAGTCTGAACGTTTCCACGCTTCATTCGCCATATGATTAAAGACAATATCCGCATATGTCGCTACACCTTTGGCATTTAATGCATTAACCATCGCTTGAAAATCAGCAGTGTCACCAAGTGGGTTATCAATAACTCGATAGTCCTGTGGTTGATATCGCGCCCACCATTGATCACCTGTCGATTTATAAGCAGGCGAAACAAGTACTTTCGTGTAACCAAGATCCGCAATTTCCTGGGCCTTTGCGGCAACATCGTCGTAGGTCCAGTTAAATGCGTGTAGTATAACGTCGGCATAGCTTTGATAACTTAATGTACTTAGTGCTGCGCCTATTAAAACGCCTGCCGCATGTTTCTTCATCTTCATAGTGTGTCCTATTTTATGTGGGAGCGAAACAAAAGATGAAAGTGATGTTTACATTTTGTTTACAAATAATAAACATTATGCATACGTATTCAATTCACCTTTAATTTTAAATTAAAGGAAAGGTGAACGGTTAAGATACGCAGGGAAGGGAGTACAGTTAGTTATTGCTGCTGGTTTAGCGGCTCTTAGTTGCGCAGCACTGTTTGAATTTTTTGTTGCTACCGCAAACACAAGGGAGATTTCTGCCGTATTTAATTTTTCCACAGTCGTCGTGTAATACACCATCATGGTAACGCCACTTACCTTCCTCAACACTAAAATTTGATGTTTCGTGAAGCTGATACATACTTTTATTTTCAAAATAGTAAGCAGTGAATTCAACAAAGGCAGTGTTGGGCTTGGAGATGGGCTTTAAATTGGGCTTATTGATTGACTCAGCGTTGGTTACTGCTTCGACTTTAGCGTTTTCGTGTACAGCGCTGTCTTCTAGTTGATCTATCGAGTTTGCCGCAAGAGTGGGGTGTACTTTAAGCGCGAACCATGTCGCACCTTGTGCGCTTTTCGCCAAATCCTCTACAGAAAGACCCTGCTGCTTTTCTTTGGTGTAGGTTTCAAGAATATAATGATAATACGCTGTAGCGTAGGCTGAAAACCGTGAGCGCATAAGTTGCTCTGCAGAATTAGGGTATTTATCACCCTTAATAAAAGGCTCGCAGCATTCGTCGAAGGATTTTGATGAGCAACAGTAACAGCGCATAAGACAACTCGCAGTTTAAGAGTATAACAAAGCGCTACAGTATAAGTATAAGTGGCGTGAGCCCCAACTTTTTTTAAACGTAAATGCTGCCGATATTCAAAGATTCCGTGGCGGTCCATGCCAAAGGGTACATGTCAGAAAGTCCATGCCAAAGAGCTGTATGAAAATAAATGTTTAGGCTTTTTTGCGCATCTCTATTTGGGTAAACGCAAGATGTAAGCATAAACATGCTTTGCATTACCAAGGGCCTAATGCAACATTTTGTTCGTCATTAATACTGTTGACACGTACATTCACCAGGCTGACAGAGTAAAGTTCACACAGCTTTCTAATCATTTCACTGTCTGTTGGTTGAAGGTCTAAATCGATGTTTTCCACATACAGTGTTTTACATTGGCCACCTGTAATCAGCTTACTGATCCATTCGGGCATTTTTTCTTTTTCAGGCTTTTGAATACGGATAGCATGATCAACGGTTTTCGAAAACGACACCGTGTTTGAAAGCAGATAATTCCAACCTTTGTCGTTACTTCCTTTTCCATTACCTTGTTTTTTGCCAGGAAACCCTTCTATCGGCAAAGGTAGTTGAACAACATTTGAAACCGAAGCGCGCAAAGCATTGAATCGTGAAACTGAAGATGTGTTCATAGTAAAACCCTTTATGCATTTGGCCTAAAGTTCATAAGTCGAACTTCAGGAATATTGTTATTAATTGGTACTGGCTGTATATACAGTGTGTATGTGTATACAGTATTCATAAAAGAGGGCTTTGGCAAGTATTTAGTTGTACTTTTTTCACACAAGTTGGTGCTTTCTCAGTAACTATATAAAAGATAATGGTTTTTTTGTTCTATCGAATTCTGAAGGAAGTATTCAGACTCCGATTGAGGTAAGATGCGCGCGAATTTCACATAGAAAACTACTGTATAAAGCTGGAGGAGCGTTGAGCGCGTTAATACATTTAGGCTACTTGGGGATGTTCTTATCGGCATTTTTGGCTGCCACAATATTGCCTTTTAGTTCTGAAATTGTGCTTAGTGCTTTATACAGTAGTGGCTTGAGCTGGGTATTGTTGCTTGTTGTTGCTTCGTTAGGAAATGTACTCGGCTCAGTGGTTAATTATGCATTGGGCTTCAAGTTCGGAAAAGAAATTGCGACCGATAAGTTAAAAGTGAGCGAAGCGGCGTTTAACCGTGCAAGCTACACCTTTACAAAGTGGGGGAAGTGGAGCTTGTTTTTATGCTGGGTACCTATTATTGGCGACCCTATTACTTTAGTAGCAGGTGTACTTAGAAGCCCGTTTTGGTTTTTTATTCTCGCGGTAACTCTTAGCAAAACAGCGCGTTATGCTGCACTGCTTTACGTACTTGTTTAAAAGGTTCTCGGCTTTAGTTTTCTCACGCAACTGCGTTTTTGTCTCTCGACTTCTTTTGGCTTTTCTTCTGATACGTCACATACCACTGCTTCATTCTTGGGCTCATTAATATCAGTCCAATCATCCAATACCAAATGGGCTCTTGCCAAAACGTCTTCTGCGACCAGCTGAAATGAAGTAGTGCAAGAGGCAGGATCAGGTAAATGCTGTTATGAAGCTTCTGCCACTTTCTTCCCATGTTGCGCTGGATACGCTTAAACGACGTAGCAGTGAGGGCAAAAAGAAGAAGCAACGCTGCCATGCCAACAATTATGTAGGGCCTGCTTACTATCTCGCTAGCCACTAGTGCCATATCAAGCTGGAGTTCAAACACTATGTAAGTGAGCAGGTGGGCAAAGGCGTAGACAAAGGTGTATACGCCAATCATACGTCTGAATTGCATCGGTTCTGGGCTTGGTAGCCATTTAGCAAGTGGGCTAAGAGCAAGCGTTAGTAAAAGAAAGTGAATGGCCCAGATTCCGGTTTCGTTGATGAGCGTGTTTACAGGGTCTGGGCCAAGTTGGTCGGTTACCCCTGCAAAAAACAACCAGGCGATATAGCCCAATGCGAAAAGGTGAATAAGACCTTTTAGGCTGCGGCGTTGCCAAACAGAGAGTCGAAACGGTTTTTTTCTTAACGGCATTAATTGAGCAACTTAATAATAATGTTTAAAAACTTTAGTTAAGTGATATTGATATGAATAACTAGCTATTTGGTTGAAACCCCATAAATATCAACTAGTAATAACGGGATAAGTCCATATCTTTATAAAGAGGTGCAACTTCGCTGTAGCCGTTGAACATTTGGGTGTCGATGCGATTTCTGGCGAGCAACCCACCTGTGGTTATTCTGCGCTCGCTGGCTTGACTCCACCTTGGATGTGATACGTTTGGATTCACGTTAGCGTAAAAACCGTACTCGTTGGCGGCCAGTCGATTCCATGTGGTAGGCGGCTTCTTGTCGGTAAGGCGAATTCTCACAATAGATTTAATGCTCTTAAAACCATACTTCCACGGTACAACAAGCCTGATAGGCGCGCCGTTTTGGGGCGGTAAGGTCTTTCCGTAAAGGCCAACCGACATGAGCGTTAACGGGTGCATGGCTTCATCAAGGCGCAACCCCTCCACATAAGGGTAATCAATGCCACCACCGGTAAAGCGACTTCGTTGGCCAGGCATTTGCTCAGGGTCGTATAGGGTTTCAAATGCCACATATTTGGCTGACATCAACGGATCAGCTTGTTTTAATAGCGCCCCTAACTCAAACCCAATCCAAGGGACCACCATCGACCATGCTTCAACGCAGCGTAAACGGTAGATGCGCTCTTCAAGGGGAAAACGCTTTGTTAAGGCATCGTAATCGAGCTCAATGGGGTTTTTAACCATCCCGTCAACTTTTAACGTCCATGGATTAGTTTGAAATTCATTCGCATTTTTGGCTGGTGCATCTTTAGATGTGCCAAACTCATAGAAGTTGTTGTAGCTGGTTACTTTATCTTCAGGCGTTCGGGTTTCCGTTATTTGAAACTTAGGGGGCTGACTAAACTCCAGCGCCTTTCCTTTAAATGCCTCTTTTTCTTCATCATCTTCCCAAAACCAACCGGCAGCACCTGCCGACTTCGCAAGTAATGTAGACGCACCTACAAAGCCCATAGATTTGAGCAATGAACGACGATTCATATAAACGCCTTCATTAGTTACGTCGTTATCAGTTAATTTTACTGAGGGTTTAAATGGTTTTGGCATTACGTCCCCTTTATCTGCCTTCAAAAAACGGCTTATCTAAATGAGCTACTCTCTACGTATATTTCACACCATGAGAATGTTCTAGCGCGTATTAAGCTTTACTCAATGCACTGCCATGCTGTTAATACGAGCGCACAGTAATTAAGTTTTAGGTGCGTACTAAAATAGACCTTAAAACTGGGTAATAAATTTCAAGAAAGTGTGGTGCTACTACAATTTTTCGTTTTTGACATGCTGAAATAATGGCAGTAGGGTTTAAATAAGACAGGAAGGTTGATGTTAACAGCAAAGGAAAGCCCCTATGAAAATATTTTTGGTAATCGTGATTGTCTTATGTGCGCATGTGGCAAATAACAGTTGGGCTAACGACTTATCCAACATTGATGCATTTCCTTTTATCAAGCACACTTCAAATAAAAGTGCAGCTCTATATGGCTCCATTATTTCCGGTGACCTGAATCAAAGCGAAGCCATTACACTTGGCAGAATTGAGAACATATTAACTGAGCCCAACATACAATTAGCCGATATGGTAGTCGCGTCACTGGGTCTTCAATTTTTATCTGCAAACATTGCTAATGGAATTTCTCCAATTCTGCGAGACGATATTTCTAATCTGTATGAAAGAACCAAAGCAAATTTTGTGAACAACAGGTTGCAGCGTCGAAATTTTCTAAGTTGCATGCTCTATGGAGACAAGAAAGTTAAATACACCCTAAAAGCGCTAGATACCTTGATTGGTGCGAATGGAGAATATTTCAAACAGGTTCATGAGACGCATTTTCGGCAAACAGACCATGCAACGCGAAGTTTAGCTGCTCAAATGTACGGGATGGTTACTAGAGAAACAGTTTTCATGGCGCAAACACATCGCGCAATACTTAATTTTCACAAACGCCATCCCGAAAGCGTATTAGATGAGCGCATTGATGTTGCTTTGCTATTGCGAAACTTAGCTGTGGGTTATAATCAAATGCGCGCTAAACCCAGCGAGTTAAGTACGAAGACCTTGATCAAACAACTCGAAAATGAAGGTGTAATACCTGCTGCATCCCTAAAAAACAGAGTGTATAGCTACATAGAAATACAGAACCTCCCTTGGTTAGTGAGTGCCCCTAGCCGTTTGTAAGTTAAGTTTAACGCTATTCTTCGATACCTCGATAACTGCACAGGTCGTAAATGACTCGCTTATTTTACATATGCAGACTATCTTGAATACCACCTTGTTTTGGAGAAAAGATATTGCTGTATAAGCGAGATGCAAATTCATCGGTCATGCCAGATATATAGTCGGCGAGAACGCGCATTCCATTACCGCTCTCACAGGCCTTACGCCAGCGTACTTGTGTGTTTTCAGGAAGTAAGCGGTCGGGATCTGATGCAAACGCCTCAAAAAGCTCCATAACCACCAGCTGCCCTTTGTATTCAAGCAGCTGCACATCGGGGCGGCGTATCACCTTGTTAAACACAAAGCGTTTGAAAAGCTCTAAGGCTTGTGCAAATTGTTCAGGCATTACAGCGTTGAACGCAAGTAACGGATGGGCAAAACCCTCAACGCATTTTATTGCAATAGCTGTGATAAAGCTATTTACTAGTGCACCTATGGCATTTTTCCTTTCATGATGTGCTGCACTAAATAGTTTGTTGGTCAGTGCTTCTATATTATCTGATAGCCATGGTACATCTAGGGCTTTTAGCGGAGTGGTTACATCCTCGACAAAATGATGCTTGTCGACCATATCCATTACAATGGCATCTTCTAAGTCGTGAATGCCATAGGCGATATCATCAGACAGCTCCATAATTGAGCAGTCAAACGATTTAAATTGCGTTTTGCTGTGGCCAAGTGGCTTTGTAGTAAACTGCATAAACGCGTTTTTATCTTCATTGCTAAATGGCGCAAGTAGCCAGTCGAACAGGGGCTCATCGCAGCGAAACAGACCTTTTGGAGGGTGCCAGTCGTGGGCCTTAACCTGACGAAGTGAGACAGGGCGCTCGGGCGTAAGTCCTTTACTATGAAGGGCATCAATAAAGTTTGGGTATTTAACTAAGCCTAATACGCTTCTTCTACATAAATTCATGCCGTGCTCGGCGGTATAAGGCTCTAGCTGAGTAATGATCCTAAAAGTTTGTCCGTTTCCTTCGAACCCGCCGTATTGGTGCATCATGTAATTAAGTGCAATTTCACCACCATGGCCGAAGGGTGGGTGACCAATATCGTGAGCCAAGCAGAGGGTTTCGATTAACGTAGAATCGAGCGCTAACGTCGTGGCAATATCTGGAAATTTCACCCAAAGCTGGGCGGTAATACCAGTCCCAATTTGGGCAGCTTCTAGAGAATGGGTAAGCCGAGTGCGATAGAAGTCGCTCAGCCCCACACCAAGCACTTGGGTTTTTGCTTGTAATCTGCGAAAGGCAGCGCTGTGAAGAACGCGTGCTTTATCGCGTTGATACGGATTGCGGTGATCGCCGTCTCTTGCTTCGCTACGGGGTAAACGACGCTCGTGTAATGCTAATTCCCAATCGCTTGTTGCCAAAAAAACCTCGCTGCCATGCCGTGTTTGCTGCTTCTATTCGTCTGTATAATGATTTATGGGCTGTTAATAGCCTTGCTCACATATCGTCTTGCGTGATTTCATCAAGGCTTAAAGAAAAGCTTGGTACGTAACGTGTTAAGAAGTAGTCCACCTCTTCAGAGTGATATTCTTTAAGGGTTTTATCTAACCGTTTCTTAGCCAGCTTAAACTCTTGATTGCCAGCAGCCAATTCTTCAAGCGTTTTAAGGTAAGCGCAAAGCACGTCTGCTGCTTTTACGATGAAGGCTTCTTCGTCACTATGGTAATGATGATCAATCAGTGCTGCATAGTCTTCACGAAACGCTTCTGGCGCCATTTCAATGAGCTTGTTTTCTGCAATTTTCTCAATTTTCTTGTATTCTTCTTTAATTGCGGGGTTGAAGTATTTTACTGGGGTAGGGAGGTCTCCCGTAAGTACCTCAGACACATCGTGAAATATCGCCATTGTTGCAATACGATCAGGGTTTAGTGTACCGCCGAAGAACTTATTTTTAATTAAGGCAAGCGCATGTGCAACCATGGCTACCTGCAAACTATGCTCTTGCACATTTTCTGTGCGAACGTTGTGCATCAGCGGCCAGCGGTTAATAAGCTTTAAGCGAGCAAGGTGCGCAAAAAAGTGACTTTTATCAGACACATTAAGCCCCTTGTTTGTACGTTCTAAAGAAGTTGCCAATACGGTGCAGAGCCGGCACTAATACATCGCTGTGCGGTAAAAATACTAACCGGAAGTAGGTGCCTTCGGTTAGGTTAAACGCGCGCCCATGTACCAGCAGAATTTTTTCAGAGCTTAATAAATCCAGCACCATTTGCTCGTCGTTTTTAATATTGAACTTCTTCTCATCCACTTTGGCGAAACAATACATCGCCCCTTTAGGTTTAACGCAAGAAATCCCGTCAATGCCATTAAGCATATCTGTCGTTACGTCACGCTGAATGCGCAGTCGTCCGTTTTCTTTCACTAAATCGTCAATACTCTGATAGCCGCCTAATGCAGTTTGAATGGCGCTTTGACAAGGTACGTTGGCGCACATTCGCATGGAAGATAGGATGTTTAGCCCTTCAATATAGTCCGACGCCAAGCGCTTGTTGCCGCTTACTACAAGCCAGCCAGAACGGAATCCCGCCACGCGATAGTTTTTGCTCAGGCCGCCAAACGTTACAAAAAACACATCGTCAGCCAGTGAAGCGATACTGGTGTGCTTTGCTTCGTCGTAAAGAATTTTGTCGTAAATCTCGTCGCTAAATACAACAAGTCCGTGTTCGCGGGCGACTTCAACCACCTCTTGCAACAAGGCTTTATCGTAAACTGCACCCGTTGGGTTGTTGGGGTTGATAAGCACAATTGCGCGAGTTTTACTGGTGATTTTACTTTTTATGTCGTCAATGTCCGGGAACCAGCCTGCTTGCTCGTCGCAACGATAATGAACGGGTGAGCCCGAAGAAAGGCTCACTGCTGCGGTCCAAAGCGGGTAGTCAGGGCTTGGAATAAGCACTTCATCGCCATGATTAAGCAACGCTTGCATCGCCATCATGATTAACTCAGATACGCCGTTACCAATATAAACGTCGTCTACACGGATGTCTTTAATGTTTCGCTGCTGGTAGTACTGCATCACGGCCACACGGGCAGCATAAATTCCTGTCGAGTCTGAATATCCTTGAGACGTAGGCAGGTTATGAATAACGTCTTTTACAATATCGTCAGGGGCTTCAAATCCAAATGGTGCGGGATTACCGATATTCAGCTTTAATATGCGATGTCCTTCGTCTTCCATTTTGCGTGCTTGCGCAGCAATGGGGCCTCTGATGTCGTAACAAACGTTATCTAATTTATGTGAGCGAGATACAGTTTTCATGGTCTATTTGGTTGATTTACATACCCTGAGATTATCGCAATACAAAGTCATATGCGATGGCCTTTTTGCAGTATTTCCGCTTTAAACACCACTTTTTTTACCAAGTGACTATTTATTGAACATATAACGAGATAAATAATCCGCTTGTCACTTAAGTATAAAATTTATGTTAATATCTTGTGAACTTTTCATTCTGCGCCTATCGTAGTAGTAAGGCGTGTATAAAAAACGCGTTAGTAACAAACGAGCTAACAAGCAGAGGTGATAAGAATATGTCGCACCATTTCAAAGAAACACCAGAGAATGCTATTACGCAAAGTGGTATCGCACGCGTTATTCCCTGTAAAGAATTAGACGTTGGCGACCCAATAAAGTGGTTGTCTCTGGCATTACGAGACGCTATGCGCGCGCCGGGTCTCACATTATTTTATGGCGTGCTCTTCGCAGTGATTCCGTGGTTCATTATGTACTTGGTTGAAATGACAGGTTGGCATTTAGTTATTTTACCTGCCATTGTCTGTTTCATGTTGGTAGGTCCATTTTTGGCTGCTGGTCTCTACGATGTAAGTTGGGAAATGGAAAAGGGCCATAAACCCACGCTTCGGCATTCGCTGCGAGCAATGCGGAGAAACGCGTTTAACGAGTGGGGGTTCGCCATATTGCTTATGGTTATGATGATTTTTTGGTTGCGTGTTGCTTCGCTAATCCATGCACTTTACCCACCTTATATAGAAAACGATCTAGAAAGCTTGTTGCCGTTTTTAGCGCTAGGCACAATTGTTGGTGCGGGCTTTACATTGGCCATGCTTTTCATTACGGCGTTTACACAACCAATTTTGATGGAACGCAAAGTTGACCTTGCTACAGCAGTACTGACTAGCGTGAACGCAGTGTGGTTGAATAAGGTTCCCATGCTTATTTGGGGGGCGATCATCTTTACCACCGTCGCGATTGGTTATGTAACCGGGTTTATTGGTTTTATCGTGTTAATGCCTATTATCGGCTACGCGTCATGGCATGCTTATATTGACGCTATTGAAACTAAGCGTGAACGCAAATATGAGTAATAGGCCATATTGTGTAATTTAGTTACGTAAAAATAGGCGAAAATTGCTTGTTAATTAGGCTGTATCTTCAAATTTTTTGTTAAAATTACAGTTTTAAGGCCCCAGAGGGGGCCTTTTTATATTAAAGTCTTATACTTCTTTCTTTCTACAAGTTACTCTACTATACATATTAGTAATATATAATTTAAATTATCCTTCACAAAACAGTCGCTTAAGTTGGTAACAACGGTGTAACAACCTGATTTACCGCATATTTACCGCCGTTACACAATCATTCAACAGAAAAATTTCGTTTCTTAGTGCATAAATAAAGGGCGTTGGGCGAAATGTTGATTCATTCAGCTTTGTTCAATCAAAACTTAGAGTTTGCCACAAACTTAACTAAAACCCTTAACCATTCATTGAGGAATTAACCATGAAACTAGCAAATACTAAACTAGCTAACGCGGTAAAAGTGCTAGCCGTAACTGCAAGCGTAGCATTTAGCGTTAACGCAACTGCTGCAGCACCGCAAAAAGACATACGCTTTGTAGGCGAAACCCAATTCGCAGGGTTTTGTAAAGCGGTAATCAACGATGACGTAAGAGTACTTCGCTCTAGTCTTTCACGTAATGTAGGTCGTATTGGCGCTAGCCAACGTGAAGTATTACGTATGGTAACGTCTGAAGAAGGTTTGACTTGTAATGGAAGTAGTCTGATTGAGTTTTCAGTTGAGCGTGATGCTAACGCGGTACATGAGTACCTAACGTCGCGTAGCTAAGGCATTGACTGCTGTTACATCAAACCCAGAAAAAGCGGGCTAGTGTTATCGCCTCATCGTTTATCAAGACGAAGATGATAAAAACTAAACCCGCTTTTTGTCTTCTTATTTTTTCAACTTTATTTATTAGTTCGCTATTTTTATGTATGTCGCCACGCGCGCCTTACTGGTTTTAAACAAACGTTGCGTTTTAAACCTAAGCTTTAGCAGCAGCACATAGGCAAGAGGCACTAAGAACAAGCTGGTCAAGGTTGAGAACACCAGCCCACCAATGATAGCAATAGCCATTGGTGAGTATGGAGGTCCGTCGCCGCCAATACGAGTACTCCCCATAGCAAGTGGAATTAGTCCTAGAACCGTCGTGGCTACTGTCATCAGAATAGGTCTGATACGCGTCATACATCCTTCAATTACTGCACTGTATAGCGACAAACCTTCGTTGACCATCTGATTAATTCTGTCTACCAATACAATGCCATTATTGACTACAATGCCCATCAATATCAGCATACCAATCATCCCCATGATAGACATAGATGTACCTGTTACCATGTATGCCCAAAAAACACCGGTAAAAGAGAACAGTAGCGATGTAATTACTGACGTTGGAAGGATTAGCGATTCAAACAGCGCAGCCATCACCACATAAATCATGCAAAGTGCTAACAGCATATTCATTTGCATTACTGTATTGGCTTCATCCTGGCGAGAGAAGCTGCCGTCTAGTGTCCACTTATAGCCTGTAGGCAGTTCGATATTAGCCAATGCTTTCTCTATGCGTTCACGTGCTTGTTCGGTGGTGGTTTCACCCTCTAAGTTTGCACCAATTGCAAGCGCAGTTTGACGATAGTTGCGGTTAATTTGAGACAGCTGAGGCACCACGGTGAAATCCGCAATCATATTTAGCGTTACTGATTGACCCTGTGTAAACCCAATATTGATATTCTTAAGTTCACTTAGCGAGGCTTGAATATCGCTGCCGAATTTAAGCTGAACCGCCACTTCTCCGGCGTCACCATAGCGAAATGTGCGTAAATTGCTGCCTCTTAGGGCCGTAGAGATAAGCTTAGCTACATCATTAACCTGTATACCGAAGCGATTTGCTTTCTCTCTGTCTATCCGTATCTGAACCTCATCGCGGGTAGACCCCGTGTCGGCTTTTACATCTTCCAGTCCTTCAATAGCAGAAAGAATAGGAATGAACTGCTCTGAAATAGTTAGCAAGGTTTCTGAAGATTCGCCCAACAGCGTTACTCTTACGCCACCACCATTGCCACTATCCCATTGAAAAGAAGGGCGAGCACGCACAAACGAAGGCATGTTTTCACGAATATCCTCTTTTATTTTTCCTACACTCACGGGCAAATTGTCATTAAGCGTAATACCACTGACTGCATGACCGGCGGTAAAATAGGTATAAACCTGTTTAATATGAAAACGCTCTTGGTTTTCATAAAGGTAAGCTTCCATTTTATCAACGGTTTTTTCCACTTCATCCAAGGTGAAGTTTTGCGTTACATGATAGTTAAGCCAAATGCGCTCTTGATTGTCGTTACCCTCATCGTCAGACGTTACCACCTGCATTGGAACAAAGGTCGACGCGAGAATAAGCAAAGCAATAACACAAGTTGTGCCCTGATGTTTCAACATCCAGTTAAGCGCACGGCCATAGCCTTTTATGTAGGACGGTGTTTGAGGCGTTTTTACAACTGGGATCTTTACCTTTGTTGTCAGCAACGGAATAAGTGTTTTAGCAATGAAAAGCGACGCGAACAGGGATATACAGATAGCCACAGCAACGTGCTCTAGGAAAATAGTCACGTCTATTTTTACCCCAATAATATTAGGCAAAAACACTATTGCGGTGGTTGCAGTTCCGGCAATAACCGCAAGGCTGACTTTGTTTACACCAATCTGAGTAGCTCGCTTAATGTCTCCCTCTTGTTGGCGTTCTTGAAATACGCTTTCAGTGATCACAACAGCGTTGTCTACCAGCATACCCACGGCAAGCATGAGGCCCATTAACGATAAGATGTTAAGGGTATAGCCCAATAGATACATCACACCTAAGGTAATACAAATTGAGAATGGTACAGAAAGCACGACGATTAAGGTGGTGATAAGCTGGCGCAAAAATAAGTACAGCACAATAACTGAAAGTAACGCACCTAAAAGACCTGCGTTTAGCAAATCGCTCAGCGACGAAGTTACGCTTTTAGCGGTGTCGTCCATTACAAATAAACTAATGCCTGAAAACTCAGGGTCTTCCTTGGCTTTTTCGATCACTTTCATCACCGCGTCAGAAACTTCAACGAGATTGCTGCCCGATTCGCGAAATACGTTAAAACCTACCGCAAAGGTACGATCTAAATGACGTCCTTCGTTGCGCTGAGGAAGCTCGTAAGTCACGCTGGCAATATCAGACAGACGCACGCTGCGAGTAACCCACATGTTTTTAAAGTCGTTCACATCGGTAAATTCGCCAGTGGGGTTAACCAGAATTTTTTCACCGTTATTGTACATGTAGCCCGCAGTTAGTGAGAAATTTGCGTTTTGAAGCTGCTGCTCTAAACGGGTGCTGTCTATTTGGTAGGCCGCCATTTTTTTAGGATCTAAGCGAATAGTGATTTGGCGCTTCATGGTGCCGTATAACTCAACTTTCGATACACCCGGAACACGCTCTAGCGGACGCTTAAGGTTGCGTTCTAGCAAGTCGTAGGCGTTTGATAAGTCGCGGTCGCTCGATACACGCAGCTGGAATATAGGCATATCATTGGTATTAAACTTGTACACCATGATCCGCTCTATATCGTCAGGAAGTTCGTGGCGAATAGCGTCAATCTTCTCCCGCGCTTCAATACTTTTGGCTTTGAGGTTTTCATCCCAGTCGAACTCCACAATGACCTCCGCCATATTGTCGTACGACCGTGCCCTTAATCGCTTTATCCCCGACATGGTAGCAACGGCCTCTTCTACAGGGCGGGTAATCATGGTTTCAATCTCAACTGGCGTTGCATCAGGGTAGGGGATCTGCACTACCATTTCTGGAATATCAATCCCAGGGAATTTCTCTAAAGGCAATAAGCGTCCAGATACAATGCCGAACAGCAACATAGACAAAAATAGCATTCCGATGGTTACGGGTTTATTTAGTGCAAAGCGTGCAAGCCCAGCGCCTATACCTGCAATTTTTGAAAGGTGCGGCTGTGAAGCTATATCTGTCTCGCGTTTACTCGGTTCACTTGTTTGGCGCTTTTCAGTATGGGTTTCAGAACTGTTATTAGCGTTGTGAGAAGGTGTACTCATAGTACACCTCCTTTTGGCATTGCTTCCTCGTTACCAAAGCCTACGTTTTCACTAGAATTATCTTTCACAGACGCTTTCTTCTTAACGTCGAACACGCTGTAAAGCACTGGTAGTAATATGAGGGTGAGTAAGCTTGCAAACAGAAGGCCGTAAATAACCGTGATGGCCATTGGCGTGCGAATTTCAGCACCTTCGCCAAAACCAAATGCCATAGGCAATAGACCTAACACCGTAGTGAGTGTAGTCATCACAATAGGGCGTAGGCGGGTCTTCGCAGCATCGAGAATAGCCGTGTCTTTATCTACCCCTTGACGACGTAGCTGATTAATACGGTCAACTAATACAATAGCGTTATTCACTACAATACCGCACAGCATAATTAAACCGATAAATACCACTACGTTTAGCGGCGTATTGGTAAGCCACAATCCATACACAGAACCCGCGCCAGCTAGCGGCACTGCGAATAAAATAAGCAGTGGGTGCAGCAACGACTCAAACTGTGACGCCATAACCAAATACACCATAAACACCGCAAGTGCCAAAGCAAACTGTAGCGAACGGAAGCTGCTTTGCATGTCTTCACTTTGTCCAGTTACTGTTGCACTTAAAGATAGAGGAAGTTGGGTTTCATCAATGACTTTATTAGCAACGGCAACCGCTTCATCAAGCTTACCTTTGGCTAAATTCGCAGATACCAGCGCCACACGCTGCTGTCCAACGCGAGTGATTTCGCTAGGGCCTACACTCATGTACACGTCTGCAACGGCACTTAATGGAATAGGTTGTGCAGAGCCTGGATTAACAACAATGGCGCGTACACTGGCGATGTCATCTCGCTGGTTTTCTTGCGTTCTTACTAGCACATCTACCTTTCTGTCTTCAACACTATACTGTGTAGCGACACGGCCACCTACTTTGGCCGCAATCAGCTGAGAAACGGTTGATGCATCAAGCTCAAGGCGAGCAAGTTTGGCGTGATGGAAGGCTATCTTAAGCTCTGGGTTTCCGTCACGAATGCTGGTCGTTACGTCTGCAAAATTATTAAAACTGGCTAGTTTTGTCGCAATGGCGTCGCCATACTGCTGTAATTGATTAAGGTCGTAGCCCGCAATTTCAATTTGAATAGGGGATGCAAAGCTAAATAGCTCAGGCTCTGAAAACGTTGCCTGAACCTGAGGTTTAAAGGCTAAATGATCGCGAACGGCACGCTTTACCGCGTCCATATCGGCAGCTGTCGCAGAAGGCTGCATGACAATGTTTAAGCGGCCCCAATGATCGCCACCCTGGTTAGGCGCGGCGCTTATAAGGCTACCGGTACCAGACATGGCATACGTGCGAAGCACCTTGGTTTCGCCGCCATCATTGTTATTTACTGCAACCGCAGCAAGCTCGCTGATAATAGCGTCGGTACGCGCCAGTGGCGAGCCCGCAGGGAGGGTCACTTCTACCGAAAATTCTCCTTGTGACAGGGTAGGGATAAGTTCCATACCTAGTCTTGGTACAAGCATTATCGCGCCAGCAGCAAGAATAAAGGCAGTAGCTAACACCAGCGCTTTGGCCTTAAGGCTTACGCGCAGCAGTTTTTCATAAGCAGAAGCGAGAAGGTCAAACGTTTTATTGAACACCCAAATAAGTGGTCTAAAGGCAACGCTCAGTGATTTGCTGACGATATGCCATGCGCCAATCACCAAGGTTACTAAGGCAGCAGGCAAAAATACGAATACAAGCCTGAATACCCAACGAATAGGCAGGGTAAAGTAGTATATAACTTTGCCAAGCATTGATGTAGATGGCGTGGGTGTTGGGGCAGTGAACACCTCTTCGTGATCGAGCTGTTGCTTTTTCTTCCTATGTGCCATCGCAGGGATTAGTGTAAGGGCGACAAAAAGCGACGCGGCCAAAGCAAACGAGACGGTCAACGCTTGATCTTTAAACAGCTGACCTGCAATGCCTTCTACAAATATTAACGGCACAAACACGGCCATAGTGGTCAGTGTCGAAGCCACGATTGCGCCAGAGACTTCTTTTGTTCCTTCGCTGGCTGCAGATGCCTCAGCGTCTGTGGCTTCTGCCGTTGTTTTTTCATTAGCTGTAGCGTTATCACTCCCAGCCATTTTTAACTTCTTATGGCGATCGATATTTTCAAGCACAACAATGCTGTTATCTACCAATAACCCAACAGCAAGTGCGATACCACCTAAGCTCATCATGTTTAAGCTTATATCGTTGGCATACATTAGATTAAAGGTAGCAATTACTGATACCGGAATAGAAACCGAGATAATAACGGTAGTCCAGAAGTCTTTAAGAAAAAGGTAGAGCACTAACATGGCTAAAATACCGCCCATCACTGCCGCTGATTTTACGTTGTCTATAGCTTGCTTAATGAACACGCTTTGGTCATAAATTTCGCTTAGCGTGTAGTTAGAAGGCAGGTTGTTGTTAACCTCATTTAACCGGCTAGCCACTTTTTGCGCAACGTTGACCGCATTAGCATCGCCTTCTTTATAAATGGCAATTTCAATGCCTTCATTGCCGTTAAAGCGCGTTACCACATCACGGTCTTTATACGCACTTTCTACCGTGGCAATATCTTTAAGCTGGATATTTCTGCCTTCAAAACGGCCAATGAAGAGGTTTTCGATATCGCTTAGTGTTTCAAACTGATTCAGGGTTCTGACCAAAAACGCTTGGGCTGCGTTATCAATTCGGCCGCCCGCCACGTTAATGTTTTCAGCACTTACCCGGTCAATAATGCGGGTAATGGGAATAGACAGCTGACTGGCTTTTTGCTGGTCGATAAGAATGTGTATTTCGTTTTCTAAACCACCGCCAACGCGCACGGCTGCCACACCTTCTACTGACTCTAACCCCCGCTTTACCTGCTGTTCGGCATATAGACGTAATCGCTTCATTTGCGCTACACTTAAACTTGACGTATCGCTTTGTGCCGTAAGCCCCAGTTTAATTACCGGGTCTAAACTTGGGTTAAAACGAAGGAGCCTTGGCTTTTCTATATCAAGGGGGAGCTGCAATACATCAAGTTTCTCGCGCACTTCTAAGCTAGCGAAATCCATGTCAGTACCCCATGCAAATGAAAGCACTACGTCAGACTGACCTGCACGCGATGTGGACGTGACTTTACGTACGCCTTTTACTACGCCGATGGCTTCTTCAATGGGTTTTGAAACCAGTTGTTCGACTTCGCCTGGTGCTGCACCGTCGTAGTCAGTACGAATGGTGAGAGTAGGGTAAGATAAGTCAGGCAGAAGGTTAACCGACAGCCTGCCTAGTGACACCATACCAAATAGCAATACCGCAAAAGTGAACATACTAACGGCAACAGGGCGCTTTACAGCAATATCTACAATACGCATTGTTTGTGTTCCTTGTTAGGCCGAATTAGCTGTTAACTACTTCAACAGGGGCGCTGTCTTTCAAGTTTTGGTGGCCTGCGGTAACCACTTCCTCATTACCGTTTAAACCATTGATAACTTCAACGACTTCGTTGTTTTCAAAGCCAGTAGAGATATCAACTTTTTTAACTTTGCCGTTATCAACAACGAATACGCTGTGGCTGTTATCGATGGTAACCAGCGCTCTGCGGGGCAACAATGTGGCGTTAGCATGGGTAGCATATTCAAGCGATACATCGGTAAACATGCCGGCTTTGAGTTTGTTGTCTTCGTTCGGTACTTTTAAGGTTACTTTGAACGTGCCGGTGGTTGCATCGATGACCGGGCTTATACGTTCAACACTCGCGGTGATACTTCTGTCGCCTAAAGCCGCCACGGTAAGCTCTGCACCTTGTCCAATCACTACGTTAGGTAGCTCATTTTCAGGCAGATACACAATGCCTTGAAGATTACGTTGCTGAACGATATGGAACATTCTCTCCCGTTGGAACGATTCAGTTAGGTTGCCTACTTTGGCATTCCTTTCTGCAATGTATCCATCAATTGGGGCTGTGATAGTGGCTTCTTTCAAATCAAGTTCAGCCAAGCGTACAGATGCTTTTGCTGATTCAAATTGCGAAGTGAGCTTGTCGTAAGTGTCATCGCTGATAAGCTTTTTAGAATAGACTTTGTTGACCTTTTCCAGCTCACTTTCAATGCCGGCTAAATCAGCCAGTGCTTTCGACAAGTTAAGCTCGTAGCGACGCTTATCAAGCTGCGCAAGCACTTGGCCTTTTTCAACATAATCACCTTCTTCTACGAAGATTTCTTCGATGATCCCAGAGGCTCGCGCAACGACAAAGGCTTCTTCACGGGCTTCTAAAATAGCTGTTGTGTCATAGGTGGACGTAATGTCGCCAGTGATAATGGTCTGAGTTTCAACGGGAATCGCAAAAACGGTTTCCTCCACCTCTGTGGTTTCGGCTTTGTCGTTTATGGCATCGGCATCGGAGCATGCGGCCATTGAAAGCGATAAGGCAACAATACCACTTCCAACAAGTAGTTTGAGCGATACCGGAGAAAACGGTAAGAGAGAGCGGAACGGAGAGAAAGTAGTGTTGGTTTGCGCTGATGTATCCATGGTCAATAACCCTAACGTGTTTGTCGTTATATAATAATGACCGTTTACAGCAGCTAACATGCCAAAGATGTTAACTAATGTTAAATCTTATATTTTTCAATTGCTTACATGTGTAATATAGCGTTTCTACAAAAAAGCCAACCAAGACGGTTGGCTTTTTTTACTAATGCTTAGCGATAATTGCTAATAAGAGGTTTATTCCACTATAGTTTATTAAACCAAAGTATAGCTTGTAGTGATCGCTACATTACCCGTAAGCATAAGCATGACGGAACAGTATTTTTCTGCAGAAAGCTGTACAGCGCGCGCTAGCGCCTTTTCGCTAATGCCTTCACCTGACACCGTGTAATGTGCGTGAATTTTAGTAAATACACGAGGTGGTTCTTCAGCACGCTCAGCGTCCAATTCACAATTACAGGCTTCAATGTTAAAGCGGCCTTTTTTAAGAATGTCTACCACGTCGATGCTTGAACAAGCACCAACCGCTAGTAGTACCGACTCCATCGGTGATACGGCCTTACCGCTGCCGTCCATCACCGTTTTGTAACCGCTGTCTGTAGTCCCTGTAAAAGTTAAATCTTGATCCCAAGAAACACGTGCTTTCATTGTTTGTCCTAATGTCATAAAAATAAAAAAGGAAGCTGCAAGACAGGCCAGTTTAGCGCTTCAATGCAGCTGTGACATGTACGTTTATTTGTTTAGGCGAACCGCGTCAGGACCAAGCGTAATTTTCTTCTGCTTGTACAATGCCCCTAACGCTTTTTTATAAGCCGCTTTACTTACGTTAAAATGAGAGTAAATGGCTTCTGGGGCACTCTTATCCGTTAGCGTAGAAATGCCGCCGTGGGCTTCTAAGTCATCCAAAATGGCTTGTTGAAGTGCATCGCGGCCACCTTTGTCAACGCGCTGAAGCGCAACGTCCACTTTTCCATCATCGCGAATGGTTTTAATAACCCCTTCAGTGGCTTGCCCAACTTTAAGCGGCTTAAAGGCGTCACTGTGAAAAATTAACCCTAAGCTCTTTTCATTGATAACCACTTTAAAGCCTAACTCTGTTTTGGCGTAGACTACGCAATCAACGATATCGCCTTCACTAAGATAGGCGCTGCTTTCTTTTAGGAAGTAGTGAAGCTTAGTAGCCCCTAAAATGCGCTGGGTTTTATCATCAAAAAAGGTGTGAACTACGTAGTACATGCCTGGATTTACAGGTTGAGCTTGGTAATCGTTAGGCATTAAAAGATCGTTCTCTAAGCCCCAATCGAAGAATGCGCCAAAATTGGTCGCAGATACCGCTTTAAGTACCTTAGTTTCGCCCACTTGAATGAGTGGTTTCTTCATTGTGGCATAAAGGTCGCCGCGCTGATCCGTAGCCACAAATACTTCAATCTGTTGCCCTTCGGTTAATGGCGTTTCTACTTCGTCAATCGCAAGTGTAACGGTTTGCTGCTCATCAGCATCATCTATTTCTATTACGCTGTCGTTCTCGTCATCGTTTTCGACAAGTGGCGCTAAAGCGTAGCCAAAAGGGTATTGGGCTACCACGCGTAATGTATTAATTTTTCCAATATTTATCATCAGCACTGACTTTTTAAAAAGAACAGGTAACATGATACTGGAATGAACGTAAGAGCTAAACCATTATGAAGTTAAATTGCGATTTAGGTGAAAGTTTTGGCGCGTGGTCAATGCCAGTGGAATCAGCCATCATGGAGGAAATCGATCAAGCAAACATTGCGTGTGGTTTTCATGCTGGTGATCCATTGGTAATGAAGCAGGCTGTTTTTTTAGCAAAAACTCACGGTGTGGCAATTGGTGCACATCCGGCATATCCAGACCTACAGGGCTTCGGCCGCAGAAGTATGGCTATAGTGGCAGATGAACTCCTCGCTATGATCCAATACCAAGTGAGCGCGTTATCGGGTATGGCCGCTTTATATGGGGCTAGCGTTAGTTACGTTAAACCGCACGGTGCGCTGTATAACGATATGATGAAGGATGCAGGTATAAGACGTAGTGTTATGCAGAGTATTGCTGACATCAATGCGCAATCATCACAAGGCCTATTAACCCTGATGGTGCAAGCCACTGAGAAAAACGACCTTATCAAAAAAGAGGCAAAAGAATTTGGATTGCCGCTCTACTTTGAAGCCTTTTCTGATAGACGCTACACCGATGACGGTTTATTGCAGTCACGTAATATTGAAGGTGCGGTGTTAAATGAAAATGAAGCACTCATGCAGGCTGAACAGCTTATAGAGTCTGGAACGGTCACTACAGCATCGGGAAACACGTTGAAAGTTGAAGCTGATTCTCTATGCGTACATGGCGATACGCTAGGCGCGGTAAGTATTGCTCAAAGGATCAGAGCATTTCTATAAATTTGCCTCATAAAAAACACATTTACTAAGAATAATTACTGTATCAAGGACAGAAAATGCAAGCTTTTGGGCGTATTAAGCGAATTGTGACAGCGGGTGCTGACGCCATAATGGTGTATTTTGACGGCGCGAATCTGGACGAAGCAAACGATGCTTGTCACCAATTATTGTCAGCTATAGATATTAGACAAAGGGAAAGTCAAATATCAAAGGGTTCAAAAGCTAATGAAGAAGATGCCTCGAATTCGTGGTATTGGTTACGAGAGGCGATACCTTCCTACGATAGTTTGTTAATTATTTTTGATATGGCGTTAATTGACAGCCACGGTGTGTATCGCGCATTACGAAGAATAGATATTGAAGGTATAAGCCCACACGTTAACGTAGCTAAGCTAAGTGGCGAAGGGAAGGTGATTGAAATACCTGTCTGGTATGGCGCACCCAACGCCAGCGATCTCAGTATAGTAAGCAAAAAAACTGCGCTATCTATTGAAGAGGTTATCGAGTTACACACCAGCGTAACTTATAAAGTGTACGCCGTAGGGTTTTCACCTGGTTTTGCCTATATGGGCGATATTCCAGAAGCACTTAAATGTGCGCGATTAGGTACTCCGCGTAAGCGCGTTCCCAAAGGTGCTGTCGCAATCGCTGATAGGCAAACTGCCGTTTATCCCAGTGAATCACCTGGAGGGTGGAATTTACTTGGTCTGACTGCGTTCGACATGCTGTTGCATAAAGCGGAGCACAGTAAATCTCGATTAAAAGCGGGAGATGTAGTGAAGTTTGTTTCAATTACAGAACAGGAATACAAAGCTGGATTGCAGGTCGAATTATGAAAATTGAAGTACTCAGCAAAGGACTGTTTAGTCTTGTCATTGATAACGGCAGAGTAGGTCAACAGAGAGACGGATTTTGTGAATCAGGCCCTATGGATAGTAACGCCTATGATTGGGCCAATTTTCTTGCTTTCAATTTAGACGGTACGCCCTGCATTGAAGCTATTGGTGAAGTGCGATTGAAGGTTGATGAAGATTGCGTTATTGCTGTTACCGGCAGGGAATCAACACTTTACGTAGATGGGAGTTCCAGAGAGGTTTACCAAAGCCAAGCTATATCAGCCGATTCCACCATCACTTTCGGTAGCGCACTACTTGGCAGCAAGGCCTATTTGGCGATAGAGGGGAATTGGCAGATACCTAAAGTAGTTGGAAGTGCAAGCACTGTGGTTCGTGAGCATTTAGGTGGGTTAGATGGCAAAGGGAGTGCGTTAAAAGACGGCGATTATTTTGAAGTTTTGGCTAATACAAGAATACAAAACAACGCTAAAATGCGCTCATTGCCTGCACACCATATCGATGATTACGGCTTTTTAGAAGCAATTAGGGTTGTGCCGGGGTATCAATTTTCAAATTTCAGTGCTGTTGCCGTACGAACATTTGAAACTAGCACCTATACGGTTTCATCAGCTATCGATCGTATGGGCTTTAGGTTAACCGGTGAACCGGTTGCCTCTGACATTGAGGATATGCGATCTGAAGCTATTCACTTAGGGGCAATTCAAGTGCCCGGTGACGGGCAACCTATTGTGATGATGCGTGATAGACAAACATTAGGGGGCTACCCCAAACTTGGTTGTGTGAGTCCCTGTGATATAAGTCGCTTAGCGCAAGCCGTGCCAGGTGAAAAAGTGAATTTTGTTTTTCAACATGAAGAAGAAGCGAGGACAGACTGGCTACTAATGACAAGTAGGCGTCGCCGATTACAAGGAGAAATATTGTGACGATTGCGTTTTTAAACGGTGAGTATATGCCTCTTTCTGAGGCGAAGATTTCTCCGATGGACAGGGGCTTCCTTTTTGGTGACGGTATATATGAAGTCATACCAACGTATTCTGGTAATGCAGTAGGCTTTAAAGGGCACACTTCCCGTATGGCGCAAGGCCTGAAAGCCATAGAAATTACGAACCCGTTTTCGGCAGAAGAATGGCAAAACATTTTGTTTACCTTGGTTGAGAAAAACAAGGCGTTTATTGAAAGCGGAAACGTAGGTGTTTATTTTCATGTAAGTCGTGGTACCGACACTAAACGATTTCATGCCTATCCCAAGAATATTGCGCCAACGGTATTTGGTTTCGCTTTTGAAATAGCGCCACCTCAGCCTACAGTTAAAGCCGATGCAAAACCTTTTAAAGTTGCGCTTCAGCAGGATAAAAGATGGCAACGATGCCATATTAAATCCACTTCATTGTTAGGCAATGTAATGCACTATCAGGCAAGCGTTGATGCTGGTGTTAATGAAACTATTCTGTATAACAGCGAGGGCATGATAACCGAAGCAAGTTCATGTAATGTCTTTATGGTGAAAGACGGATGTATTTCAACACCGCCACTAAATCATGAGCTCCTTCCTGGTATTACACGCGCTATTGCTATAGAAGCATTTAAACAAGCGGGTCTGGTTGTAACCGAGACTTGGTTTAGCAAAGATGAATTGTTAGACGCAGACGAAGTATGGTTAACCTCATCGAGCAAAGAAGTGGCTCCGGTGGTTGAAGTCGACGGCAAACCCATTGGAACAGGAGAAGTTGGGGAAGTGTGGGAACAGGCAATTAAGGCTTACCACGCGTACAAATTTAAAGCGTGACAAAAGAAAGGCCCGCTTTACGCGGGCCTTCTTCTAGAAAAAGGTTATGACTTATTCAGGTGCGTTGTCGCAGTTACCGTCTGTACACTCACCGTATAAGTACAAGCTATGATGCGTTAGCTTCATCTTATGTTGCTTAGCAATCATCTCTTGACGCTCTTCAATAATCTCATCTTCAAACTCAATCACTTTGCCACATTTAAGGCATACTAGGTGGTCGTGGTGATCTTTATGGCTGATTTCAAATACTGATTTTCCACCTTCGAAATGATGGCGGTTAAGAATGCCTGCATCATCAAATTGGTTTAATACACGGTATACGGTAGCGAGACCAATCTCTTCACCCTGTTCGATAAGAATTTTATACACGTCTTCAGCGCTGATGTGTTGGTTTTCTGGCTCTTGCAGAATTTGTAAAATTTTAAGGCGAGGCAGAGTGACTTTTAGCCCTGCTTTTTTCAATTCTTTATTTTGATCCATTACAACCTACTAAGAACGAGTGAATAAGTATTTGGAGGTTATTATAGGTAAGTTGAAACAATTTAAAAGTAAAACCGTGGAAACTTTGTTTTCTCGATGAAAATTTACTCATTGTTCAACTTTTTCAAAAAATGTCTTGTGGGCAGAGGCCGCGGTGAATCTGGCCTGACCAGATTGTAAGTCACAGATTTATCTAATAAATATGTAATATAAATAAAACTTTTGATGCATTGAATTAACATCCTGTTAAACTAAACTTAATAAGACGATAAAGCGCTCTTGAATTTTTTGGCATGTTTTTTTGGTGGAAGTGCCCATGCAGTTAACAATTATAAATAAAATTACGCTAGGCTTTGGCCTATTCGGCTGCTTATTATTACTTACAAGTATTCTTTCCTATTTTGGTCTTAGCGGGATAAAAGATTCTGCGCAAGACGTTGTAGAGCAAAAGATGCCGGTTCAGACCAGCATGGTAAAAGTAAAGACAGAGATCTTGTCTTTATCGGTGATTACTGCCAACGGGTATCATGTCGAAAACAGAGAGGAGCTGGTAGCTAACAAAGAGACATTTGATATTTTATCTTCCGCATTCTCTAACGACTTGTCTCGTTTAAACTCACTCATGCCAAATAACGCGGTAGCCAGTAACGCTGTCGAGGTTAGTCTAGCCTACGTTAATAGTAGTAACGACATGTATACCGCTATCAACGAGCGAATGAATATCGAGAAGGCCCTGGCTGCACAGCTTGAAAAAGTCTTAATGACGGCCGATGAGGCCAGTGCCCTAATGCTAGACCTTTCTTATTTAGAAGGGGATAACCCGAGTATTGAAACGCTAATTGGTGCCGGTACGGCTATAGACAATAAATTGCTTACAATGAATGATTCATTCATTGAACTCGCTGAAACGGATAACGCTACGCAAAGTGCCAGTATTATTGAAGATTTAGAATACCAATTGAGTAATTTGCAGGTTGATAAAGACTATGTAAACCGTTTGGCTACTGGGGTTGATGACGGCGGTACGATAGCATCTTTTAACGATCAATATGATTTACTGATAGAAGCGGTAAACGGTGCAAATGGATTAATTGCTTTGCAGCGACAAAAGCTTTCAGAAGTAGACAAAGCAGCAAAGGCTCAGAAGGAAGCAAAAGCAGCGTTAGAAACCGCACTTGCCGACATTAATACTTTGTTCGACGCTGTCCAGAAGCAATCTCTTGAAGGGCAAAACGCCATTCTTGAGTCTGTGCAGGCGAACTTGGTGCGCAACATCATGGTGGCGGCACTGGGCTTGGTGGCAGCGATAGTTTTAGCGGTTATTGTAACGCGAAGTATCTCTAAACCCCTTGGTCGCATTAATAAAGGGTTAAGTCAGCTGAGTAAGGGAGATTTGAGTACCAAGCTACCTGAAGAAGGTAATGATGAATTTTCGGCTCTTTCCGCAAAAGTAAATAGTTTGACTGATAGTTTACGAGAGCTCGTGGGCAATATACTGGAGCAAGAAAAACGCCTTATAGATATTACAAAAGAAAGCGTTGAGCTTGGCAATAAAAGTTTATCTGAGGTAGACAAGCAACGTGAGCATGTAACGGTAACGTCTACAAATACTAAAAACGTACAGGAAAAAAGCCGTAGCAACCTCGCTCAAATTAATGACGCTATGGACGCCCTGCGTGATATAACAAAGCAAAGTGCGGATATTGGTCAATTGGTTCGAAAAAGCAGTCAGCAGGTGGGTAACCAAGCTAAACAGGCGGAATCGTCGGCGCAGATTATTGGCCGGTTAGATGATAACTCACGCAGTATTGGCAGCATCTTGGATGTAATCAAAACCATTGCAGAGCAAACCAACTTGTTAGCGCTGAATGCGGCCATCGAAGCTGCCAGAGCCGGCGAACAAGGTAGAGGCTTTGCGGTTGTTGCTGATGAAGTGCGAACGTTAGCCAACCGCACCCATGACTCTACGGAAGAAATTGAGCAGATGATTGGAAATCTACAGAAAGATGCTGCGCAGGCAGTAAAAGCAATTAACGCAGGGCGCGAACAAGCGCAAGAAGGCGTAGAAATTACCCAGCAAGTATCTCAACAAGTAGAGAGTATTAGAGAAATCATTGAGCGGTTAAGTGACATTAACGAACACATTGTGGCCGATACCGAACAACAAGATGTTTTACTTGGCGATGTTGCGAAAAGTTTGAACCGCATAGTTGCACTAGCCGACTCCAGTGCACAAAGCACGCGCCAGTCGAACGAGTCGACAATGTTGCTGGATGCGCAAACAGAGAGCTTAAGAAAAGCAGTAGAGCGGTTTCATCTTTAGCCACTTTTTACAGACTGCTTTTGATAGCGGATGCTACCAATAAAACGCAAAAAAAAACCGCTCATCAGAGCGGTTTTTTGTATTATTCTTCGCAGGTGTGCCTAAGCAAGTTCTGCCAAGCAAAGTTCGTCGTGAATCTGCTTACACCATGCTTTAACACGAGAGTCTGTTAGCTCTGGTTGACGGTCTTCGTCGATACCAAGACCAACAAAGTGGTTGTCGTCAGCCATGCCTTTAGACGCTTCAAAGTCATAGCCTTCAGTTGACCATTGACCGACTAAAATAGCACCTTTGGCTTCAACGATGTCGCGTACCATGCCCATCGCGTCTAGGAAGTACTCTGCATAATCTTCCTGGTCTCCACAGCCAAAAATAGCCACTAGCTTGTCATTGAAGTCAATTTGCTCTAGTTCAGGAAAGAAGTCATCCCAATCGCATTGCGCTTCACCGTAGTACCACGTAGGAATACCAAAGATAAGCAAATCAAATTCAGCGATGTCTTCTTTACTGCTCTTGGCAATGTCTTTAACATCAATTAGCTGTTTACCCAATTCCTTCTGGATCATTTTCGCAACATGTTCGGTATTACCCGTGTCACTTCCGAAAAATAGGCCAACGCTTGCCATATCTAACCTCTATTAATCGTTACTAATTAAACGCCTGTGCTTAGCCAAAACCATTCAATAATGCCCTTCGCAAGAAACCCTAATGCGCCTAAACCCAGCACACCGTACGTTACCACTCGTCCAATAAGTGGCACATCGTTCTTACGCAGTACATCGTGTACAGCAAAACCCATCAACCCAAAAAGGATAGATAAGCCGCCATACAGCATGATGGACTCAATGAGTTCGTAATTTTCTGCAAGCATAGTGTTGTTACTTAAAAAAAATCTGGCGCAACTATATCACAGTATATACGCCTGTAAGAGCCTAAAACGTTCAAAAATAGGTAATAATAGTCATTCTCATCTTAAATTATGATGAAATCCTTTCTTTACGCTGATTTATTGAGCGTTCTTTCTACAACGGCGTTAAAGACCGCTGGCTTTTCTGCATGCAACCAGTGGCCAGTACCTTCTATTACATGTGCTTTAGCCTTGGGAAAATAACGCATTATTTCATCGCGATAGGCTGGCGTAATATAATCAGACTCACTGCCTTTTATGAATAAGGTTACGCCATCAAACGTTTGGTTTGTTTGTTCCCAATCAATAATGTGCGAATAACTGGCAATTAATCCATCGACATTGAAACGCCATTTCCAATCGCCATTTTCATCTTGATATAGGCTCTTCAATAAGAATTGTCGAACGCCTGGCTCTTTCACATGTTTAGCCATTTCTTTTTCAGCATCCTTTCTACTTTGAATTGCATCTAAAGGAACGGCCTTGAGTCCAGCAAAGACGGTTTGATGACTATGGTCGTAAGATACGGGTGCAATATCGGCGACAATGAGGTGCGAAACAACGTCGCCATGGTTTAATGCTAATCTCATGGCTACTTTGCCGCCTAATGAGTGGCCTAAAACCGCACTTGCATCAATATTTAGCGACTTCATCGTCTCGAACACTGCATTCGCAGCATCATCAACAGAAAACGAAGATGTCCATGGGGATTCACCGTGGTCAGGCAAATCAAAACTGATCACGTTGTAATTTGACTCAAAGTGACGCTTAATACCGGCCAAGTTATCGGCATTTCCAAATAACCCATGTATGAGTATTAGCCAGGGGGCACTGGAAGCGCATTCTGATAGTTTGTAGTTTAACTTCACAATATACTTATCCGTTACTGAACATGCAGCTCAAGTAAAACAAAGGCCTGCAAAAACAGGCCTTATTTAATTCACAATTTCAATTATTTAATGGCATAATCGTCAAGTGATTTGCCGCTGTCTAGTGCGTCTTTATAAACGCGAGGCATACGTCCAATACCTGTCCAAAGATGCGCTTTACCTTCGCTATCTACAAGCTTGTATTTAACCGGACGTTTTTTACCTACTTTTTTGTTCGTCTCTATATTTAATGCCTGTAGA
Source organism: Alteromonas sp. S015 (assembly GCF_036864485.1). Classification (NCBI taxonomy): domain Bacteria; kingdom Pseudomonadati; phylum Pseudomonadota; class Gammaproteobacteria; order Alteromonadales; family Alteromonadaceae; genus Alteromonas; species Alteromonas sp. S015. The sequence continues at coordinate 43,632 of NZ_JAZETO010000005.1, read as the reverse complement.
TCTTCGACATTTAAACCCGCTTCTTCCATTTGTTTTTTAATAGCCGTGAGCTTTTCTAACTTTTCTTTCTCGAGCTTTTCTTGTTCTTCTAATTTTTCTTTTTTTCTTTCAATTATACTGCTAAGTTTTTCTTGAACTTGTTCAAGCTCTTCAATGCTTAATTCCTTAACAGCACCTTGTAAACGTCTTCCGTGGGTTAAAATATCTAAAAAATCGCTCATTAATTAACCTTAATACGTTGTACTAAATTTCTTTAAGATAATAATTAAAAGTAGCACAAAAAAAAAGCGAGCTAGGCTCGCTTTAAAAAAATATAAGTTAAGTAACCGAATAATGCATTAAATTACATATTTGGGTAATTCGGGCCTCCAGCACCTTCAGGTACTACCCACTTTATATTTTGGCTAGGGTCTTTAATGTCGCAAGTTTTACAGTGAACACAGTTTTGCGCATTAATTTGGAAACGCTTTTCACCTTCTTCTTCAATTACTTCATACACACCGGCGGGGCAGTAGCGCTGCGCGGGCTCTGCAAATCTAGGTAAATTAACCTGCAAAGGAATGGAAGGGTCCTTTAATTTCAAATGACAAGGTTGGTCTTCTTCATGGTTAGTATTAGATAAAAACACAGAAGATAATTTGTCAAAGCTTAGCACGCCGTCTGGCTTTGGATATGAAACCTCTTTCGAATCTTTTGCTTCTTTAAGCTGCGCGTAATCTTTGTGCTCATCTTTCATGGTGAAAAACATATTACCGTTGAAGATATTTTGCTCCAACGTATTAAATGCGCCACCCCAGAAATTACCGAGTTTATGGATAGCAGGGCCAAAGTTACGAGAACGGAACAATTCGTTGAATAGCCACGACGATTTGAATTTCTCTGTGAAGCTGGTTAACTCTTTTACAGGTGCTTCAGCATTTTCTGAAATTGCTTCGAAAATACTTTCTGCTGCTAACATGCCAGACTTCATTGCCGTGTGATTACCTTTAATTTTGGCGAAATTAAGCGTACCCGCTTCACAGCCAACTAGCAATCCGCCAGGGAAGGTCATTTTAGGTAACGAATTAAACCCACCTTTTGAGATGGCTCTTGCGCCATAGGAAACACGCTTTCCTCCCTCTAAGTACTGCTTAAATACAGGGTGATGTTTTAGACGTTGGAATTCGTCAAACGGACTCAGGTAGGGGTTGGCGTAATTAAGGTCTACGATTAGGCCAACAAACACTTGATTATCTTCAGCGTGGTAAAGGTAGCTACCACCTGTTGCATCGTCAAGTGGCCAGCCTGCACTGTGAACCACGAGGCCTGGCTGATGCTTAGATGGATCTATATCCCAAATTTCTTTAAAGCCGATGGCATAGTGTTGCGGTGAACTATCTTCATCTAATTTGAAGTGTGAAATCAGCTCTTTTCCTAAGTGCCCGCGACAGCCTTCCGCAAACACCGTATATTTAGCACGTAGTTCCATACCTGGCATGTAACCGTCTTTCGGTTCACCATTTTCACCCACGCCCATGTCGCCAGTAAGTACACCACCAACGCTGCCGTCTTCATTATAGATGACTTCAGAAGCTGCGAAACCGGGAAAAACTTCAACACCTAGTTGTTCAGCTTGCTCTGCTAACCAGCGACACACATTACCCATAGACACAATATAGTTGCCATCGTTGTGCATGGTTTTCGGGGTAATAGCGTTAGGTAGCTTCTTCGCTGACGTCTCATCATTAAGTAGGTAAATGTGGTCTTCAGTTACTGGTGTATTGAGTGGAGCACCTTTTTCTTTCCAATCAGGAAAAAGTTCGTTTAGTGAGCGCGGCTCAAACACGGCACCAGAAAGAATGTGTGCACCTACCTCGGAGCCTTTCTCGACCACACAAACCATTAGCTCTTGGTCTTTTTCATTTGCAAGCTGCATAAGCTTACAAGCCGTTGATAATCCAGCTGGGCCGGCACCGACGATGACTACGTCAAACTCCATCGATTCTCGTTCCACGGGAGGCTCCTTATGTTTGTATTTTTATAATGCACTATTGATGAAACAAATAATGCTTTGTGTCAAAAACATGTAAATTAATTGTCGTTTTGCAAGGTAATGCAGGTTGACGTTTACGTCAACAGTAAGTACATTGCAAAGCAGTTTACGTTAACGTTAACTGACAGTTCATTATAACTGTTCGTGAACGTGGTGTTAACGGCGTTTTAAGGCTAGCCTTTAAAAAAAAACGTACGTTCCACGGATTCTTTTTTAACGTAGAGCACATTGTTAAAGTTTCAAAAAGCGTGGTGAAGTAATACGTTTTTAATTATTAATAGTTAATTATTAATGAAACGTAATAGACACCGACGAACTCAACAATTGAGGTAAATATGAAAATACTCGTACCGGTCAAACGCGCGATCGACTACAACGTTAAGGTAAGAGTGAAGGCCGATGAATCTGGCGTAGATCTTACCAACGCCAAAATGGCCATTAACCCTTTTTGCGAAATTGCTGTTGAAGAAGCCGTTCGGTTAAAAGAAAAAGGTGTGGCCACTGAAATCGTTGTGGTTTCAATTGGTGATAAGAGCTGCCAAGAACAAATACGTACAGCACTAGCCCTAGGTGCTGATCGTGGTATTCAAATTGATACCGACCAAAATCTTGATTCACTTCAAGTGGCGAAGCTGTTATCTAAAGTCGTTGAAGAAGAGCAACCACAGCTTGTTATTCTTGGTAAGCAGAGTATCGACTCTGACAATAACCAAACCGGACAGATGCTTGCAGCACTTACTGGTATGCCGCAGGGTACTTTTGCGTCAGAAGTCGTTGTCGACGGCGAAAAAGTAAATGTAACCCGTGAAATTGATGGCGGTCTTCAAACTGTTGCACTTTCTCTTCCAGCGGTAGTCACCACAGATCTTCGCTTGAATGAGCCGCGTTATGCATCGCTTCCGAATATCATGAAGGCAAAACGCAAACCGTTAGACGTTAAAGCGGCTGCGGATTTTGGTGTTTCACTTGACTCAAATGTTAAGGTGCTAAAAGTGACGCCTCCGCCTCAGCGCGAGGGTGGCATTAAAGTGGCAGATGTTGCTGAGTTGGTAGACAAGTTAAAAAATGAAGCAAAGGTGATCTCATGAGCGTACTCGTATATGCAGAACACGATAATGCAAGCTTAAAGACTGAAACGCATAAGCTTGTGAATGCCGCGCAGAAAATGGGTGGCGATATTCACGTGCTAGTCGCAGGTGAAGGTTGCCAAGCAGTAGCTGAAGCTGCGGCGCAAATTGACGGTGTTACTAAAGTACTTGTTGCTGACAATGCTGCATACAAGCATCAGCTAGCCGAGAATACGGCTGACTTAGTAGTAGAACTTGCTGGTGACTATAGTCACATTGTTGCTGCCGCAACCACGACAGGTAAGAACTTCATGCCTCGCGTAGCGGCTTTATTAGATGTAGCGCAAATCTCTGACATCATTGGTGTAGAGAGTGAAGATACCTTTGTTCGTCCAATCTATGCAGGTAATGCTATTGCTACCGTACAATCATCTGACGCAAAGAAAGTCATTACTGTACGAGCTGCATCATTTGATGCTGCATCAACAGGCGACAGCGCAGAAGTTACGTCATTAGACGTTGTTAAGGGCAGCGAGAAGTCTGACTTTGTATCTGCAGAATTAACTGAATCTGAACGCCCTGAGCTCACCGCAGCCGAAGTGGTTATTTCAGGTGGTCGCGGTATGCAAAACGGCGACAACTTCAAGCTGCTTGAAGGCATTGCCGACAAGCTTGGTGCTGCCATCGGTGCGTCGCGCGCTGCGGTAGACGCAGGGTTCGTTCCTAACGATATGCAGGTAGGTCAAACAGGTAAAATTGTTGCGCCCCAGCTTTATATCGCGGTAGGTATCTCGGGCGCTATTCAGCACCTTGCAGGTATGAAAGACTCTAAAGTGATTGTTGCTATCAACAAAGATGAGGAAGCGCCAATCTTCCAGGTTGCAGACTACGGGTTAGTAGGCGACTTGTTTGATGTACTTCCAGAGCTTGAAAATTCGTTGTAAATCGAATTTTAAGTCTTAACGTGTAAACGACAAAAGGCTGCATGTTTGCAGCCTTTTTTGTAGGGAATTGTTATATCGTACCCAGAGTTATTTTGGGTACTTTTTATATTGGAACAACAAACTAAACGCGTACAACAGAGTTGTCTTCTAAGCTCACCGGAGAGGGAATATAAGCATCGGCTTCCCAATCGTTTTCCCATTTCTCTCCATCAAGCAGGTAGCGGAACTGGTACTCGTGATCTTTCTCTAAATCTACCGTTAACGTGAAATCACCACTTTTCAGTTTTTTCATCGTTAGTGGCTGTGATTTCCAGTCAGTGAAGTCACCACACAACGCAGCTTCTTCGGCGTCTTGCGCCGCTTCCGCATTTAGTCGAAATGTCACTTTGCACAGAGGTTTTGATTTAAGGTATTGTTTCTTAAGACTCATAATGTGTTTTCCCTTCAACGTAGCGAAATTATTCCCGAGGCTACTTCGCATTAAAGACTAAGCTCGAATGACAGCCGCCGGTTAACTCACAACCAATGAGTGGTCAAATAATCAACGAAAATATGATAATTATCAATCTTACTTTGTATTCTTTTGATAATTTTTTATATTAGGGCCGCTGATTTTCATGTGTATTTTAAAAACAAATAACAGACACAAAATTTAACAATCTTAAGTGGGCACAATAACCACAAATCAGTACACTAGAGTTGAAACAATAATAATAGATTTTCGTGGGTTATCAGGTGATATGTGAAAGCGCAATAAATCGTTGCGTCCGTTTCACTCGCGTGGATTTCCTTCGTTCCTAGGGATAGTAAATGAAAAACTCCATCTTGATGAAAAGTGGCATTCCACTAATCATAGTTTTGGTCGCGTTTATCGCCGCTACAGTCATGATCAAATCACGTAAGCCACCAGAGCAAGTACCAGTAGAAATTCCGGCTTTTTTGGTTGAAGCGAAAGAAGCAACAGCAGAGGCCGTGAGCTTTATCGTAAAGTCTCAGGGTAATGTTGTTCCAAGAAATAAAACCTCGTTAAGCGCCCAAGTCAGTGGTCAAGTGGTAAGTTTGTCTGATGTGTTCATTGCAGGAGGAACGTTCAAAAAAGGCGATGTACTGGCGACACTTGAGCAAGATGATTATCGTACTGATCTTAAGCTTGCAGAGGCTGAATTAGCTCAAGCGCAAGCAGCGCTGCAGGAAGAAATAGCTCGCGGCAAAGTAGCAGAACAAGAATGGCGTTCGGTAAGTAGCGTTGCACCGCCCGAATTAGGTTTACGCAAGCCGCAACTGGCAAAAGAACAAGCAAACGTTAAAGCAGCAGAGGCCAAACTAGAGCGCGCGAAACGCAATTTGGCAAGAACCCAAATCACAGCCCCTTATAATGGTATTGTGGTTGAACGTAATATTGACTTGGGTCAGTTTGTATCAATGGGCGCAGTGCTTGGTACCGTTTACTCCACCGATACCGCAGAAGTCAGGCTACCTATTACTGACAGCGATTTAATGTTTATCAATATCGCCGGACAGTCCAATGACGGCGCTCCGGTTTCGTTAACGGCCTCTGTGGGCGGTGTGAAACGCACTTGGGAAGGTAAACTGGTACGTTCAGAAGGTATTTTAGATACGGGCAGCCGAGTAGTATATGCGATTGTGGAAGTACAAGATCCTTACAATCTAAAATCTTCACACAATGCCCCCCTGCGTTTTGGTCAGTTTGTAGAAGCAGAAATCACATCTCGTCAGAATGAAGAATTGGTGGTGTTGCCTCGTAGCATTTTGCGTTTAGACAATACCGTATTGACTGTTAACGACAATCGTGAGATTGAAATAAAGCCTGTTGAGGTTGCGCGCACAACTGCTAAAGAAGTGTTTATTCGTTCTGGTATTGAGCATGGAAGCCTGGTAGTGAGAAGTGCCGTACCAAACCCGTATAATGGCATGAAAGTTCGTCTACCAGGTGATGAGCCAGTGCTATCTGATGCCGCTGAATCGGATGCTAGCGGAGATACCGATAAATTAGAGAGCACGTCCACCGAAGGTGATAGCGAATGAGCCGCATTGATACCAATAAAGGGCTTATTGCCTGGTTCGCGCGTAACAGCGTAGCTGCAAACCTTCTGATGTGGTTGCTTGTGGTTGGCGGATTATTTGGTGCCTTCAGTATTCAGAAGCAAGTATTTCCCAATTTCGAGATAGACGTTATCAATGTTCGCGTGCCATATTTGGGCGCTGCGCCTCAGGAAGTAGAAGAGGGCGTACTGCTTAAAATTGAGGAGTCCATTAAGGACTTAGAGGGCATCAAGCAGCTTAATTCCACAGCCGTTGAAGGTATGGGTACGGTAAGTATTCAGGTGGAAGAAGACTATGATGTTCAATCTTTACTTGATGAAGTAAAAGTACAAGTTGACGCCATTCCGAGCTTCCCCGCAGACACTGAAAAGCCCGTTATTTATCGTCAAAAAATACAACAAGACGTAATTTGGCTCTCGGTTTACGGTGATGCATCTGAAAGAGAGTTAAAAGAGTTTGCTAAAGACTTGCGCGACGACATTGCTAATCTGCCCGGTATTTCAAGTGTCCAAGTTGTTGGGGCAAGGGACTATGAGATTTCTGTTGAGCTTTCGGAAGTCGACTTGCAAAAATACAACCTTACATTCGCCGATGTCGTTGCGCGTTTAAGTCAAACCAGCGTCGATTTACCCGGCGGCTCAATTCGCACTGAAAATGGCGATATTTTGCTTAGAACGAAAGGGCAAGCCTACACTGGCTGGGATTTTTCGCAGATTGTATTAGTAACAAACGGAAACGGCACGCGTGTGACATTAGGCGATGTGGCATATATCAACGATGGTTTTATTGAAAATAACCAATATGCGCTATTCGACGATAAACCCGCTGTTAGTTTGCGCGTACGTGCGGTAGGCGATCAAAACGCATTAGAAATCTCTGAGCAAGTTAATACCTATATTGAGAGTCAGAAATCGGAATTCCCAGCGCATATCACAGCTGATACGTGGGGCGACAGTTCGTTCTACTTAGCGGACCGGCTCAACATGATGCTGGAAAACATGTTCTTCGGAGCGCTGCTGGTTTTCTTGGTACTTTCTTTGTTTTTAAAAATTAAGCTCGCGTTTTGGGTCATTGTGGGCTTGCCGGTTTGTTTTCTTGGCACCTTGCTAGTTATGCCGCTAGATATTATTGGTGTGTCTATCAACATGCTTAGCCTGTTCGCGTTTATTCTTGTGCTGGGTATTGTGGTTGATGACGCCATCATCATGGGGGAGTCGGCGTATTCTGAAATAGACAAAAAGGGCCATAGCGCTGAAAACGTTATAGTGGGCGTCAAAAAGGTGGCCATGCCCGCGACATTTGGCGTTTTGACAACCATTGCCGCATTCTCGCCAATGCTTATGGTATCTGGGCCGTTCGGCATTATTTGGAAAACCATCGGTATGGTGGTTATCGTATGCCTTATTTTCTCGCTCATTGAGTCCAAACTAATATTGCCGGCTCACTTGGTACACATGAAGCTTAAGCCATACGATCCCGAAAAAGCGAACAGATTTCAAAAGTTTCGAGATTTTTTCAGCGAAGGTATTAAGACGTTTATAAACAATAAATACGCGCCATTTTTGGCTAAAGCAGTTCGAAATCGCTACACCACGGTTGCTGTGTTTATGGCTATGCTGATCCTTACAGTAGGTTTGTTCGGTGGTGGTATTGTGCGTTTTGTATTTTTCCCGAATATTCCTAGCGATTTTATGATTGCAAGTTTCGAGCTTGAGCCAGGCTCATCGCTTGAACAGCGTGATAATGTTCTTACTACGCTTCGCGAGGCCATGCACCGCATGGACGACAAAGTAGCTGAAGAGTCAGGTGAAAATGTTATAAAACACGCCATTGCCTTTGATAACGGCAATCTTGGGGGCGAGATTTTCGCAGAGCTTACCAAAGGCGAAACGCGTACGCTGACAGACTTCGAGATTCAAGATATGTGGCGCGAAGAGTTACCAGAAATCCCGGGGGTTAAGTCGTTTAATATAAGCTCTCCGGGTGGCCCTGGTGGTGGTTCCGATCTTAGCTTTGAATTCAGTTCGAGTGATATAAAAGCACTGCGTGCAATTAGCGACGAACTGAAAGAAGCCTTGGATAAATACGAAGGTGTTACCGACATCAATGACACCTTCTCAGGCGGTAGCGAAGAAATTCAGCTAGCACTCAAGCCACAGGCCGATGCGTTAGGCATTTCTTTGCGTGATTTGGGTCAGCAGGTTCGCTTTGGTTTCTATGGCGCGGAAGTACAGCGTATTCAGCGTGACGATGAAGAAATTAAAGTGATGGTACGTTATCCAAAGACAGAACGTAGCTCTATTGAACACCTTGAAAACATGCGTATACGCGCGCCCAATGGTCAGGAAATACCGTTTGAGCAAGTGGCGACGTTCACGGTAGGTCAGGGCTTTGATTCAATCCTTCGTGTCGACGGTAAACGCTCGGTAACCGTAACTGGTGCAGTGGATAAAGCGTTGCTTGACCCGTCAGAAGTAACCAACGATGTGATTGAAAATCTGATGCCGGATCTACTTGCGCGTTATCCTAATGTGGATTTCCAGCTTCAAGGAAACTCAAAGGAACAGGCTGACGCTATGATTAGCCTTATGCAGGGACTTCTATTTGCACTCTTTGCCATTTACACCTTGCTTGCTATTCCGCTTAAATCTTACAGCCAGCCCTTCATTATCATGTCGGTTATTCCGTTTGGTATTGTGGGGGCCATTGTTGGGCATTTGGTATTAGGCATGGCGGTAAGCGTACTTTCTATCTGCGGTATAATTGCGTTGTCTGGGGTGGTAGTTAACGACAGCTTGATCATGGTGGATTTCGTTAACCGGGCACGCAAAGAAGGCATGTCGCTCATGGACGCTGCAATCAGTGCCGGTACACAGCGTTTCAGAGCAATCATACTTACCTCATTAACAACCTTTATGGGGCTGATGCCGATTGTTTTTGAGCGCAGTTTACAGGCTCAGGTTGTGATCCCTATGGCTATCTCATTGGCCTTTGGTATCTTATTTGCCACAGTGATCACCTTGCTGCTTGTCCCAGCACTATACCTCATTCTAAATGACATTAAGGGCGTGTTTAGAGGTCGAAAACACGCACAAATTACGACAGAAAGCTAAATAGAAAATGCCGGTTAAGACCGGCATTTTTCGTTTGAGGAATAAAAATGAAGAAAAATCTAATATACGCTGTCATAGTAGCAGCCTCTGCAGGCCTAACCTTGGCCTGCACAACCTCTTACACCGCGAATACCGCTTCGGTAAAAAGTGAAACCAAAAACATTACTATGCCGAAAGTGCCTGGTTATCCAGAAACCAGAACTGTAGCGCAACAGGATGACTATCATGGTACTGTGGTTAGCGACCCATACCGCTGGCTAGAGGAAGAAAAGAGCGAAGAGGTAAGCGCGTGGGTTGAGTCTCAAAACAACCTTGCTCGCCCTTATCTGGCAAAATTGCCCTCTAGAGAGCGATACAAAGAACGTTTAACGGCGTTGTGGGATTACGAAAAATATTCAACACCCTATATGGTAAACGGCAAGCTGTTTTACTCTTATAACGACGGCTTACAGAATCAATACGTGCTTTATATGGCTGATGGCGTTAACGGTGAGCCTGAAGTTCTGATTGACCCAAATACCCTGAGTGAAGATGGCACCGTGTCTATGGCGTCAACAGAACTAAGTCCTAAAGCCTCGTATTTAGCCTATATGCTATCTGATGGAGGCACCGACTGGAAAACCATTCACATTCGCAACACCAGCAGCAAGTCGGATTTAACGGATACCATCAAAGGTATTAAGTTTACGAATATTGCGTGGCTGCCTGATGAGAGCGGCTTTTTCTATTCCCGTTACCCTAAAAATAAAGCAGGTAAGTATGATGACAGCCAAACCGTATCTATCTATTTTCACGCAATAGGTACAGCACAGAGTGAAGACAAAAAAGTTTTCGCGTTTGACAATAAAGCCACATGGAACCCTTATCCTTCGGTTGTTCAAGATGGCAAAACACTGCTCATTTCTGTGTTCGAGGGATATCAGGCGAATGGTGTTTATGCTAAATCGCTGGTAAATGATAACAGTGAGCTCGTTCCGGTTTTCGACAAATGGGATGGCCGTTACGACCTAATTGGCGAGCATGACGACGAGTTATTTTTCACATCTACAGCAAATGCCCCTACAGGTAAGGTTATTAAGGTTGATTTCGATGGTGGCGTTAAAGCAACGGAAACCGTAATTGAAAGTACATCTGATACCTTGTCGAGCGTTTCACTATTGGGTGAAAAACTTTTTGCTCAGTATCTAAAAGATGTAAAAGGGCAGGTAAGTGTATTTGATATAAACGGCGAAAAAATAGATGAAATTGCGTTTACTGATATTGGAAGTGTAAGCGGGTTTTACGGAAGCAAAAATGCCGATACAACGTTCTATAAACTTACGGGATTCACAAATCCTGGCCAAGTATTTGCGTACGACGTAAAAAGCGGCGAGTCATCATTATTTAAATCCATCGATACAGGTGTTAATTATGATGATTACGAAACAAAGCAAATTTTTTACACCAGTAAAGATGGAACAAAAGTTCCGATGTTTATCGTGCATAAAAAAGGCTTGAAGTTAGATGGAAATAATAAAACGTTACTGTACGGGTATGGTGGTTTTAATATTTCACTGCTGCCCCGCTATTCAGTATCACGCATGGTATGGGTAGAGCAGGGCAATGTACTGGCCATAGCTAACTTACGTGGTGGTGGTGAGTATGGGCAACGATGGCACAAGGCTGGGACTAAGTTAGATAAGCAAAACGTATTTGATGACTTTATCGCAGCGGGCGAGTATTTGGTTGAAAGTGGCTACACCACGCCTGATAAAATGGGTATTCAAGGTGGCTCGAATGGCGGTTTGCTTGTTGGTGCGACCTTAACACAGCGCCCGGATCTCTTCTCTGCTGCCTTACCTGCAGTCGGCGTGTTAGATATGCTTCGCTATCACACACCTAGTGCAAATGCGCGAGCATGGTCCTCTGATTATGGGTTAAGTGAAAACAAAGACGAATTTGAAGCGCTTTATGCTTATTCGCCACTTCACAACACCAAGCCGGGCACGTGCTTCCCAGCTACATTAGTCACTACAGGTGATCACGACGACCGTGTTGTGCCGTGGCACAGCTATAAATTTGCAGCCCAACTACAGGCTGACCAAAGCTGCGATAACCCAATTCTACTTCGTGTTGAAACTCGAGCTGGTCACGGTGCGGGTACGCCAACGTGGATGCAAATAGAAGGGTATGCCGACCAGTGGGCCTTTTTGGAATCCGCTCTCGACTAGCGCATATATACTGCTATTAAATAGAAGCCGCTTTAAAAAGCGGCTTTTTTGTTTGCATTTTAAACAAATGGACATATACTGTATAAATATCAGTATGGTTTATTTTGAGTCTTATCTTGGTTCGCTAAAAAGCGCAACGTTTAGGAGATAGTTATGCAAACAGGCATTAAAGCGGTCGACGAGCTTATTTCTAAACACGGTATTATGGCAGAGTTAGGTTCAGACTCGTTTCAGCGCCGCAGTCGTTTAACTGGTGGCGACGAGCGCGCAAACGGGTTGCCTTTCTGTATGTATCAAAAAGTCGCACATGCCCCTTTGTCCCATCAATTCACGGTACATCACTTTTATATGCCAGGTAATAAGGGGAAGTTAGCGAGCTTTTTGTTTAACGAAAAAGGTCAGTTAATTGAGCAGGTTTATTATCAAAAGGTGGCGCGCTGGGTGCAGGTGTGTAGAAAGCTACAGCAGCTAGTGCAAATGCCTAGTTCTGATATTCATATGGCGGCGTAAAAGACATAAAAAAAGCGGTGCCGTTTTTTAACGCCACCGCTTTTCATCAATAATGTAGCTACTGTAAATAAAGTCGCTACTTATCCTTGCTTAATAGTAAGTGTACTTGAACTCAACACCCCAAACGCGCGGCTCATTTACGATACCTGTCAGGTTGTTGAAGTCGATTGCACCTTTAACATTGTCTTCATCAGTAATGTTACGACCAAATAGCGCTACTGTGTAGTTGTGCGCGAAGTTTTCGTAACCAATACGTAGACCGCCTTCAAAGTTGTCGTCAGTAGTGAACTCAACCGCTTCGTATAGGAAGATGTTTGTTTCACCTTGGAACGCCCAATCAGTAAATACGAAGAACTCGCCATCATCACCCATAGGAATGGTGTAGCGTGCTGTGAAGTTAAAGATAGACTCTGGCGCCTGTGGGAATGGGTTACCATCGATAGAAGCCACGAAGCCGTCTGGACGAGGATCAGTTACTGTACAGTTACCTGTAGAACCAAAGTCAGGGTTAGTACCACACGGAGAAACAGTCAATGAATCATCTTTAATCTCAGTGTGGTTGTAGCTGTAACCCGCTGTAAATGTAAGCTCATCAGTCGCTAGCCATTGCGCGTCTACTTCAAAACCGTAAGCTTCGCCTTTGTCAGCATTTACAAGGGCAGTAAAGTTGTTGCCACCACCAATTGCTGAGAACTGCATGTCATCTACTGTGTAATAGAATGCTGCAGCGTTTAGGCGAAGTGAGTCATCGAATAAGTCCGACTTAATACCAAGTTCAAATGAGTTGATCGTTTCAGCGTCTGCAACTGAAGGCGAGCCTTCAAATGCAACGTCACGAGCTTGAATTGTTTGAGCACGGAAGCCGTTAGCGTAGCGAGCAAAAACAGACATATCATCAGTAACGCGATAGTTTGCGCTTAATTCAAAGCTAGTTTGACCGTCGTCTACATCAATGTCGTCATAGTCCTGAATCTCGCACTCCATAATCCCATCGTTGTTGAAATCTAGTGTTAAACAATCACCATTTGTATTTTGTTCGCCAACAATTAGACTTTTTGAGTCGTGAGTGTAGCGAATACCTGCGGTAACGTTTAGCTTTTCGTTTATTTGATAAGATGTCTGACCGAAAACCGCCCACGTTTGGTTTTCATGGAAAACTGTGGTTGCACCAAACAAGCCATCGATGCTGGTAACGTTAAATGAAGCATCGTAGTAGAAAGCACCTAGCTGCCAGTTCAGAGCATCAGTAGTGTTGCTAGCTAATCTAAACTCTTGCGTGTATTGCTCTAGATCGTCCAAGTTATCTTGCGTTACCGCAGAGAAAGGAATAAAGCCAGGGCCTGATGTACCGTCGGCAAGATTAAAGCCACCATCAACGTCGCCTAGGCTCGAACCGTCAGCTGTTTCAATTGCTGATATTGACGTAAAGGTAACCTCATCCATGTCGTACTCTAGTTTAAGTGAAGCACCAAAACCGTCGTACTCTTGTGGGTTGTTATCAATTCCGTCGCCTTGTAGATCGCCATCGTAGTATACGGTTTCACGATCGTAGTTTGCGTTAAGTTCATTACTGCCTTTGTCGAAGACATTTGCGCGGAAAATAGAGGCTGTACCTTCAAGTTCACGACCGTGAACGTTTAGTAGGGCAGAGAAGTCAGCTGATGGCTCCCAAAGAAGCTGTAGACGATAGGCTTTTTCGTCGTAGCCACCAATTGCATCGTTTTCGCCTGTAAAGGCATTATCAATGTAGTCGTCGCGTTCTTGTGATAGCAATGATAAACGCGCAGAAAGCTCATCAGTAAGGCCGCCGCTAATGGCGCCTTCAAAATTCATAGTACCGTAAGAGCCAAAGCCAGCTTTCGCATATCCTTCAACATCTTGTGTAGGCTTTACGGTATCAAATTTAATGATACCCGCTGTGGTGTTTCGACCGAAAAGAGTACCTTGTGGACCGCGAAGCACCTCAACTTGTTGTACGTCGAAAAGCGGGAAGCTTTTCAGTACCACATTCTCCATTACCACTTCGTCCATGATAATAGAAACAGGCTGTGATGCAGCTAAGTCGAAATCGGTGTTACCTAAACCACGAATGTAGAAGCGAGGCGCAACACGACCATTAGATGACTCGGCGTAAAGACCAGGTACACGAACAGCTAAAGCAAGGATATCCTCACCGCCAGAGAAAAGGCTTTCGAATTTTTCACCGCTTAGAGTCGCTACAGAAATAGGCACTTCCTGAATTGACTGGGTGCGCTTTTGCGCAGTTACGGTAATTTGTTCAAGTGAGGCTTCTTTTTTTTCTGTCGTTGCGGCCTCTTGTGCAAGAACTGAAGAGCTGAACGCAGCACTAACGGCAAGCGCTAGTGAGGCAATTTTGTGTGTTCTCATGTTTTCACCAAGATGATTTTAAATTTATACTTTTGTAGTGTTTTAGCACAAAAATTTACAATCTATGCTTGGCGCTGCATTTTACACAAACTTTACGATAAAAACTTCATATTTGTGCAAAACAAGGTTGCTTTTACCGCAAATGCACCATATTGGTTACATTTATATGTCGAAAAGCACTCTGTGAGCGGGAGTGGTACAAATTATCCTTTGCAGCGACAATTTTTGGTGCGTTTACCTTTATGTATGTTCTAAACATCAACTTCTTTTGAATTTTGTTCTATATTGAGAGGGGGACAACCCCGTAGTTTTTTTAAAAAGCCGAGTAAAAGAGCTTAGATCTTCGTACCCCACAGCACCGATCAAGCGCTCAAGAGGCATACTGGAGGTTTCCAAAAGTTTTCTGGCGTGTTCAATACGTAACGATTGTAAATACTGACCAGGCGTGGTGTCGCATGCATTCTTGAAACGTCGAATTAGCGTGCGTTCTGTCATATTGTGCCGCACTGCTAGGTCATGCAGCGTACATTTGCTTTGTAAGTTTCTTTCTAGAAACGACTGTACCGCTTTAATATCCTTGTCTGAGTGAAACTGTCGATGACGACTACTTGCGTATACAGTTTGGTTCGTCCTAGATACATCCAACACATGGGATTTTGCCGTATCGCTGGCTATCTGGTGCCCGCAGTATCGTTCAATTAAAAGTATCGATAAGTCAATCCATGCCATACCCCCGCCCGCGCAGAAAACCGTATCGTCTTCCGTTACCATTTTCTCTGATTGCAAATTAACGTACGGAAATTGGGTTTTGAACTTATCAGCATACCCCCAGTGAGTGGTAGCCGTCTTATTGTTTAATAACCCAGTTTGCGCTAGTAAAAAAGTTCCTGTGCAGTTGGCAGCAATATCCGCCCCTATTTTCTTTAGGCGCTTTATGTGAACCAATAATGACTGCGTGTCATTCATGACTTCATCAATGTCACCGCCAATTGTGGGAATTAACAATACATCGGTGTGAGACACATCTTCAATTGCGATATTCGGCTGTAGCAAAACTTGATTCGAACAGAGAATGGGCTGGCCGTGATAACTCGCAAGCTGCACTTTGAACTGAGGGCTAGTAGGTAAGCCGTGAATACGCTGCCAACTGATGCCAGCAAACGCAAATACGTCAAGCGCCCCAGTAATGGCAGACGCTAAGGCTTGATTAAAGCCGAGCACGGTTACCGTAAATTTAGTGTCATTCATAAAGATAATTCAGTTTATAAAAGCTAATAAGCTTCAGTGATTATTGGCAGTATTAGCCATTATTGTGTCATAAATGACAATGATGGCACGATAACGAATATGACACAATGCATTAACAATCATTCGTAGAGGACAGGACACCATGGCCGATCAACTCATACCACGCCGTGAAATGCAGTTTCAACTGTACGAGGTATTAAACACGGCAGCACTGTGTGAAAACAAACGCTTTGAAGAGCACAATGTAGAAACCTTCAATGCCGTCATTGATATGGCTGAAAAAATGGCAGAAGAGTTATTTCTTCCTCATAACGCAGTGGCTGATAAAAATGAGCCTACTTTTGATGGTACCAAAGTATCAATGATCGACGATGTAAAAGTCGCCTTCGATACATACAGGGAATCGGGCTTTATCGCGGGGCATTTCGATTTTGAAGACGGCGGCATGCAGCTTCCAGTAACCGTGATGAATGCCTGTGCGGGCTATTTCTTAGCGGCAAACCCGTCGTCTACTGCATATCCGTTTCTAACAGCGGCGGCTGCGAATGTAATTAAGCATTTTGCCTCAGATGATATCAAAAGTGCGTTTCTGTCAAAAATGCTAGCGGGCGATTTTACCGGAACAATGGCGCTTACCGAGCCGCATGCTGGCTCCTCACTTGCTGATATTCGCACGTCAGCGAGGCTGCAAGATGATGGTACATATCGCATAAAAGGCAGCAAAATTTATATCTCAGGCGGTGAGCATGAGCTTTCTGACAATATTGTTCATTTGGTACTTGCAAAAATTCCAGGTGGCCCAGCGGGCGTAAAAGGTATTTCCTTATTTGCCGTGCCTAAATATCGACTAAACACTGATGGCAATCCAGATGTACGCAACGACGTAACGCTTGCAGGCCTTATTCACAAAATGGGTTATCGCGGTACCACTTCAACCGCACTTACGTTTGGCGAAAATGGTGATTGTCATGGGTATCTAATTGGCGAACCACATCAAGGTTTGCGCTACATGTTCATGATGATGAACGAAGCGCGCATTGGTGTGGGCTACGGCGCAGCCATGATAGGGTATCGCGGTTATCGCTATTCATTGGAATATGCAAAAGATCGTACCCAAGGCCGCGCTGCACCTAATTTAGCACCCGAAGACGATCCGACGCCTATTATTAATCATGGCGATGTACGACGTATGCTGCTAGCGCAAAAAGCGTATTGTGAAGGCGGTATGTCACTTTGCTTATACGGCAGTATGCTCATCGATGAGATGGAAACGGAAACTGACAGTGAAAAGCGTACCGAGCTTTCCCAACTGCTAGATTTATTAACACCGGTGTTTAAAGCATGGCCTTCGGAGTTTGGCCCTAAAGCCAACGATTTGGCGATTCAAATTCTGGGTGGAGCAGGCTACACCCGTGAATATCCTGTTGAGCAGTGCTGGCGAGATAACCGCTTAAACCCGATACACGAGGGTACGAATGGTATTCAGGCGTTAGACCTGCTAGGAAGAAAGTTGTGGCAGCACGACGGTAAAGGTTTACAAGTTTTACTAGCGCGAGTAACAAGCGACATGAAACGCGCAGAAACGCCAAGAGCAAAGACGCTGGCTGTAAAATTAAAACCTTACTTAGACCAGCTTGGCGTTTTAATTCAGCAAGCAGCAGCAGATCTACGCTCTGATAAACAGTCCGTATTGCTCACCAACGCAAGCTGCTTCTTAAATATATTTTCTAGCTGCGTAGTGAGCTGGATTTGGCTACGACAAGCAAACGTTGCCGAGCAAGCAATAAGTAACGGTGCTGGCGAACAGGACGTTGATTTCTACGAAGGTAAATTGGCTGCAGCAGAGTACTTTTTAAATTGGGAATTGCCACTTGTAAGCCGTGATATTGAGGTACTGTCTTCGCGTGAGGCGACATGTAACAACGTAAAAGCGAGTTATTTCTAATCGTTCAAAACAATCAGAATGCGCAGCGGCCTCTATTTAAACGCACTGCGCTTGTTAACTAAATTGGAGTACAGCTAATGAATGTAGCTGCAAATGTTGAAGGCAAGCATATTCTTATTACTGGCGGTGGATCAGGTATCGGCGCTGCATCGGCTCGCGTATTAAGCGCACGTGGTGCAATAGTCGGAATTGCCGATTTAAATGAAGATAACGCAAATGCATTGGCTAAAGAAATCATTGAAGCTGGTGGTAAAGCCTATGCAGTGACTGTTGACGTTACCGAACCTGCTCAGGTCAAAGCAATGTTTGACACGGCGATTTCTCATCTTGAGAAAATTGACGTGATCATAAATAACGCAGGTATCGATCATTTTCCCGCGCCACTTACCGAAGTCGATGACGCCATGTTTATGAAAAACATTCAGGTTAACTTAGCAGGCGTATGGTACTGCATGAAAAACGCGCTGAAGCATATGACGGCAACAGGTGGCGGCCACATTATCAATATTGCCTCTGTAGCTGGGTTGCGTTCAGCGCCTATGATAAGTGCTTATAGTGCGTCGAAACACGGGGTAATTGGGTTGACTAAATCGGCAGCGGTGGAGTACGCCAGGGCGAATATTCGCATAAACGCTGTTTGTCCCAGTTTTGTAGACACCCCTATGGTACAAGGCGTGTTATCAAAGTTAGATGAACGAGGCCAAAAAGGGCTAATCAGTGCGAACCCAATGAAGCGTTTGGGTAAACCCGAAGAGATAGCTAATGCTATAGCGTGGTTATGTAGTGACGAATCGTCATTTATGACAGGGCAGTCAGTCGTGCTTGACGGCGGAATGTTGGCATAATCGCCAAGTCCGATTTAGATAGACGAAAGGCTGTAGATAATTATATTTTTGTGATGCCTTTAAAAGCCTTGGTACAAGACAAATGCAGCTATCGTAGAAAGGACACTAGGCTACGTAGTTTGTGTAAAGACAGCAAGAGAAGGAATGTTTAATGAACAATTTATTTGATTTAACAGGAAAAGTGGCACTGGTTACAGGTGCTAGCCGCGGCATCGGTGAGTCTATTGCCCGTTTGCTTGCTCAGTATGGTGCGCACGTTATCGTATCAAGCCGCAAAATTGACGGCTGTGAAGCGGTTGCTACTTCAATTCGCGACGCGGGCGGGCAGGCGACGGCGCTAGCGTGTCATGTGGGTGAAATGGAACAAATTACAGAAGCATTTGATGTAATTAAGCGCGATTTCGGCAAGCTGGACATTCTTGTGAACAATGCGGCGGCTAACCCCTATTTCGGACACATCTTAGATACTGATCTAGGCGCTTACAACAAAACTGTAGACGTAAATATTCGTGGTTATTTCTTCATGTCGATTGAAGCTGGCAAAATGATGAAAGAGCAGGGTGGTGGCGTTATACTTAATACAGCTTCTGTTAACGGCGTAACGCCGGGCGATATGCAGGGTATATACTCTATTACCAAAGCGGCAGTTATCAGCATGACTAAGTCGTTTGCGAAAGAGTGCGGTAGCTTAAACATTCGCGTAAACGCATTGTTGCCGGGGTTGACCGATACGAAATTTGCCTCAGCGTTAACGACCAACGAGCAAATCTTGAAACACGCGCTTAAAGTTATTCCATTGGGTCGCGTCGCTGACCCAGATGAAATGGCGGGCACGGTACTGTATTTAGTTTCAGATGCATCAAGCTACACCACAGGCACGACAGTGGTGGTAGATGGTGGTATGCTAGCGTAATTAGTTTCAGTTACGAGATACTACCATGCATATATGGGTTGACGCCGACGCGTGCCCTGCAGTGATCAAAGACATTCTTTTTAAGGCAGCTAGACGTACAAAGCTGCCTTTGTCTTTGGTGGCCAACCATTCCATGTCTGTTCCACCAGACAAGCACATAACCTTAACGCAAGTACCGTCAGGCTTTGATGCTGCTGATGACTATATAGTAGAGAAGTGTGAAGCTGGTGACTTGGTCATTACCAACGACATTCCGTTAGCCGCCGATGTACTGGCAAAAAATGCGCTAGCGCTAAATAACCGTGGTGAAGAATACGACAAATCGTCTATTAAGCAGATACTGGGAATGCGAGATTTCATGGAAGCTATGCGTTCGAGCGGCGAACACACAGGCGGTCCAAAGGCCTTCTCCCAGCGCGACAAACAAAACTTCGCCAACGCACTAGACCGACTCCTCACCCAAGGCCTCCGCAACTTAAAATAAAATAATGGGGTCAGAGTACATTAAATACTGAAAAAAGTACTCTGACCCCATTATTGGGATGTTGCTATTTAACTATGGTCATTTCTTCAATCAGGTTCGTTGCACCGTCAACGTATTCCATTACCCATAACATGTAGCGCGTATCTACGTGAATAGTACGGGTGGTTTTCGGATCGAAATCCCAGTCAGAATTAACGCTTTCGAACGTACCGTCAAACAACAAACCGATTAGCTCTGCATTTGCGTTAAGTGTTGCTGAGCCCGAGTTACCGCCTGTCGAATCTAAATCCGTTAGAAAGTTTACCGGCACGCTGTTAATAGCATCTAGCTTGTAAGGTCCGTATTGCTTGTCTTCAATAAGCTCAAGCTGCTTTTTCGGTGAATCAAACGGTGTTTCGCCGGTATCTTTTTCGGTAATGCCTTCAAGACGGGTAAAGGGTTCGTAAATTAAACCATCTTTTGGCGAACCACCCATTACGTTACCGTAAGTCACACGAAGCGTACTGTTAGCGTCTGGGTAAGCAAGGCCGCCCAAAGATTTTTGCCATTCGATGATCGCACTCATGTATTTTGGGCGAAGCGCAGCAGCTTTACCGCTAAGCGTTTTGCTTTTATCTTCGATGGCCATTTCAGTATCGAAAAGTGCAACTGCAAGTTTGATGAACGGGTCGTTGCTGCTCTCAAAGTCAGCGCGGCTTGCAGTTAACCATTTTAAGCGCTCTTCTGTACTGCTCAATGACGTGTTGTCATAAAACGCTTTTAACCTTTTTTGAAGTGTTTTGCTGTCAGTATTACCGTCAATGCCGACAGCTTTGTCAAACGCTGCAACGCGGTTTTCTTCAGGCTGCTTTAGATACATGCTGATCATTTTTTGCCAAACTGCCAGATCGACAGTCGGGTCAAAGCGGCGTTCAATTCGCTCTACGCCTTCTTTAAGACGAATTTGATCACGCTCCTGAAATCCAGACTCACGCTCGGCGTCTGGCTTCTCTCTTTCAATTGCATTGCGATAAAGGGTTTGGGCAGAAGATAAGAGCTGAGCACGACTTAGGTTGTTGTACCAGAAGTTTTGCTTGTTCATCTGCATTTGTTCAGCACTAACTGCATCAAGGTCAGCAAGGGCTTTTTTCAGCTTACCCTTATTATTCTTATCAAGCCAAGCCGCTAGTTGCTCTTCACGCTCAGCACGACGTGGAACCAGTCCAACTCGCTTAGCGCCAGAAAGCTGACCCAAGGTGTTTTTGTGGAAGTTGTTTAAACCCGCTAATAATGCTTCGTATTTAATACGCGCATCACTGCCTTCTTCAGATGCACTTTCAATTGTTTTTATCCACGCATCTACTAGCTCAAGGTAGGTTGGATATAACCAATCGAACGTGTATGAAACTTGTGATAAACGTGCATAGCGATTTGTAGAGCCAGGATAGCCCGCTGCCATCACAAAATCACCGTCTTCAAGTCCAGCTGCCGAAACTTTTAAGAAATGATCAGGTTTAAACGGCACGTTCTCTTCACTGTAATCAGCGGGTTTACCGTCTTTACCTACGTAAGCACGATAGAAAGAGAAATCTCCCGTGTGACGAGGCCACATCCAGTTATCGATGTCACCGCCGTATTTGCCGATAGAGTCAGCAGGTGCATAGGCAATACGCACGTCACGGATTTCCATTTGCTTAATAAGTTTGTATTCAAGACCCTGGAAAAATGAAGGTACAGAGCAGCGGAAGCCTGCTTCAGATTCACATTCTGCAATGAGTGCTTTGCGGTTTGCTTCAATTAAGTCGTAGCGCTCGCGTCCTTGAACATCATCACTGATACCGCCAATAACTTTGTCGGTTACATCAGAAAAATCGACAGTCACGAACATGCGCGTACCCGGCGCGGCGGGCAGTTCATCCCCCATTGTTTTTGCTAAAAAGCCATCTTTTAAATAGTTATTTTCTGGGGTGCTGTTGTATTGAACAGAGCCACGTGCACAGTGGTGATTAGTAACAGCTAAGCCTTCGTCAGAGACAAACGACGCTGAACACCCACCAAGAGAAACAATAGCGCCCATAGGGAAAGCGGTTAAATCGTTAATGCTGCTTGCAGGAATTTTCAAGCCAGTCTCTTTCAAATCGCCAGCAATTGAAGGGAGCTGTTCTGGCGTGAACATACCTTCCTTAGCATTTACCTGCATAGCACTGCCGAGCAATGCGGCAGAAATACAAAATACACTTACTCTAGACATCAGTGATCCTTGTTCTTTTCGTTAATCTGATTGTTTTTGGACAGGTTTAATAAATACAAAGTTAACGCCTACGTCAACATTGTTATAGTGTAACGATACTCTTCTATAAACCCTAAGAAAATACATATAGAGAAGGGCATAAATTTGTTAGGAAGTGTGACTAACTGCCGCCGAAAGCAGAGAAAGGGCGTTTGTCGTACAAACAGGGAAGGCTAGCAATTCGAATGAAACAAAAAAGCAGAGTATAAAACTCTGCTTTTTGGGTTTAAGAAATCGTTATCTATCGCTTAAAGCACTGATACCAATGCTTTAGCGAGTGTTTCCACGTTTTCTTGGTTAATACCCGCAATGTTCACGCGGCTTGAGTCAACAAAATACACACTGTGCTTTTCACGCACTTCGCGCACTTGCTCTGGAGTGATACACAAGAACGAGAACATGCCTTTTTGGTCGTTTACGAAGCTAAAGTCTTTAGGCGAACCATTATTGTGAAGGTTTTGAACTAGCATTGCACGTAGAGACTTCATGCGGTCGCGCATGTCGTTCACTTCAGAGACCCACTCATTGTTCAATGCTTCGTCAGCAAGAATGATGTCTACTAAGGCACCACCGTAGCTTGGCGGCATAGAGTAAATGCCACGCGCGATAGACTGAATTTGACCTTGCGCAATGTTACGGGTTGCTGAATCTTCAGTGATAATAGCGGCTAAACCAACACGTTCGCGGTAAAGACCAAAGTTTTTAGAACAAGACGCTGCAACGATAACCTCTGGCAAGTTCTCTACCAACAAACGCATGCCGTAGGCGTCTTCTTTCAAACCTTCACCAAAACCTAGGTAAGCCACGTCAATGAAAGGCAAGAATTCGCGCTCTTTCGCGACTTCTAGTACTTCATCCCACTGTGCATTGGTAAGGTCGGCACCCGTCGGGTTGTGACAGCAACCGTGTAGAAGAACGATATCGCCTTTTTCAGTTTTGCGAAGGGTTTCCATCATAGCGTCAAAGCGAATGCTTGCTGACGCTTTATCGAAGTAAGGGTAAGTTTCAATTTTAAGTCCAGCAGAGCCGATAAGCGGAACGTGGTTAGCCCACGTTGGGTCGCTTACCCATACTTTTGCGTTGTCGTTACAACGGGCAAGCAATTCTGAAAGGATGCGTAGTGCACCGCATCCACCTGGTGCTTGAACCGCTGCAACGCGGTCTGCTAAAAGAACAGGGCTACTCTTACCTAAAAGCAAAGACAACATACCGTCGATAAAACCTTGGTTGCCCTGAGGCGTGATATAGGTTTTGCTAGTTTCTGTGTCCAAAAGCACTTTTTGCGCTTTTGCGACACTAGAAAGAATAGGGGTATTACCTTGCTCATCTTTATATACGCCAACACCTAAATCGATTTTGTTTGGGTTGGTGTCTTCACGAAAAGCAGCTGACAGGCCAAGAATTGGATCTGGGGCGAGATGGGGTAATACTTCAAACACGATATGTCCTCACGTTACGTTGGTGTGCAATAGTTAGCAGGCAGGCATTATGCCACCGATGGTAGAAAAAACGACCCCTAAAGGTTGAAAATATTTCAATTAATCTGCTTTTTAGAGCGTAAACGAAAGTTTCATTCTAAAAATACGCTAAATTGAAAAAGAAAAGGCACGGGTTTCCATTGCTTCTCCTTTTTCTGAGAACCGGCGCTCCTTCCAAGTGAGCGTATTGTTTCTATCAACCAACAGCAAAGTAGACGTGCGCGTGCCGTATTTTTCGGTTTGAATGAAAATGGAAGATAACGCTTTTTCCCATTCATAACCTATGCCCGTGTCAGGTAGTAGGGCATCTTTTGCTTTGTTGTCGTGGCGCAAAATATCAAATAAATCGTCATCATTGATTGTGCTTTGCTGCTGCACATAATCATTGAGCGCGGTAGCGCCTTGCGTTACTTTTGGCCACGGCGTGGCAATATCCGCATTGGACAACCCAAACACACCAGTAGCTATTGTGTGGGTCGAATTGTTTACGTTGTTGTAAACCTGAAGCGCATTTACATTACCAAATAGTAAGTTATACCCGTTGAACTGGTGACGCGTATTTTCAAGCGTCGCAAGATATGCAGATTGGTTGGCATACTCTTTTGAGGCCGCGTTTTGCTTCAGCCAGTTGGCGACCAATTCACCCCGCGATACCGCATTGCTGTTAATGTTGTGTGGGTCTCTTACATTCGTAAGTGCCGCAATACTTCCGTTACGTGTAACGCCCATCCAGGTGCCGTTAGCTTCTAAATCCTGCCCAGCAAGTAAGTGCGGGTGGTTTTCCCAGAATGTTGAAGGCGCAGTTGGTCTTGCATAAAACTCGTCCCGATTTGCTGCGATAATAAGCGGGTAGTCGTCTCGCATGTTGTTTGCGATAAATAAAATACACATAACTACTATAGTAACCTCTTATCTGGGTTATCCGTTAATTGACACATGCATATTTTTGTTAACAATTGCGTTACATATGTAATTTGATTACTCTTCGCAAAAAACATGCGTCGCCTAATGTTGTGCTCCTGTTATTAATATGCGGATTGGCATTATCCGATAAAACAGAAGCAAAACTATCTACATGTAATGAATAGAGCATAATAATAATGACAAAACTATCATCTTCCAGTACACATTCTCAATTGGCAAATAATGTAAAAGTTGGGGCAAATATCCCTCGTAAGTGGCCCAACTGGTTATCATCGTTTGCAGCGTGGGTACTTGCAAAAAGAGGTTGGCGCGTAAAAGGTGAACTTATCAACCAGAAGAAAGCCATTTTAGCGGTAGCACCGCATACATCAAACTGGGACTTTTTTATCGGCTTATTCGTGGTTTTTTCATTCAAGCTAAACATTAATTTTTTCGGTAAGCACACCATTTTTACACCGCCTTTAGGTGCTATTGTGAAAAGACTAGGGGGCATTCCCATCGAGAGAAGCAAAGCGCATGGCGTGGTAACGTCTATAGCGAATAATATAAAAGAAGCAGACCAATTGATCCTTGCGTTAGCACCAGAGGGGACACGTAGCCCTATCTATCCTTGGAAAACAGGGTTTATGCACATTGCACAAGAGACCGAAATTCCTATACAAGTCATTGGGTTGGACTATGATAGGAAGGTCATTGAACTGGGGCCAATTATTCAGAAAGTGACTAACATAGATGAACAAATGCAAACTATTTATACGTTTTATGATAATGTTTGCGCAAAATATCCTAAAAACTGCATAACAAAGCCATAATCATTTCTATTGAAGTGGTAAGTACGCAACCGTAACAATTCAGGGTACTGGTACGCACTTGGCTAGGTCGCAACCATCTATTTTCGGAGCTTCACCCGTGACAAAATTGGGATTCACAACCCGTCAGGTACATTCTGATCGCATGCTAAACACTCCAGAATATGGCGGTGTCCACAGCAGTACGTCTAATTCAGTTCTTTTTGAGTTTAAAGATGCTCAGGGCATTATCGATGCGTTTCAAGGTAAACGAGCTGCCCATGTCTATTCTCGCTCATCTTCGCCTTCTGTAGCGGCCCTTCAAAATATGCTTAATGATCTAGAAGGCGGTATAGGCACCTTGTGTTACTCAACCGGTATGGCGGCGATAAGCAGTTCGTTGTTTGCGTTGTTAAAAGCAGGCGACCATTTAATTGTGAGTCAATATCTATTTGGCAATACACGAAGCTTCTTTGAAACGATTAAAGATTTTGGTGTGCAGGTTACCTACACAGATGTGACCGACATTCAGCAAGTCAAAGAAGCTTACCAGCCAAATACCAAAGGCGTTTACACCGAAACCGTAGCCAATCCTGTGACTCAGGTTGCAGACCTTCATGCCATCGGTCAATTCTGTGAAGAGAAGCACATGCTATTTATGGTTGATAATACCATGACGCCGCCGCCTGTTTTCTATGCGAAAGACGTTAACGCGTCGTTGGTGTTTTGCTCGCTGACAAAATATATTGCGGGTCACGGGAATGTATTAGGCGGCGCAGTAGTCGATACAGGCAACTTCGACTGGACAAGGTTCGACAACCTAAAACCAGCTTATCAGGTTGCAGACACAGCACAGTGGGGCATTACGCAAATCAAGAAGAAAGGCCTTCGTGATTTAGGTGCTACATTGGCGCCGCAGTCAGCAACGGCTATCGCGTTAGGTATGGAAACTCTAGATCTGCGTCTATCTCGAAGCCAGCACAATGCGATGCAGCTAGCAACTTTCCTAGATAACCACCCGAAAGTCTCTAAAGTGTTTTATCCCGGGCTTGCCGACCACCCTCAGCATTTTATGGCACGGGAACATCTCAACGGTGGCTATGGTGCAATTTTGAGTTTTGATCTCATGGACGGCGCTGATCCTGTGGCGTTTTTAAACGAAATGCAGCTGGTTATTTGTGCAACGCATTTAGGTGATAATCGTACGCTCGCGCTACCTGTTGCCCCTACCATTTATTTCGAGAATACGGCAGAAGAACGTGAGCTTATGGGTATTTCCGATACCATGTTACGTATTTCAGTAGGTATTGAAGATACACAGGATCTAATTGCAGATTTTGAAGCTGCACTGAATACCATTTAAGCAATATATTTTTGGGGTTAAAAATATGAGAAAGGGGCTAGAGCCCCTTCCTTTTTTTGGATTATTTGAGTTCCATTGCGTATGAAGCTCAATGAACTTGACGTAGTGTGTTAATCAAAACCTAGCGTGATTTGACCACGAATTTCACCACTCGGGAATGCATCTGAGTGGAAGTTTGTGTAAAGACCTTCGTCAGCCATCACATCCATTTGTTCAGCTGTTAACGTTGTATTAGCTGGCACTGACCACATACCTCCGGTACCAGCAGTGAGCCCTAATAACACGCCACCGTTTACACCGGCTTCACCCTCGTGAATATGGGCCATGTTGGCAGTCATACCAATAATAGTCACGCTTCCTGACAACGCACCTGTGGTTGTGTTTAGCGTAAATGCACCAGCACCGCTTGCTGTTGTAGTTGTAGCCGGAACTTCTTGCATGCCGTTGGCAGTGATGCCGTACACTTCAATGTTATCAGGTGTGATTTGGCCGCGAATTTCACCTCCAGTATTAGCCGCTGTATGCACATTCACATAATGACCGCCTGAAAGTAATTGTGTAGCCGTGGCTTCATCTAGTTCAATACTACCGTCTGTCGTCCAAACACCAGCAGTACTTTCACTCTCCATCAGTGCTACAAGGACATCACCATTTTCACCCGCAAACCCAGTGTGAATGTGCGCCATAGTTGCATTTTCAATAGTGGTTACCGCCACAAGAGAAACGTTATTGTTGGTTGTATCGAAAAGGGCATAGCCAGAGCCCATTGCCATAGTATCTACAGCTGGTACTTCTTGACTGCCACTTAGCGAGAATGTGACTACCGCTGTTGTGTCAGGAACAATTTGGCCACGCACTTCGCCACTTGGATTGGCTGTGGTATGCACGTTTAAATACCACTCACCGTTGGTCAGAGCGTCTAAGTTGCTAGGTGAAATGTTTGTTTCAGCAAGAACATAAGTACCATTACCAGCGTCAGTCAGTGGGAAAGCAACTGGGCCGTTCATACCAATGCCGCCATCGTGTACGTGTACACCAGTAACGTCGGTTAGGCCTGAAACATCAACGCTTACGCTAAACGCAGGCAAGTCTTCGTCAATTTCAACCACTGCAGTTGCAGTAGACATGGTGTCAACAGCAGGTACCTCTTGTGAGCCGCTTAAGCTTACGTTGTAAGTCATATCAGCGTTGAAAGCGGGTGGAGGAGGAGCTAGTCCATCAAGCAATGCTAGTTGAGGTAGGTCGCCGTCCATTGCGCCATCTAGTGCAATAGCAGTGTAAATCTCACCATTTTCCAGTGAAAGTACACCTGTTTCGATTGCGGCTGTTTTGGTACCAGTAGGCGTAACCGTCACTACATAGTCACCTTCAGCCAGACTAACATAACCGGTTTCAACAAGGTCGCCAGTTTCATAAGCGATATCGGCAAAAGCTGGGTCTACCGCGTCAATTTCACCATCTGTAGTTACGTAAATGTCGACGTTACCTGCTGAAGGTGAAGCATGTACAATGCGCACTTTCGCTTCAGTTGCGACAGAGCGTGGCATATCGACAAGCACATCAAGTTCTGGCGCGGCTAACACATTGTTGGCAATAGCGGTGTAAGACATACCCACGTCTAGCGTCAACTCTGCATCGTCAACTGCCACAACACTGCTGTCGCTATCGGCTACAACATCAATTAAGTAATCACCTGCAGCAACAGACAGGTAATCGGTGGTGCGTGGGAACTGTATTCCGTCCACCAGTACTATTTCGTTGTTTGCTACAACATCAACCGCTGGTGCGTCGCTGATCCCATGCACCACGCGGATAGCAGCACCTGCTTCTGCATCCCAAATTTTGAAACTGCTGTCACCGTCTGCAGCCAAAAGTGTTACCGGTGAGTCACCAGTACCCACATTATTAGTTGCGGCAATAAGCAAATCAGCACCGTCCGCAAGGTTTACCGTACCAGAGTCGTATACAACCGCTGTCTCACCTGCCGGTGTAATACGGATTTGATAATCGCCTGCAGGGACTTGAATCAAATCTGTTGCGTCAGTAAATTCAGCAGTAACAATCGGCTGCTCCGCAGTAATATCTGTGTCTGGTGCAGTAACATAAATATCAACCATAGGTGCCATTGATGCTGCATGCACAATCTGTACTTGAGCATTACCAGCGTCAACTGCGGTTTCCATGCTGGTCACAGTCAAAAGCGATAAGGTTTCATCGCCAACATTACCTACGGCAAAAATATCGTAGTTCATGTCAGCTTCTAAAGTAACGTCAGCTTGCAGCACTTCAGCGTTTCCACCTGGAAGAATACCTGTAACACCAATATCGTACGTACCAGTCTCAACTTCGAAACGCGATGAAGCGACTTGATAATCAACACCTTCAAGATTATTGAGTATGGCGTCGTTAGCAGTAATGTTTACCATTGGTGCATCGGATGCTGCGTGAACAACTCGAACGTTTGCGTATTCTGGGGTAGGAGTGGGCTCTTGTACAACATCGTCGTCGTCATCCGAGCAGCCAATTAAAAATAGTGGTAATATTGAACATGCAAGGAGCGCTATGGTCCTTTTCATATTTTGTTTCCTCTTAGTTGTGTTGTGGCAAACTCGATTACGCTAGGTAATTATGGGAAGATCATCCTCCTTGCAACATTAACGTAATGTAATGTTTTCAATAGTTTTACAATTATTCTTCTCTTCGGTAGTTTGTTCGATAAAATAGAACAAAGGCTTCATATTTTTAATATTTTCATCCAATCCTATTGTCGTAATATAGGTATACATTATCGAAACAACGAATATTGGAGTTCCGCATGAAAACAGTTCTAGCTATTTTTTCCAGCCTTAGTGGCAACCAAGGTAATTCTTCAAAGCTTGCAAATGAGTACCTCTCAAAATTTGAAAACAACGACTCTGTCCATATTGAGCGTGTGGATGTAGCTTCGCTAGCTCTACCTCATTTAACCGGTGAAGAAATGCAGGCGTGGATGACTGAGGTGTCTGAGCGAAATGAATCTCAGCAGGTTTTGGCAAAAGTCTCAGACGACATTGTTGAAGCAGTGAAAGCCGCTGACGAAATTGTGTTGGCAGTGCCAATGTACAACTTTGGTATTCCATCAAGCTTAAAAGCTTACTTCGACCGCATTGCAAGAGCTGGCATAACATTTAAGTATACCGATACAGGTCCTGTCGGGTTGCTAGAAAATAAATCAGCTAGGGTCTTTGCCGCGCGTGGTGGCGTTTACGAAGGTTCAGACTTTGATACGCAAACACCATATTTAAAACATTTTTTAAATTTCATTGGCATTAGCGACGTAAAATTCGTTTACGCTGAAGGACTTAACATGGGCGAAGAGCAAGCGGATAAGGCTTTTGCCGATGCAAGTCAAAAAATTATTGAACTAACTAACAACTAAACACACTAACTTTATGCAGTTAGCTAAAACGTGGGAAGTATGTTTTCAGCTAAAAGTGTGTTCCAAGTTGAGTGTGCTTGATTGCCCCGCCTATTAGGCGGGGCTTTTTTATGTGCAGAACTTTTTACGGCTATTCTTTAAAATAGAAAAAGAAAAAATAATCGAATGCCTATCCACCCTTGATAAGTGCTTCAACGTCGGCAATAAAGGCTGGATCAGTGGGTTTAGTTGAGCTTGGGTAGTAAGTGATTTGTTTACCCGTACTATCAATTAGGTACTTATTGAAATTCCAAGAAGGGGCCTTTCCGGTGGCAGTTTTGAGCATTCGGTACATTGGATCTGCATCATCACCTTTCACAGAGATAGGTTCAAACATAGGAAACTTCACGCCGTAGGTTAATTCACACAGTTCTGCTGTTTTACCTTCATCGCTGTCTTCTTGATTGAAATCGTGTGACGGGAAGCCAAGTACAACAAAACCTTTGTCTTTATAGTCACTATAGAGGGCTTCTAGGCCTTCAAATTGCGGTGTGTAGCCACAGTAACTGGCAGTATTAACTACTAACAGGGTTTTTCCTGCATATTCGTTACATAAGTTTACCGTCTCTTGTGAGTTGAGTTTACGCTTCATAAATTTAAGCACGCTAGGGCACTCGTTTGCAAAGCTAGCAGACGTAAAAAAGCTGAGCGCAAGAAGCGCCAATACAATACCTTTTGGTTTCATCGTGTTTTACCTCATCAGTTAATTGTTGTTATTTTCTCGAAGGTCAATGGACCTTATTCCAAAACCATAAACGGGGATGGTTTACGTTTGGTTCACTATCTCAATCGATGAACGTTAGCGCATTAGCAACGGCTCTGCGTATAATGTTAACGTTTTTTACATAACAACGACTTAAAATAATGAAAAAATACTCTTCTTTACTCATCGCGGCTAGCGTTACTTTTGCGTTGGGCGGATGTGCAAGCACTACTAACGAAACATCTAGCCAAGCAACGTCTACATCGCTTCCTGCTGCCACTATCCAGCAAACCGTGACACCAGATGTTGCGCCGCAGATCAGCACGAAAAATGGTGAAATTACTCTTAAGCAAATTATGTCAGATCCTCAATGGATTGGCGCGTTACCAGAGTCTATGGGTTGGTCAGTCAATGGGGACGAAATTGTATATGAAAAAGAAGTGCAAGATAGCGCACTGACAGATGTCTATATTGCAGAGCTTTCTAACCCTGCAAACGCTGTAAAAGCGCCATTATCAGATTTACATAAGTACCGTTTTGACGAACGTGTAGTAAGAAAAGATGGTGTCATCGCATATTCTTTCGAAGACAGTGTGTATGTGCAATTTACCAACGGTGAAACCGTGCGTATCGCTCGTGGCGGTAATGCACTGTCAGCACTTTCATTTATGACTGATGGTCGCTTGATGGCGTTAAGCGGTAACAAGTTCATTGCTATCGACCTATCTAACGGCGCTCGCGAGGAGTTGTTGAGCTGGGAGTTTAGCGACGAGCCAAAAGCAATAGAGCCACCTAAAGATTATATTGCCGAACAGCAACAGTCGCTGGTGGAATACATCAAACTGCAGCGTAAAAATAGACAAGATAAAGACGACGTGCATAAAGCGTTGGCCAAAGAAAATAGCAGTATAGCACCTTCGCCGTTTTACTTTGAGAAGTCGCATCGGTTAGCGGGTATCAGCGTATCACCTGCGGGTAACTTCGCAGTAGTAGCAACCACGGAAAGTAAGCCGACTCGCGATGACAGCGACATCATGCCGCATTATATTCAAGAAGACAGCCGCATTGCCGCGAAACCGGTACGCCAACGAGTTGCAGATGCAGAATCAGTAAATCACGTACTGTGGCTACTTAATTTAAAGACAGGTGAGAAGAGTGAGCTTAAGTACTTTAATTTGCCTGGCTACAATGACGACGTACTTGCTGATGTAAAAGCAGAAAACGCGAAGGCAAAAGGCGATACCTATGAAGTTAATCGTTTGCCGCGCGACATTACCCTACTCCAAAGCTGGTACTGGACTAAGCCTTCTATTCGCTGGCACAAAAACGGTAACGCCGTTGCCGTTATGCTAGAAGCGTGGGACAACAAAGACCGTTGGATTGCAACGGTCGACTTAGCAAATAAAACGTTAGAAAACCAACACAGACTTCATGACGATGCGTGGGTAAACTACCGTTTCAACGCGTTTGATTGGCTAAATGAAAGCGAAACCCTTTATTATCAGTCTGAGCATACTGGTTACTCTCACTTATACGTTCAAAAGCCTGGCGAGAAGCCTGTCGCGCTGACCAGCGGCCGTTTTATTGTTGACGATCTAACGCTTTCTAGCGATGACAACTATATCTACTTTAAAGCTAATATGGAGCATCCAGGGCTTTACGAAGTTTATCGTGCTGATTTAAGCGACAATACCATCGACACTATGACTGATTTGAATGGTATGACAGACTTTTCACTTAGCCCTGATGGTAAAAATTTGCTGCTAAGTCATAGCAAGGTGAATCAGCCACAAGAGCTTTACATTAAGCCATCAAATGAAACAGCTGCGGCAGAGCAAATTACCCATAGCACCAGTGCTGAATTTAATGCACTTCCATGGGCGGTGCCTAACATCGTTGCTATTGAATCGTCACATACCGATGCACCTATTTACGCACGGGTATACTTACCGGAAAATTACGACAAATCTGCACCGAATAAAGCGGTAGTGTTTAATCACGGTGCAGGCTATTTGCAAAACGCCCACATGGGGTGGTCAGGTTATTTCCGAGAATACATGTTCCACAGCATGCTCGTGCAGCAAGGCTATGTCGTGCTTGATATGGACTATCGCGCTAGTGCTGGCTACGGACGTGATTGGCGAACGGCTATTTATCGCCAAATGGGTACGCCTGAAGTGCAGGATTTACGTGATGGTGTTAACTGGCTTGTTGAAAATGCAAATGTAGATCGCGAGCGTATTGGCACATACGGCGGCTCATACGGTGGCTTCTTGACCTTCATGTCTATGTTTACCGCACCAGATCTGTTTGCGGCAGGTGCTGCACTTCGCCCGGTAACCGACTGGGCGCATTACAACACGCCATACACGGCAAACATACTGAATACGCCTGATATTGATCCCATCGCGTTTGAGCGCAGCTCGCCAATTTATTTCGCAGATGGGCTAGAAAAGCCACTGCTTATCAATGCGCCAATGGTTGATGACAATGTGTTTTTCCACGACACCGTGCGATTGGTACAGCGTCTTATCGAGCTTGAGAAAGAAGATTTTGAAACGGCTATTTATCCGGTAGAGCCACATGGCTTTGTGCAGCCAAGCTCGTGGTTAGATGAATACCGTCGTATCTATAAGTTATTCGAAGAAAACTTATAAGCAAAGCTTCTTACGTTAATAGCCCAGTGTTTAAAAAAACGCTGGGTTGTTTATAAAGTAATAGCGCTTAGCGCATACAGAAAAAGGCCCATATTCAATGAATTTGGGCCTTTTTTATAATCTTAATTTTTTACTTCAGCGCATTTTATCTGTTTTAACAGGTCAAAGTGCACAATAAGAGTGACGCTAAAGCGCTCGATTTTCTATTTTCTTTTCGCCGTAATAAACATAAGTAAAAAGATTGCGATACCGGTAAGCGCGCCGAATAAATGCGCATCTACGGCAACTTTTGCGTTAATCAGATTTGCGACTTGTTCGCTGCTGCCGTCAATTTGTTCGTATCCCACTTTGATGGCTAAACCTAGAAGTAGCAACCAACCCGACTTCATTTTTTCTTTAATATCAACACAAGCGCCCCAGGCGAAAATACCGTGTAGTGCGCCCGACAAACCTGCATACCAAATAAGATCGGGTGAGAACAAGTAAAGCCCAACACTAGTTCCTAAGCAGCACCAGACAAAAACTTTTAAGTACAAACCAAGGCGATAATGTTCACCGTGTAGTGCCCACAATAGCGCCAGACCTGCTAAATTTAAAAGTAGGTGGTAGCCATTGGTATGCACGATATTGCCGCTGACTATACGCCAAGTCTCCAAGCCTTGAATGGCATACCTGTCGTAAGCCAAATAATTGCCAGACATGGGTTCAAAGAAAAACGCGACAACGGAGCATAGCGCTATAAATAAAGGACCAACGCTATACTTAAGCGAAAACGGCAGTGACATCATCAGTGTAAGTTATTTTTGAGTTTAGAATTTGCTGGCTATGATACAGAAATTGCCTACAGGGTGAAAACTGAAGTACACCCAAAACAAACAGACGACAGTAAAGGAGTAATTATGTCTTACATCATTACCGAAAATAATCAGCAGTGCTTAACTATAACGCTTGATCGGACCGACAAGAAAAATGCGTTAACGCGCAATATGTACCAAGAAATGGCAAATGCCATACTAGGTGTGAAGAATGATGGCTCGACGAAAGTGGTGGTGATTAAAGGTGCCGGCGATTGTTTTACCGCAGGGAATGATATTGGCGACTTTGCGCAGCAACAGGATCATGCTCAAGTGCCTGAGACAGCAGCGTTTATGCGTGCACTAGCCGCATGTAACTTACCGGTAATTGCACAAGTTCACGGCTTGGCGGTGGGTATAGGCACAACGCTTTTACTGCACTGCGATTTTGTCTACGCCACCCCAGATACCCGATTTGTTCTACCGTTCATCAACTTAGGGCTTGTTCCCGAGTATGCATCAAGTTATCTTTTGCCTAAGGTTGCAGGTCATGTCAAAGCGGCAGAGTGGTTAATGCTAGGTGAACCCTTTACCTCTGCCGACGCTTATCAATTTGGTATTCTGACTAAAATAGTCGACGCAAAAGAAATAGATCAAACTGTTCAATCAACGGTAGATAAACTCGTTGCCAAGCCTTCATTCTCGCTTAGACAGACTAAAGCACTATTAAAAGGCGATGGGGAGCGAACGAACCAACAAATGAATGAAGAGTTCGATATATTTTTAGAAGCGTTGGGTACAACCGCAGCCCAAGAAGCGTTCGATGCGTTTCTAAAAAAACGCCCAATTAACCCCGAAAAATTTAAATAAGAGGAAATATTATTTTGAGACGCAGTGCTTTGTTCAGAGCTTCAGTAGTTACTCTCGCATTATCTAGTTGCTTCATTTTTGGAGCGAACGCTAAACAAGCTCGCGAAGTTGGTGAGCCTGAAGCGGCCACCGGCTACATAGAGAAAAAGGCCTTTGAAGCCGAAGATTATATGGTAGTGGCGGCAAACCCCTATGCGTCATGGGCGGGGAAGAATATTTTGGAAAAAGGCGGCAGCGCGATAGATGCGGCGGTGGCTGTTCAATCAATGCTTTCTCTGGTTGAGCCGCAATCGTCAGGCATCGGTGGTGGTGCATTTATCCTTTATTGGGATAATAAGAACAAAGTACTTCACACCTTCGACGGCCGTGAAACAGCACCTAAAGCCGTAAACTCTCATTGGTTTATTGAGGGTAATAAGCCAATGCGCTGGTTAGATGCCGTAGTAGGCGGTAAGTCGGTTGGCGTGCCTGGTGCAGTTAAAGCGCTAGAAATGGCCCAGAGTGAGTTCGGAAAACTGCCTTGGAATACGCTGTTTGACGATACCATCAAGACCGCTGAAGACGGATTTAAAGTATCGCCGCGTTTAGCCAAACTTGTCGCATTAGACTACCATCCAGGGCTGAAAACCTTCCCAGCAAGTTCAACCTATTTCTTTCCAGCCGGGCTGCCGCTAAAAGAAGGTACGGTAAAGAAAAATAGAAAGCTAGCGAAAACCTTAAGAGGCATCGCTGAAAAGGGCAGCGACTATTTATTGAAAGGCGAGGTTGCAGAAAGAATCGTTGAAGCTGTAAATAGCGCTGAGATTAACCCTGGCCAAATGTCGTTGGAAGACTTAGCTAACTACGAACCGATAAAGCGTGAACCTGTTTGTGGCCTATACCACGAAAAACGTATTTGCGGCATGGCACCACCTAGTTCAGGTGGAGTAAATGTTTATCAAATTCTAAAAATGCTAGAAGGGTTTGACCTTAGCCAGTATGCGCCGGATTCGATAGAGTTTGCCAACCTGTATACGCAGGCGAGTGCGCTTTCATACGCTGATCGTGAGAAGTTTGTAGCAGATAGCGATTTTACCAATTTGCCTTTTGCCGCCATGATCAATACCGCGTATCTTGAGCGCCGTGCAGAGAGTATAGCTGTTGATAAAAAGTGGCGTCGCAAGCGCGCTGGTAATCCGTACGCTGATGCGAATGTAGCGCTAGGAACATCAATGGAACTGCCGAACACCTCACATGTCTCTATCGTGGACAAAGAGGGAAATGCAGTATCGATGACCACAAGCATAGAGTTCATGTTCGGTTCTGGAATCATGGTAGAAGGTTTCTTATTAAATAACCAACTTACCGACTTTTCATTTTCGCCAACTAAAAACCGTTTTCCTGTACCAAATCGCGTAGAGCCGGGTAAACGCCCTAGAAGCGCAATGAGCCCTACAATGGTGTTCGACAAAGAGGGGAACCTAGAGGTGGTTGTAGGTTCGCCGGGCGGCTCTAGAATTGTTAGCTATGTGGCACAAACCCTGATTGGTGTTTTAGACTTTGGCTTGGATATTCAACAGGCCATCAACCTACCTAAAATCACTAATAGAAACGACTATACGGCGTTAGAGAAGGGCACACCAATCGCCGAGCTTGAAGAGCCATTAAAGGCGCTTGGCCACAATGTAAAAGTAGTGGATTTAAACAGCGGTCTTCACGGAATCCAGTTTAGATCAGGCAAATTAATTGGCGGAG
Organism: Alteromonas sp. S015; assembly: GCF_036864485.1. Lineage (NCBI taxonomy): Bacteria > Pseudomonadati > Pseudomonadota > Gammaproteobacteria > Alteromonadales > Alteromonadaceae > Alteromonas > Alteromonas sp. S015. The sequence continues at coordinate 6,832 of NZ_JAZETO010000005.1, read as the reverse complement.
CAGACCCTCGAAGAGAAGGTATTGCAGTGGGGCGCTAATGTTGCATTTGCCTAGATAAAACAAGATGCAGCAATGTGATGTTGCATGAGTGAAAGCGGAAGGTTAAATATCTTCCGCTTTTTTGTTTGAGGCGGGCGGTAACCTTCGAGAGGCGAGTTCTCTTCTATTAAGTAAGCCGTATTAGGCCATCAACCATCAAATAGTAATGTAACCTTCAAGGTAAGACACCGCTTGGCCCGAAATAAGCACGCGGTCGCCGGTCACTTCGCATTTCAATGTTCCGCCTCTTTTAGACGCTTGATAGGCCATTAACTTCGACTTGCTTAATTTCTTAGCCCAATAGGGTGCTAACCCAGTGTGGATTGAACCGGTAACCGGGTCTTCATCACCACCATTTGCAGGCCAGAAATAACGGGATACGAAGTCAAATTGAGTCCCCGGTGCTGTCACTACCACATCATAGGGTGCGAGTGTTCTTAGTTGTTCGCTGTTTTGAATTACGCTTAAAACGTCAACTTCGTCAGAGTAAACAGCAAAATACGCTTGGTCATTTTTCAAAATGCTTTTGGGTTTTATCGAAAGGCCTCGCAGTAATGCTTCAGGCACGTCATCCACAGGGTGGGGTATTCTATTAGGGAAGTCCATTTGAATGAATCCGTCGTCTTTCTTAACGACTTTCATCATCCCCACCGACTTGGCGAAAAGAGAAATGTGCGGTAGTTGATAATTTTCGCTAAAGATTACGAACGCGGATGCCAGCGTCGCATGCCCACAAAAATCGATTTCTGATAGGGGGGAGAACCAGCGGATAGCAAATATGCCGTTTTCATCTTCAACTAAAAAAGCCGTTTCGGAAAGGTTGTTTTCAGCAGCGATGTACTGCATCTTTTCATCGCTAAGCCACTTGCCAGTTATAATTACGGCGGCCGGGTTACCTTTGAACCTTACATTGGTAAATGCATCAACAACGTTAATTTTAATCTTCATACAAATGCGCTTTTTCTATTATCCTTTTGAGCCTTGGTTCAATGGGCATTGCTTTAAATGGGTTTACGTTAGCTCCGCCAGTATTTCCATATGGCACAAGCCCAAAAACAGTTTTAGTGGCAGCGCCCACAATTCTGAAAAGTTGACCAAAAAATTCACGTAAATCGCCCGATTTCACTGCCCATATAAGCATTTGAACGTGTACCTTTGTGTGCAGCCTTGTAGAAGCTTGACCAAGAACGTGAGCATTTTCTAAGTGTGTGAAAACGCACTTTTGGTTACCTAGGTTTTGCTTTTTATGAGCAAGCGCCAACTCGGCTTCTACATAAGGACGAATGTTGCGGGTAAAGTGTTTTGCTTTCAACATAATGTAAGCACCTTATATTAAAGTTGATTTAAGCCAAGCTCCTTTTGCAACTTCTTGGTTAAACCTAGCGATACGAGTTTGTAAGACGCGCTTATGTAATACTCTAGAGCTTCGTCTTCATCACTTTCACAATTATACTGCTGTATCCATTTCATTCCACGACTAGCAAGATAGGGAGCGGGCCTATAACCCGCTTTTACTTCTAGAAAATAGTAGTTTTGTTCTGACGTTTTAAAGGTAAATGCAGGGTGCCCGTCCTTGCCAGTATTGCCTATCGCAAAGACTTTCCCACCTATTTTCCATACCTCTGAGTTTCCCCACTGAACTACATGAGTGGTGTGGGGCAGTGAACTGCAAAAGTTATTGAATTCATTTATGGTCATAAAATTTTATTTGTTGAAGAAGCTGACTAGTCATTATTGTGCTTTGTAAGTATATTAATAGAAGTGTTATTCACATCGCCACCACTTTTAAAACTCATAGTTTGGCAAGTGGTCTGCGCTTTGATAGTTTAAATGTTTACACTTATCTTTGGCGCGCGCACTCAACGCTTCACAGGCTGTTTTAGCTATAATTAACGATGGCCAAACAAAGCCTGCGCGGAATATGGTGTCAACTTTGATGAACTGTGACCAACATTCGGAATTATATCTACATTAACATTACCTTTGATTCCAAATTTTTTAGCATTTTCATTCATCGCTCTAGCCCAACTATACGCAATTTCAATACGATTATTACCAACATGAGCTGGTCTTCTAGGCTGGGGTTTAATATCGGTGCTACCAATAACAATCGATATTTTTTTTGAAGCCACAGCGTAATTTTTTAATAGCTTTGATATATAGACTGATTGTTGTGTGCCATCTTTCCACACGATAGTTTTAGATAAGTCACCTGCACCATAAGGCCACTTGCTAGATTTAGTAGGGTAACTATATCGACCAGCGGCACTGATGACGGCGCGAATAACTCTATCAGGATGGGTTACAATGTACCTGTTGACAAATTGGCCTCCAGCGGAATGGCCATAGAGGTAAAAGCTGTTACTACGTGAGCTCGTATAATTTGAATAATGATCGACGATGTTATTAACGAATTGATCTGCCGAAATGTTTTTACCAAATAAATTTCGGTATCCACCATACCCACCACCTAAGTTTCCAAAGCGTGCAGTATCAAATACGGGAGCAATTAACAATAATCCATATTCATCTGCATATGGTATCCATCTAGTAATATATTGTTTCGCCACATCGGAAGCATTCTCAGTGTTTGAGAGCATACCGTGAGCAATAACCATTATATTTTCAGGTTTATTAGTGGGAATGTATTGATAGTAGTCACCACCCCATGATGACTCTAAAGTTACGTTAGCATTCACACAGGCAGTAAAAAATATAGATATTAAAACAAGAATGCTATGCATTACTTTGCGAACGAAGTGAGTATAGATTGACTTTTTATGCTGCATTACGATAAACCTTGGTCAAAACATCTTAAATTTTTGATTTTATTAACCCACTCTAGTTGTGATTCGCAGAAGATGTTTGCTGCGGGATTAATTTCTAAGTGAGAGTCGATAGCTCCCAGATGGATAATAATTAAACCAGCTAGCTTTGGGTTGGTATTGAAAATAGGTGTACCGCAACAAGTGCAAAAATGCTTGGTAGCATGTTCAGACACTTTGAACGAGCTTAGGCTTTGGCCTGTGATAGAAAACTCGTTTTCAGGTACTACTACATAGGTTGAAAATGATGAACCATTCATTTTCCTGCACAAATTGCAGTGGCAATTTACGAATGCTTTAATTTGTTGGCTAGAGGTGAACGATATACTTTTACAATTACAACTTCCCTTCATTTTTATTCCTTTATCTCAACCAAGTACGCAGCAGAGCCCGCGTGTTTGTGCCTTCAACATTTGTTTGTTGAGCTGAACTGATTCATCAGTCATTTCTCTTCAGATACTCTTGCACTTCATCTGAAAAACCAGCAATTTGTTCCAGGTTGAGAAGGCCTTCTGATTTCAATAAATAGAGCTGAAGCATAACCTTAGATCTGGAATTATAATCAAATATTCCTGCTATTTTTTTATCGCGACTCTCGAACAGCTTATATAAGCTAATGTATTTTTCGTGGTTTGAAAGTGTAACATCATTAATTCTTTCAACAGCGTCATCTAAAGTCATTTTACAAAATTTATCTAGCGTTACAGCTTTCACTTTCTTAAAGTGTTTCCAATCTGCTTCTGAAATCATTGTTAACCTCTTTGCCCTAACGCCGCATTCAGCGGTTTGACCGTTAGAATACTTCATTAGCTGCTGTTTCTAGTTCGAAAAGATCCAGTTCCCAAGAGCTATTACTGATTTTACACCCATACACATTTACTGGGGTTGATAGCTTCGAACACTTTTTATTAAATCTAAAGCCTTATCAGCATCTAGAAACTCAGAACGTACTCCAACATATACTTTTTTTATCGCACCTTTCGGTAAATTTAGCAGGTATAACGGTCGTCCACCGACATCAATAGTGGTGAATGTACTACTTTTAATAGAGCAGCTGGTTTCGATACCCTTTAGGCACTTTGCCACTCGCACTTCTTCCTCATTTGCCCAAAACATGTAGGCTTATAGAGAAACATGCGCTGCAAACGCTCCAGCTGTCCCTTTGTGAAATGAAATGTTCCATTAACTTCAATAGGCTCCGTTGTCTTACTTAGAGATGGGGGAATCTGGCTTTACGTTGGTTTAGATGACGCTGCCATATTGGATAGGAACAAATTTGGTCTCTTCACATAAAATTTCACTAATTGAAGATGCAATTCCAACGACCATTCCTTTGCGTTCGTTTCCGTAATGTGCCCAGATAAGCGAAGTGAGTGTCTTTAGTGGCTTATATGCCCTGTGAAACACGACCCAGTAACTTTACTTTGTTTTAATTCTTTCGACATCTCAGCGAACGTAGTGAGTTAATTTTTTTGTTAGGTGACATTATTGCTCCGGACTTTCCTGTAACGCATGGAAAGAACCGAAAGAATGCCACATATAATACCGGTGCTTATTGCTTCATGTAAGTCAAAAGCAACAACAAGCGGACGCAATATGAATAAGTGAATAATAAGCGCTGGTATAAGTGCAATAGCGAATAGTTTAGTCTTAACGGTTGTTTGAAAGGGAGCATTGCAGTGTGGGCATGTTTTTGTCTTTCCCCATTTATTAGCTGTTTTAGAGAAGAACCCTATTTTCTTTTCACAGGTAGGACATTTGAAGAATTGTTCGTTTGGTTCAATATCATCACTAACTGTATTTAAGCTACTTTTCGCTGATGTTTGTCGCGAAGCTAATTCGACTCTTATTCGCTCTACCCGATCTGGGAAATTTTCCTTATCTATATTCTCTAGAGCATCTTCTAACTCTAAGGTCGTGTACTCTGAATAATTTGGTTCCATCTACTAAACTCTCCTTGTCACCTAACACTAAACTAAGGGGCAAACGCACAATGCGAAAATAGCGAAGCGGCATTGTGTTTTTGTCTCAGCAGCTCGCGCAGAGGGTTGCGACTTGAGCGTGCTGTTAGGTCCGTGCATATTAAAACCCCAATAGAGGCATATTTTTAAGTTGATGATATCTTAGTGCAACGGATATGCAATACTCTAATCCACTTTGTTTCGAAGCATTTTTAGCCGGAACTAAAAGCTCCCTATTACCCACGAATTTTAATTGATTTCGAAAGACCTCTCTAAAGGTAGGGACTAACTTAGTTTTACAGTTAAAAAACAGCGAAATTGTTAATGGTGAACCAGTATTTCAGTCCATTCTAATAGGGCTGCCTTTAGGAGAAGAATAACTTAGTTGCCCCCATTTCAAGTTTTCGTTAATTGGGGCGAGGTTTTCTAATTTGGCTATTTGGAATATTAACCCTCTAAGATTAAGTAATTCATTTTTGATATTTGATGGGTAAGAGTTGAATTTGGCTTTGATTATTTCATCCATGCATTTTTCCTTTTCCAAGAAGCACCTAACTTTCCGCATAACGGGCAAATATACGTAGGCTAAAATACCGAGCAAAGCGAGGAGAGCCTACGTGTCTTTGTCCCCCCGCGAGCGAAGCGAGTGTTAATGCGTTTGTTAGGCATCTGCTTAAAAGAACCCCGAACCCACCCTCAGCTTAGCTTGCGTCAATATTTAAGGTAGTAACAATAAAATGTACAAAATTCTAGTGTGATTTGTACAGGGGATAAATGTTTGAGAAGGAATCGAACCTTCTAGACTTGCCCCTACGTCTAACCTAGCTACAACTTTACCCAGTTGTCGGAAAATATTCGCCCGCAAACAAACCTACCGTTCTTCCTAAATTAAGTCCTCAGTCCAGTTAATTGACTGAATTTTCATATCCAACTCTCGAAATTGCTTTGAAAGTTTATCCGCTTCTTGTTGTATTGCTCTAACGTCGACGGAAGGTTTGAATTTAATTTCTAGTTTCTTATACCTATCTTGCGTAACTGTTGCTTGTTTAGCAAGTTCCCGATATAGCTCTATCTGTTTAGAAAGATAATCTCTTTCGGATAATATATCAGAGAGCATTTGATGCTCGTCGAAACGAATACTGCAATTAGTTTTATTAATTGCTTTGATGAGCTGAACCAGTTCAGTATTTACTTGCTCTAATTCATTGAGCAGTTCATTCGGATCTTCTGCTGGTTTCTCATCCACTTGAATCTTTGCGTTACGTAAGATTCGTTCTTTAAGCTGATGAGAGCGCCTTTGAAGGTCCGCTCTAATGTTCAATGCTTCTGCAAGTTTCAACTGATTCTCCTTAAATGCCTAACTTCCAAATATGGGGCGCAAATACGTGTGCAATAATAGCAAAGCCGCGCAAATATTTGCGTCCCAGAGAGTGCCATAATTTGTTTGTTATGTGAACGCTATTCGCACGCCATAGATGACTGTTGCTTGCACCTTGAAATAGATTCTTCCTCTGTACTACCCCCTATACAAAAATCTAGCCTCAATAGCTTTTCTTCGCGGATTGGGGATTTGCCGTCAGCCAACGTCCAACTCCAACCTTTAATAACTTTCGTTACTGGCTTAGAAATAACCTTTTTAGGAACTGAGCTAATAAGCTCGATGCTTTCCGTTGAACCATTTTTGTCGACTATTACTTTAAATATTCCACAACCAGTAATTCCCTTCATTGCCATTTTAACGGGGTAACGTGGCATGAATTGCTTCTCTCTAAGCCAAGTGCTTTTGACTTGTGTTGGATTCAAATGCGTTAATTCTACAGAGGCATAATTACTAGCGGCGAATCCACCAGTAGACAGAAAATAGGTGACGAAAAGTACCTTCATATAGTTCATAAAACCTTCCTTAGTGAGTTGACATAACACCCCACTAAGGGGCTAAAATTAGGAACGAAGTGACGCAGCTCATGTATTAGCGTCCCAGCGAGCAGCGCGAGCGCCTTGAGTGGT